>NZ_CP149571.1:7500-322500 GCF_037890695.1 Aeromonas jandaei | reverse complement strand
GGTGGGAGGCTTTGAAGGCGTGACGCCAGTTGCGCTGGAGCCGTCCTTGAAATACCACCCTTGTATGTTTGATGTTCTAACGCAGGGCCCTGAATCGGGCTCGCGGACAGTGCCTGGTGGGTAGTTTGACTGGGGCGGTCTCCTCCCAAAGAGTAACGGAGGAGCACGAAGGTTGGCTAATCCTGGTCGGACATCAGGAGGTTAGTGCAATGGCATAAGCCAGCTTAACTGCGAGACGGACAGGTCGAGCAGGTACGAAAGTAGGTCATAGTGATCCGGTGGTTCTGAATGGAAGGGCCATCGCTCAACGGATAAAAGGTACTCCGGGGATAACAGGCTGATACCGCCCAAGAGTTCATATCGACGGCGGTGTTTGGCACCTCGATGTCGGCTCATCACATCCTGGGGCTGAAGTCGGTCCCAAGGGTATGGCTGTTCGCCATTTAAAGTGGTACGCGAGCTGGGTTCAGAACGTCGTGAGACAGTTCGGTCCCTATCTGCCGTGGGCGTTGGATGATTGAAGGGAGTTGCTCCTAGTACGAGAGGACCGGAGTGAACGAACCTCTGGTGTTCGGGTTGTCACGCCAGTGGCACTGCCCGGTAGCTAAGTTCGGAATCGATAACCGCTGAAAGCATCTAAGCGGGAAGCGAGCCCTGAGATGAGTCATCCCTGACCCCTTGAGGGTCCTAAAGGGCCGTTGGAGACCACAACGTTGATAGGCGGGGTGTGTAAGTGCAGCGATGCATTGAGCTAACCCGTACTAATTACCCGTGAGGCTTAACCATACAACACCCAAGAAGTGTTCTGGGCCTTGTAGCGAATGAACGAACTACTCAAATTCAGTGATAGCGAAGCCAACAGGCATTTCGTTATTCACGTCAGCTTTCTAGATTAAGAATTTGCCTGGCGGCAATAGCGCCGTGGAACCACCTGATCCCATGCCGAACTCAGAAGTGAAACGCGGTAGCGCCGATGGTAGTGTGGCATTCGCCATGCGAGAGTAGGACACTGCCAGGCACCTAATTAGCAATAAGCTAGCCGAATGCGGAGCGGTAGTTCAGTCGGTTAGAATACCGGCCTGTCACGCCGGGGGTCGCGGGTTCGAGTCCCGTCCGCTCCGCCACTAAATAGAAGGCCTTCCCGATTGGGAAGGCCTTTTTGCTATGGGCGATTTGCCGATTGGCCACAGCGGTGCACGCCAGAATAGACACAAAAGCCCGGTTATCAGACCGGGCTTTTTCGTATGAAAATCCATCCGGCTTGTTCATTTTTACTGGTCTGCTTTTGGCTTGTGGTGCGCGATTAGGGTTGTATCTCGCTTATAACTCGGTAGAGTAGGGGCATCTTGAGTTTGCCTGTCCCGCGCCGAGTTTGCCGGGTTCCAGGTGTAACTTGGCCAGTTTTTATCAACCTTAAGCTAGTGGTATCGATATGGAACAAGTAAACAAGTCCACCTTCAGCGATGTACTGGAATATGTGCGTATGTCCCGTCGCCAGAACAAACTCAAGCGTGAAATTGCGGATAACGAGAAGAAGATCCGTGACAACCAGAAGCGTGTACTGCTGCTCGATAACCTGAGCGACTATATCAAGCCGGGTATGAGCATTGATGAAGTGCAGGCCATCATCGCCAACATGCGTACCGACTATGAAGAGCGTGTTGATGACCACATCATCAAGAACGCCGAGCTCTCCAAAGAGCGTAAAGAGCTGAGCACCAAGCTGAAGAGCATGAGTTCCCACAAGTAATGCTTCGCTCACCTTGTTAAACAACACCGGCCATTGGCCGGTGTTTTGTTATCAGCTCTGATCTCTGCCACTCCTGCAACAATCGGCTCCCCTTTTCAGAGTTGCCCTGTTACCATCAATGCAAAGCGGTCAATAGTTTCAAGCCATTGACTTGAAACGACTAAGCTTGATTGAAACACAATAAATTGCGCAACCATGGTGGGGCTTTTTATGGGCGCATCAGAACAGACGGATTTGACACAAGTGGCATCTCAAGATTCATCTGTCCAGACCACGGACGGGAACCCCAAGCGCAAGCGTCGTTCCTGGTGGCGCTGGCTGTTTTGTTTCCTCTTCCTCGCGTGTCTTGGGGCTGTGATCGCTCTGGTTGGCTACGAGATGAAAACCTCGAAGCTGCAATCTCAGGAGATCTCGCGCTATGCCGCCAAGCTTACCTATCAGGTTGAGCCCGGCCAGAGCAAGCAAATCGCTTTCCCTGAAGATGGGCCGTTCGACAAGCGACTTGGCTACGTACAACTGCCAATGATGCAGGAACGGCTGCTGCAACGGGGCTATCAGGTGAGCAAGCAGGTGCATTTCTCCGATGCGCTCTACGACTACGCCAAGCGTGGCTTCTTTGTCCCCTATACCGAGAAGGTTCAGGCCGGGCTGTCGCTCTATGATTGCCGCGCCGAACCTTTCTACCAGTTCCGGTATCCGACCCATCACTATCCGGATTTTGCCTCGATCCCGCCGCTCATCATCCAGTCGCTGCTCTTTATCGAGAACCGCGACCTGCTGAGCAATGAGGAGCCGTTGGCCAACCCGGCTGTGGATTGGCCACGCTTTGCCAAAGCGGCTGTTTCTCAGGTAGGCAAAGCGCTGGATATGCAGGATCAATCTGCTGGCGGCAGTACCCTGGCAACCCAGGTGGAGAAGTATCGTCACTCTCCTGACGGCTTGACCATGTCCCCCACCGAGAAGATCCGCCAGATGGCATCTGCCAGTGTGCGAGCCTACCGACTTGGGCCAGAGACGCTGGAAGCGCGCAAACTGGTGGCTTGGGCCTATCTCAACTCGGTGCCCCTCTCGGCAGCTCCCGGCTACGGCGAGGTGCACGGGTTGGGTGATGGCCTATGGGTTTGGTTTGGCGCCAATGTCGAGGATGTAAACCGTCTGCTGGATCCTGCTCGTAACCAGAACGCCTCGCTGGCGGAGCAGGGCCTGGCGCTGCGTCAGGTGGTGTCTTTGATGATCGCCCACCGTCGTCCCTCCTACTATCTGGCTCAGGGGCGGAGCGCGCTGGCAACGCTGACCGATAGCTATCTGCGCCTGTTTGTGCAGGAGGGGATGATTACGCCTCCGCTGATGGAAGCAGCCCTCAAGGCCAAGGTAACTTTCCGCGACTTTTTGCAATCTCCAGCTGTCACTAAGGTCAATAACAGCAAGGGGTTGCAGGTAGCTCGTACCCGTCTGAGCCGGCAGCTCGGGGTGCAGCTTTACGATCTCGACCGGATGGATCTGACGGCCGAGACCAGCCTCAATATGCCGTTGCAGAACGAGATTTCTCACTATCTGCAACAGCTGGCTGACCCCGCTTTTGCGGCACAGGTCGGCCTGTTTGGTGAGCGCCTGCTTTCCCCCGAGAAGACCGGTGATGTGCGTTACAGCTTCACCCTGTTCGAGAAGTCGCCGGAAGGGTTCAAGGTGCGGGTGCAGACCGACAACACCGATCAGCCGTTCGACATCAACGAAGGATCCAAGCTCGAGCTGGGCTCCACTGCCAAGCTGCGGGTGCTGACCACCTATCTGGAGATAGTGGCCGAGCTGCATGACAACTATGCAGACATGCCGACAGCGAGCCTGCGCAAACTGGCTGATGCCTCTCAGGATAACCTCAGCCGTTGGGCCATCTCCTATCTGATGACTGCGAAGGACAAGAGCCTGCCCACGATGCTGGAGGCAGCGCTGGATCGCCAATACTCAGCGAGCCCCAGCGAAGGCTTCTTTACCGGTGGCGGCATGCACACCTTCAACAACTTCCGTAAAGAGGATAACGGCCGTATCCCGGCGATCCGAGATGCGCTGCGCGAGTCCATCAACCTGCCGTTTGTCCGCCTGTTGCGCGACATTGTGCGGTATAGCCTCTACAAGGAGGGGAACCGCGCCCAGCTGCTCAAGGATGACAAGGATCCGCGCCGTCAGGAGTATCTGGCCAAGTTTGCCGACAAGGAGGGTCAAACCTATCTGCTGCGTTTCTGGCGCAAGTATCACGGCAAGAGTGCCGATGAGCAGCTCGATACCTTCCTGGATGGGTTGAAGCCGAGTGCTGTGCGTCTGGCGGCGGTTCACCGCTATCTGATGCCGGATGCAGATCTGGCGACCTTCTCGGCATTCCTTGCCAAGCGTCTGCCAAATGAGAAGCTGAGTGGAAAACGGATCGAGCAGCTCTATGTCAGCTACGGTCCGGGTAAGTATTCACTGCCGGATCAGGGCTATATCGCGCGGGTGCACCCGCTGGAGCTGTGGCTGCTCTCCTACCTCAAGGAGTTCGACAAGGCGACTTTTGCCGATGCGGTTGCGGCAAGCCGTGACGAGCGGCAGGAGGTTTACAGCTGGCTGTTCAAGACCCGTCACCGCAGCGCCCGTGACAGCCGTATCCGCACCATGCTGGAGGTTGAGGCTTTCCTCGATATTCATCAGCGCTGGGCGCGGCTGGGCTATCCGTTCGACCATCTGGTACCGTCGCTGGCGACTGCGTTGGGAAGCTCGGGCGATCGTCCGGCAGCCTTGGCCGAGTTGATGGGGATTATCCAGAACGGCGGTATCCGGGTACCGACGCTGCGCATCGAGCATCTCTCGTTTGCCAGAGGAACCCCCTTCGAGACCGAGTTCGATCCGACCCATACCGAAGGGACACGCGTCTTGCCGGCCGAGGTGGCGACAGCGCTGCGCAATGCACTCTCCAAGGTTGTCGAAGGGGGGACGGCGAAGCGGATTGCCGGCGCCTTTACCATGCCGGATGGCACCGTGCTGGCAATGGGTGGCAAGACGGGGACCGGTGACAACCGGATCGAGACGGTCGGGCGCTATGGCAATGTGACCAGCTCGCAGGCTCGCAACCGTACCGCGACCTTCGTCTTCTATCTGGGGGATGATCACTTCGGCACGCTGACGGCTTACGTGCCGGGCAGCCAATCGGACAAGTTCCGGTTCACCTCCGCACTGCCAGTGCAGGTGCTCAAGGGGATGGCGCCGCTGCTGATCCCCTATCTGCAACCGGGTTCCCATACCCAGTGTCTGGCCACTCAGTGAGTGGCAGACAGAGATAAAAACGGGGAGGCTTTGAAGCCTCCCCGTTTTGTTTTCAGCTTGATGATCTAGGGCTGATTCGTCAGGCATTCAGGATGAACTGTTCAATCACCTGAGCCACGCCATCTTCATCGTTGCGAGCGGTTGTGTGCTGGGCCAGCGCCTTGATTTCGTCGGTGGCGTTGCCCATGGCGACACCCAGTCCTGCGTATTCGATCATATGGTGGTCATTGCCGGCATCACCCACGCAGATCACCTGAGATGCATCCAAGCCGAGATGCTCGGCCAGCGCGGCGACCCCGGTCCCCTTGTTGCTCTGCTTGTTCATAAATTCGAGGAAGAAGGGGGCGCTCTGCACCACTGTGTAGCGCTCATAGAGCTCTGCGGGCAGGCGCTCGATGGCGCGGGCGAGCTGGGGCGGTTCGTCGATCATCATCACCTTCATGATCTGCTCGTCGGCCGGCAGGGTGGCGAAGTCGATCAGATTGATGGGCATGCCGATAAGACGGGATTCATGCTCGGTGTAACGGCTGACGCGCGGGCTGATAAGCCCCTTGGTGACGGAAAAACCGTGTACGTTCACCTCCAGCTCGTCGGCCAGTTTGGCGACGGCGCTGGCATCGCTGCCGGTCAGCAGCTGGCTGCGGATGATGCGCTGATCGGCAACCTGCTGTACCAGAGCGCCGTTGTAGCAGATGACATAGTCATGCTCCCCGGTGAGGCCGAGCTCGACCAGATAACGGCTCATCCCCTCCAGCGGCCGGCCAGAGGCCAGTACCACGGTGACACCTTTGGCACGAGCAGCCGTGATGGCGGCGTGGGTGCGGGGAGTAATCTGGCCTTGCGGGTTGAGCAGGGTGCCATCCATATCCAATGCGATCAGCTTGTACATCATTCACTACCTGAGTCTGGGCGGCCCGCCCAATGGGGCCTGGGAAGTGGCGAGTGTAGCGAAAATCGGCGGCCGGATCACGGTCGCTACTGATATGAATAGGGGCAGCTTGACCTATTTATGCGCCTCATAGGGGATCATCTGAAGTTGATCCTCCCTGATGCAGAAGTGGATGGGGCCATGTTCAATATCGACCCGGTTGTGGTGATGGGCCATCTCTACCTCGATACCGGGGAAGAGATGCTGGGTGGCGATGATGTCCATCTCTGCCATCAGCTTTTGCAGCTCTTCGTGGTTGGCGGCAAGTTGCTCTTCCAGCTGGCGGAGCTCCTGCTGATGGCGCTCTCGGATTGGTTTGAGCTTGCGCAGGGTATCGGGATTGCGTTTTTCAGTGGGGAGTTGCACCAGCCGCATCACCAACTCCTTGATCTTGTCGAGCTGCTCCTGACAGAGCTGTTGCTGTTGTTTGAGCTGATGTTCCTGCTCCTTGTGAGTAAAGTAGCCGCCGAGGATCTGCAGCTTGGTATGGTTGCCGGCCGATGCTCCGAGCACGGGAGAGATGATAAGCCGGTTGGCGATGGCGAGCCCTCCCAGCAGGTTTCCTTTGCGCATCCCGCTGTCACCCACCTTGATGTCCTGACCGCTGCGGCTGTAGCAGTGGCTGAGCTGGGTCTGGATCTGGATATCGCCGCCGGCCTCCAGCTGGGCATATTGGGCGTAGTTGGCGTGGATCTCCCCCTGCGCGTTGAGCTGGCAGAGGTACTCGCCCTGTTCATTGCGCCGACCTATGATGCCGTGACGCACCGTGATGGTGCCTCCCGCTTCAATCCAGCCTCCCTCGATAAAGCCGCCGACGACGATGTCACCGCTCACCGAGATCTTCATGCCCGGATTGACATCATCATTGACGATGAGCCCCCCCTCGAAGGTGATGTGACCGTGGCGGGCATCCACCCGCTTCACGCTCAGCACCTCATCCACCTTCATTCCCGCCTTCTCCTGACAGGGGAGACCTGCGCGGCTTGCAATCAGCAGGTCCGGGTCATCGGGCGAGAAGAAGGTGCCCTCTCCGGCACTCATGGGGCTGTCCTTGCCATGCTTGGCAGGGAGCTCCTGACCGGTCACGGTGAAGCCGGGGACGCCCTGAGTTGCCGGGTGACGGCGCATCAGCTGGGCACCTGCCTTGACGGTGACGATGGAGCCGAGATCCCTCAGGTCGACCCGGCCATGATCCAGCTCCTGAGGTTTGAGAATACGTTCGGCAGGGGTCTCCACCAGCCGCTCGTAGCGGGTGTCCTGGCCGTTGACGGCGGCCTGGCCGCGGGCGATGACCAGTTTCAGCATGCTGCCGGGGGCCGCTTCCTTGGCGGAGAGGATGGCGGTAGCAAGCAGAGCCTCGCTGACCCCCTGCTTCACCTCGCTGATGGAGATCGCCTCTTGCAACTGTTCGAGGGTCAGGTACTTGCCACCCCAGTCGGCGGTGATCTGGGCGCTGGCACTCATCCGGTCTTTCTCGACCACAATCATCACCTTGGCATCGTGCCGCTTGGCGATGGGGATGGGTGTCGTTGGGACAGAGGCGGCAGGGTTGCCTTGCAGCATGTTGAGCAGGGTGATCGACTGTTTGATCCCCTCCGTCAGGGGTTGGTAGCGGCGGCAGTTGGAGGCGAGCAGCAGAGTCTGCACATCCTGTTCGGTGACAGGTTTGGTGAGTCCCGGCGCGATGCGCAGGCAGACCTGATCCATGTCACTTGATAGCAGCAGCCACTCTTTGCTTAACACCGGCTCTCCTTGCTGGGTGGGAGAGGGAAGTGCCCCTCTACTGTCATTAAATCTCTCAATGATGGATAAAGCGAATCACTGAGCCGAAGAGTGTGCAGTATTTGGATATTTCTGCTGGAAGGTCAATGGATTGAGTGCAAATGGGTGACGGGATCGTAAGAAATGACAGTGCTGATTGGAGATGACCCGGCCCAATGCCGGATCATGGAAACGAGCCTGTGCGGCGCAGAAGATTCAGGATTGGTTTTCAGCGTTGGTCAGTCGCCGAGCCGGGCCGTTCTGGTCAGGGTGAGGTAATCGGCCAGTACCGGCAATCCCAGCAGATGGCGGCGCAGCATGTCGAGGGCGGCGAAGGCGAGGATCTTGCGGCGGCTCTCGGGATCCGGGTGGCTGACCTTGAGGGTCTGACCGAACGAGATTTCATCGGCGCAGAGCAGCAGTGGCACGCCGTCCGGGCCAGCCTGGCCTATGGTCAGACTCACTCCATGGGGAGTGCCCGTCAGCTGGGCAAGCTCGCAGCTCAAGGCGCTGCTAAAGCTGGCCTCCAGCACAGCGTGTTCATGGCACATGGCCAGCAAGGCCCCCCGGCTCTCACATTCATACAGAGTGAGTGGTTTCTCTCCCAGCAGAGTGAGGATCTGCTGCGCCGGTTCGAGATCCCCTCTGCCGACCAGCCAGGGCTCGATGGGGGCGAGCAGTCGCGCTTCGGCTGCATCCATGTCTGCCGTGCTGGCACCATGACCGATGAGCTTCAGCTCGATAAGCGGCATAGCGGATCGGTAACCGAGTTCGATCCCGCTGGGCCAAGGGGCCGCATCCAGCATATCGCTGAGGGCTGATTCCGAGACGCCGAAGGTGTAGAAGCGGCGCAGCTCGGTATCGGTCTGGGTGCCGGCCAGCACCTTGAGGCGAGGCAAGATCTGTTCGCACACCATCTGTTTGAATTCGAAGGGGACGCCCGGGGTGAAGAAGAGCCAGCTCAGGCCGTGGCTGGCCGGGTGAGCAACCACAAAACCGCAGGCGGTACCGACCGGATTGTCGAGGATCTCGCAAGCCTGCGGCAGCCAGGCCTGCTTGGCATTGCTGGTGGGCATGGTGCGGCCCCGGCTGGCGTAGCGTGCTTCGATGGTGGCGAGCCAGTCAGGAAACAGGGTGAGCGGCTGGCCGAAGGCTTCGGCTGCCGCCTGGGCGGTGAGATCGTCGGCAGTGGGGCCGAGTCCGCCACACACCAGCACCACCTCGGCACGGCTGGCGCTCTCTTGCAGCACGCTTTTCAGGTCGGCGAGGTTGTCCCCCACCGTCAGGCGGCGGCGCACCTGCCAGCCCTGTTCCAGCAGCAGGGCGCTGAGCCAGGCGGCATTGGTATCCACCACCAGACCCGTCACTATCTCGTCTCCGGTGCTGATGATCTCGATACGCATGACGGGCTCCTTGTGCTGAAACGGGGAAAAGAGAGGGCTACTGGCCTGCGGGGATCAGGGCTTGTTGTGCTCGAAGTAGTAGCTGATCCGGGTGCGCGGATTGAGGTACTCGAACACCGCTGGCGGCAACCGCTTGGGATGGATCACCTTGGCGATGGAGAGCTCGGCCTGCTGCAGGTCGATGATGGCCGCCTCCTGGCGCGGGATGCGTGGATCGTACACCAGCACCGAGGGGTAGAGCAGGCGGGAGGCGTTGACCGACATCACCAGCCCGACTTGACCGTTGGAGAGCTGCACCACGCTGCCGGGCGGGTAGATCCCCATCAGCCGGATCAGCATGCTGAGGTACTCCGGATTGAACTGGGCCTTGCGCTGCTTGTAGAGACCGCTCAGGGCCGAGTAGGGCACCTTGGCCTGCATATGGCAGAGGTTATCGTATTCGTTGATGAGGGAGACCATCTGGGTCAGCGGATCGAGCTGCCCCTTCTTGAGCCCCTCCGGCCCGCTGCCATCCAGATATTCGTGGTGGTGCAGCACTATGCCCTTCGCTTCGGCCGGGAAATCCTTGGCCAGATTGAGCAGGTCCAGCCCGTAGCGCGGGTGCTGGGCCATCAGGTTTTGCTCCGGCTTGGTCAGCGGCTCGGTCTTGCGCAGGATCTGGCTCGGGATCTTCAGCTTGCCGATGTCGTGGAACAGGGCTCCCATGCCAACCTGGCGGATCTCGTCGGCCGTCATGCAGCACTCCTTGGCCAGCAGCATGCTGAGCACGCTCACATTGAGGGAGTGGAAGTAGAGGTTGTTGCCATCCTCGCCGTCAGAGACGAGATGGAGCACCATCTCGTCTACCGAGAGCAACTGCTCGGTCATGGCGTTGACCAGGTCCTGCGCCTCGCCGATGGCATTGAGGGGGCGTGACTGGATCTTGCTCATTACGCTGCGCACCTGCGCCAGCGACTGCTGGAACTGCTTTTCGCACTGCTGCAAATTGCGGCGATAGAGCTGCAACTGCTCGATGCGGCGATCCTTCTCCTGCTGCATCTGGGCCTGACGCTGGGCTGCATCGGCGTTTTCCGATTGCTGGGTGACGGCATGTGCCTGCTCGAGAGGCTTGGGCGGTACATCGCTCTTGTCGGGAATGATGGTCACCAGTTTGAGGCCCAGGCGACGGATCAGTTCGATCTCTTCTTCATTCTTGATTTTGAAGCTGGAAAACAGGAACGGGTGTTCGCGCCACCCCAGTGGCAGGGATACATAGTTGCCGACTTGCAGTCGATCTACGGAAATCTTGATACCGGTCATTATCTTGGATGCAGGGGAGATACTGAGCCGTATGCTAGTCAAAGGCGAGGGTGAATACAAAAGGTATCTGATGACAGGGTGAACGCTTTATTATAGGCTTCTGGATGTCCAGACATATTTACCGATGCAGTACAGGGAGTAAGCATGCCGATCAAGATCCCGGACCAGTTACCCGCCGCCGAAGTGCTGGGGCAGGAGAACATCTTCGTGATGACGGAATCACGGGCCGTCACCCAGAACATCCGCCCGCTGCGGGTGTTGATCCTCAATTTGATGCCCAAGAAGATTGAGACCGAGATCCAGCTGATGCGGATGCTCTCCAACTCGCCGCTACAGGTGGATGTGGATCTGCTGCGCATCGACGATCGGGAGTCGAAGAACACGCCGCAGGCGCATCTTGAGAACTTCTATCACGACTTCGAGCAGGTGCGTGGCAACAACTATGACGGCATGATCATCACCGGGGCGCCGCTCGGGCTGGTGGAGTTCGAGGAGGTGGTTTACTGGCCGCGCATCGTCGAGATCATCGAGTGGTCCCATCAGCATGTGACCTCCACTCTGTTCCTCTGCTGGGCAGTGCAGGCGGCGCTGAAAGCCCTGTATGGCATGGAGAAGCAGACCCGGGGTGAGAAGCTCTCCGGCGTTTATCACCACCACCGCCTCGACGAGCACGAGCCGCTGCTGCGCGGCTTTGATGACGAGTTTGTCGCGCCTCACTCCCGCTATGCGGCGTTCGACGGCGACCTGATCCGCGCTCACACCGATCTGCAGATTTTCGCTGAATCAGCAGAGGCGGGAGTCTATCTGGCGGCCACCAAGGATTGTCGTCAGGTCTTCGTGACCGGCCATCCCGAGTACGATGCGTTGACCCTTGACGGTGAATATCGCCGGGATCTGGCTGCGGGGCTCGACCCCATCATCCCGGTCAACTACTACCCGAACAACGACCCTAGCCAGACCCCGCGCGCCAGCTGGCGCAGCCACGGCCATCTGCTGTTCTCCAACTGGCTCAACTACTACGTCTATCAGCTCACCAGCTACAGGGTGGAGGATATCGGCAAGGTCTTTACCTACGACCAGAGCGGCAAGTAGTTCAGGCGTTGTGCTCCAGTCGATCGGCCTGCTGCTGCAGCCAGTGGCGGTGGGTATCCAGAGTGAATGCCTTGGGTCTGTGGGCCTTGACGGTGGCCATCGCCTCGTCAAGGGGCCGGCCAAGGGAGATCAGCAGAAGGGCGGCCAGCAGTCCGGTGCGACCGCTTCCCCCCTTGCAGTGGATGACCAGATGTTTGCCATCGCGCAGCAGCTCGGTCAGCCGGGGCAGAAGTTGCAGCCAGCTCTGCTCGAAACAGGAGTCGGGGGCCTGATCATCTTCGATGGGAAGGTGGAACCAGCGCATTCCCTCCCGTTCGACCTGCACACCAAGGTGGGCGAGGTCGAAGCGGGCCAGTTCGGCGTCAGTCATCAGGGTGATGACGGCGTGGGCCCCGGCCAGTCGCAGCTGGTCAAGGGCGAGAGTCAGCGGCACCTGCTGGGTGCCCGGACAGGGGGTCAGCAGCAGCTGACCATCGACGCGGGGAAGCTCCAGGCTCCAGAAGGGATGAAACGGGTGCATGGCGGATCCTCGTATGGTGGCCGGTTTACCGAGCCCGGCGAATGGCGCCAAGCATAGGCAGGGCGGGGGGGATGTCAATGGCCGTTGTGTTTGGCCCGGTTTACGGGCAGAGTCTAAAAAATTGAGCGGTTAGAGGAGTGAAGATGAGAAATCTGGATCAACTGGATTTGGATATCCTGGCCCATCTGTTTCGGGATGCAGGCATGACCAACAAGGATCTGGCCGCGCTGGTGGGGGTTGCTCCCTCCACCTGTCTGGAACGGGTACGCAAGCTGCAACAGGACGGGGTGCTCAAAGGGGCGCACTGCGAGGTCGATTATCAGGCCCTCGGTGGTCACATTCAGGCTATGGTATCCCTGCAACTGGCCCGTCACAGCCGCCAGATCATCGACGATTTTCGCGATGCCATTCTGGTGCTGCCCGAGGTGATCAGCCTGTTCCACATGGGCGGCAAGGATGATTTCCTGGTGCACCTCTGCGTGGCCGATACCGAACACCTGCGCAACTTTGTCTTCGATCACTTCACCTCCCGCGAAGAGGTGGTGCATCTCGAGACCTCGCTGGTGTTCGAGCACAGGTTCAGCCGCTCGCTGCCCTGTTTCCCCCAGCCATAATGCCAGTGTGAAAAAACCGCCTTTCGGCGGTTTTTTTCTATCGGGTTGCGCTGGTTGATGGCGCCTGTTCGGCAGCGGCGGTTCGCTCATCTTTAGCCGTCCGGTAGAGCCCCTTCTGATAAGCCAGGCTGCCCCAGAGCGCCAGCCCCAGCGTCGCCTCTTTCATGGCGGCTGGTTGTGCCACCGGCGTCAGTGTTTCGGTGGCGTCGTCATAACGATACCCCTCAGCCGGACGCTCCGGTTGCAGGATCACCACATCCTGACCGCGCATCAGGGCAAAGTTCTTGTCGTACTGCATGATGGCGCGCCCCAGCCAGTCGGCTGGCATGCGGGTGAGATCCTTGCCGAGCATCGGATAGTCGGCACTGATCCCCATCAGGGAGAGCAGGGTCGGTGCCATGTCGATCTGGCTGACGATGCGCGGATCTTTCTTCGGCGCTATGCCCTCGCCCACGATAACCCCCGGGATATGGAAGCGGGGAATGGGCACCAGACTGGCGCCACTGACCCGGCTGTCGTGGTCGGCGATGACCAGAAACAGCGTGTCTTTCCAGTACTCTGAATTTCTCGCCTTTTTGAAGAACTCGCCGATGGCGTAATCCGCATACTTGGCCGCGTTGTTGCGAGTCTGCTTGGGCTGCTCATAGAGGGCGATGCGATTGTCGGGAAATTCGAACGGATCGTGGTTGCTGGAGCTGAATACCAGACTGAAGAAGGGTTTGCCCTGTTTGTGCAGCCCTCTGAAGGTTTCGTCAGCCTTGGCCATCAGGTCCTCGTCGGAGGCGCCCCATGAACCCTTGAACACCGGATTGTCAAAATCCTTCTGCTCGACGATGGTGGTGAAGCCATTGCCGAGGAAGAAGCTGCGCATGTTGTCGAAGTGGCTCTCGCCGCCGTAGATAAAGCTGGTGTCGTAACCTCGCTGCTTAAGCAAATCCGCGATGGTGAAGAAGTTGGTCTGGCTCTTGCCGAGTTTGACCACGGCCTGTGCCGGGGTCGGCGTGAAGCCGGTCAGTACCGCCTCGATACCACGCACCGAGCGGGTGCCGGTGGCGTATAGCTGCTCGAACGCCCAACCCTCTTTCGACAGAGCATCGATGTTGGGGGTGAGTGGCAGGCCGCCGAGGGAGCCGACGAACTGGGCGCCCAGGCTCTCCTGCAGCAGGATCACCAGATTCTTCGGTTTGCCGCCGTAGCTGGCTTCGTTGAAGGTCTGGCTTGGCAAGGTGTCGGAGCTGAACTCATGGGCGGCCCGGCCACTCTCTTGACGCACAATCTCGATGATCTGCTTGTCAGTCATCTTGCCGTAAAACTGGCTGGCATCCTCTTCGTCTCCCATTTGCTTGATGGCAAAGAAGAGGGAGTAGGCGGAGTTGACGGTCAGAGCATTGACCAGCGGGTCATCGGCAAAGGCGACCATGGCCGGGTTCAGGGCGCGATGGCCCAGGCTGGAGCGGGCACCGAGAAAACCTATGGCCAGAATGAGCAGGGCGAAGGCGGGCCGCCAGTACCAGCGCGGGAAGGTGAGATCGCGCAGCAGACGGCCACTCAGCCACCAGCCTCCGGTCAGCACGGCGCCACTGAAAACCACCGCCAGCAACAGCTCGGCTTTGCGGCCCGCCCACAGCATGGAGAGCACCTCTTTCGGATAGATGAGGTACTCCACATAGAGGCGATTGGGGCGCACGCCATATTCGGTGACAAACGAGGGGGTGGAGATCTCGAGGAAGAGCATCAGCCAGAGCCCGACGGTCAGCCAGACGCGCATCAGCTGCATCCAGCCCCGACCGATGGCGTGAGGCCCGGCCAGCAGCAGGGTAAACATGGCCGGGACACCCCAGAGCCAGCAGATTGTGGCGAAATCGACCCGGATCCCTTGCAGCAGCATCTCCTGCCAGCCGGCGACGGCATCGACCCGTTCCAGTTGCCAAATCCCCAGCGCAATACGGCTGAGAGTCAGAGAGCCAAGGGCAAGCGCACAGAAGACGGCAAAAGGCCAGAACGGGCCTAGCCGCTGTTTCAGAGTTGTCATGGTTGTTCCTGATTGAGCCTGTAAGCATCTGTCCACAGATGCTTTTTTTGTTTTGTCGGGAGATATGACAAGGAGATGGGGAGAAGGTTGCGCGCGGATCGCGGTAAAAGAGATAAATTGCGTGCTGCTTATGCAAAAGTGTGACATCAGACCGCCATTGCACACAGCATAACCTGCTGCCGGAAGTGTGAGCCGGCACGCTAATGGGGTCATGACAGCTATTTATAATTGCCGCGAATTATCTGGGTGGAGCCGAAGGATGCCGGTCTTTATCGATGTCGACTATTTGCAGGGATGGCGCCTGTTTCTGGTGTTGTCGGATGGCACAACAGGCGTGCTGGATCTGACCCCGTGGCGAGGTCAGCCGCTGTTTGCTGCGCTGGAGACGGAGCGTCATTGCGCCCGGGTCTTCATCAACCGCCACCACCAGCTGGAGTGGCCTGTCGGCTGCACGCTATCCGCCCATGAGGTCTATCACCTCATCATGCCGATGGACGAGCGGGAAGCCTTCCGCTAATCCCTGCTTTTTGTGAGCCAACGCCAGATTCCTGTTGCTGGAATGTTTGGGCGTTTGCCTTCCTGAATCAAATTGGGTAAAAACAGCGCAACATTTTGCCAACCTGGCTTTGTTTCGTCTGATCAAGGCTTGCCGCACTCATGCAGCAGGCCTTTTTTGCGACCAGAGGTCAAACCTTTCCCTTGCTGAAAGGTTTGGCTGGCAAGATGAAAAAAACATAACAAACAAATACATAAGGAAAATGTATGGCTTGTCATATGCGCACTCCTCTTGCCCTGCTGGTGGGAGGGTTGGCCTGTCACGGCGCTGCCGGGCAGGAGCAGATTCAGCAACCGGAAACCATGGTGGTCGTGGCGAGTCGCCCCGCCAGCACCCTGGAGGTGACGCTCGATCCCAAGAAACCCGGCTCTCCCATGCCGGCGGCTGATGGTGCCGGTTATCTCAAAAACGTCACCGGCATGAGCATGGTGCGCAAGGGGGGGCTGGGCGGTGATCCCGTGCTGCGGGGGATGGGGATGTCCCGCCTCAACGTGCAGATGGATGGCGGCATGCTGGCCGGTGGTTGTGGCGGCCGCATGGACCCGCCCACCGCCTATGTGTTCCCCCAATCCTTTGACCGGATCCGGGTGCTGAAAGGGCCGCAATCCCTCGAGCAGGGGGCCACCCTGGCGGGAACTGTGCTGTTTGAGCGGGACAAACCCGAGTTTATGGCGCCGGGCTTCAAGAGCGACGCCTCAGCCCTCTTTGGCAGCTTCGGCCGCGATGACCAGATGGTCGACATGACGGCAGGCTCGACCGATGGTTATCTGCGCGGTCAGTTCACCCACTCCGACAGCGATGATTACCGCGATGGCCATGGCAACAAGGTGCGATCCTTCTATCGCCGCGAGAACGGCACCGCCCAGCTGGGCTGGACGCCGGGGGAGCACACCTGGTTGGAACTCACCGCCGAGCGCAGCAATGCCCGCGCCGCCTATGCGGACCGCACCATGGATGGCCCCATGTTTGATCGCGAATCCTTCGGGCTGAAGCTCAAGCAGGAGGAGATCACCACTCACTGGCAGCGCAGCGAGCTGACCCTGTGGGACAACTACATCGACCACATCATGGACAACTTCAGCCTGCGGCAAAACAGCGGCATGAAGATGCTCTCCAACCCGGATCGCCGCAACACCGGCGGGCGCTGGGCCAACGACATCGCCCTGCCTGCCGACTGGCTGCTGACCGCCGGGTTCGACAGCAACCGGGATCAACACAGATTTCGCAAGGATCTGGATTATGCAGACAAGCCACGTCAGCGCACCCTGCGTTTCGAGCAGCAGGGCGGTTTTGCCGAGCTGGGGCGCCAGCAGGGGGCCCACAGCTACAAGGGGGGGTATCGTCAGGATCGGGTCGAGACAACCCGTTATGGTGCGGGTGATCAGACCCTCTACAGCGAGACCGAGCACCTCGACAGCGGTTTTGGTCGCTATGAGTACCAGTGGTCGCCCCGCTGGTTCAGCTATCTGGCGTGGGGACAGGCAGAGCGGGCGCCGGACTACTGGGAGCGCAACAAGGACAGCACTCCGTTCACCCTCAACCCGGAGCGCAGCCGCCAGTGGGACGCAGGGCTGGCTCTGCGCAGCCGCGAGCTGGATCTGACCCTCTCCCTCTTTAGCGCCAACATCAAGGATTACCTGCTCTACAACAGCAAGTCGAACCAGGTGCGCAATATCGATGCCCAGACCCGGGGCGGCGAGCTGGAGGGGCGCTGGCAGTTTGCCGAGCAGTGGCGTCTCGATGGTGGTCTGGCGGTGGTCTACGGCGAAAACCAGAGCGACAACAAACCGCTGGCCCAGATGCCGCCCCTCGATGGCAAGCTGGCGCTGGGCTGGCAGCCGGACGAAGCGCTGAGCTTCACCCTGCTGGGGCGCGCCGTGGCGGCGCAGGATCGGGTAGATCTCTGGTCCGGTACCGTTGCGGGTCAGGATCAGGGGGAGACTCCGGGCTTCTTCACCATGAACCTGAGCGGCGCCTGGCAGTTTGCCAAGGGGTGGCAGCTCTCGGCCGGGGTAGACAACCTGTTCGACACCTTCTACTACGAGCACCTCTCCAAGTCGGTGCACAGCAGTCAGGCCGGGTTGGGCTATGAGCAGAGCGGCCGCATTCCCGAGCCGGGGCGTGCCTACTGGATCTCGGTTAACTACCGCTTTGCCTCCGACGGCGTGCTCTGAGCAAGACGAGCGGGTAACGTTTTCAGTCACAGACCCCTCTGCGAGCGCTCGCTATCATGGCGAAAAGCAGGTGCATTCAGACACTTGTACTCACAGCGGGAACATGACAATGAAACAGGGAACGTTGCGTTATGGCGGCCTCATCGGGGCCGCCCTGTTACTCGCCGCCTGCGGCGGCAGTGGAAGTTCTGGCGGGGGGAGTACGCCTCCCGTCGTCAATCCGCCGGTTACTCACCCTCCGGTCGCCACGGCCAGTCGGGCCTGCTACGGCGATGAGCAACCCGCCTGCAATCTGCGCATCTATCAGGTGATGGTGGAGTCTTTCGTCGATGGTGACGGCAGTGCCAACTACGGCGTCGGCTACGGCCCCTCCCGCCACAACGGTGATCTGCAGGGGATCATCGACAGCCTCGACCACATCAAGAGCCTCAACGTCAATGCCATCTGGCTCACCCCCGTGTTCGACTCCTGCGCAGGGCAAGGGGGTGATGACAAGCTCGATGCCACCGGCTACTTCGCCTGCGACTTCTTCAACGTCGATCCCAACTTCGGCAGCAATGCCCAGCTGAAAAAGCTGGTGGACGGGGCGCACCAGCGCGGCCTCTACGTCTTCCTCGATGGGGTGTTTGGCCACGTCAACAAGGTGGGGGTGAGCAAGCCTTCACCGGCCGGCTTGCTGCCCGCCCTCAAGAGCGGCGGTGCCGGTTATCCGGGTCAGCTGGTGGATTACAGCCAGCCCCAGAGTCTCGCCTACTTCAAGGAGGTGGCCCGCTACTGGGTCGAGCAGTACGGCATCGACGGCTGGCGCCTCGATCAGGCCTATCAGCTGAGCCTCGATGAGTGGCGCGCCATTCGCCGCGAGGTGGCGCAGGCCAGCGCGGCGCGCAAGGCGGCCGGTCAGCAGTGGGGCACCCTCGGCTATATGGTGGGCGAGGTGTGGAAGGGGGCCGACGAGATCCGCGCCCAGGCTTACGGCAGCAGCGACAATCCGGCGCTCTCGTCGGCGTTCGATTTCCCGCTGCGCTACGGCATCGTACAGGCGCTGGCGGTGGAGGAGTCCGGCAAGGGCGGGCAGGGGGCCAGCGTGCTAGACGCCAGCTGGAACAAGGTGGAGAACTACCCGAAACACGCCATGCCGAACCTGATGCTGGGCAACCACGATCTGGTGCGTTTCGGCGATCTGCTGGAGCGAGGCCACTTCAATCCGGCGGAGTACTGGCAGCGCCACAAGGCCGCCTTCAGCTTCCTCGCTGCCCGCTCCGGCCCCATCACTCTCTACTACGGCGAGGAGTTTGGCGACGAGGTGCCGGGCTTTGCCGCCAAGGTGGGTGGTGACTGCGCGGCGTTGGGACTGTGCGACGATCATGTGGCCCGCAGCGACGGCAAGGTGCCCGGTGTCACCGGCTTTGTACCGGGCAGCGAGCAGGCAGAGCTCAAGCTGTGGCTCAGTCAGCTGCTGGCCCTGCGCGCCGCCCACCCCGCCCTCTATCAGGGGGAGCGGGTCAAGCTGGTGGCCGAGGGGAGCCTCTATGGCGACATCAAGGAGACGGCAGCAGAGCAGATCGTCTACCTGCTCAACGTCTCGAACACGCCCCAGAGCTATGCACTGCCGGTCGGCAAATTGCGCAGCGGCAGTGCGCTGGTGGATCTGCAGAGCGGCGAGAGCCTGGCCATTGGCGGCAGCAGCGTAACGGTGGAGTTGCCACCTCTCACTGGTCGCTTCCTGTTGCTGCAATAGCGCGACCACGATCCAATGCAAAGGGCTCCATAGCGGAGCCCTTTTTCATGGCGATACCCGTCGCGGTGTCGTTCTACTTCTCGATGCCGCTGCCCAGCTCATCCGGGCGGGGAGCGGCTGGCGGGTGACCATTGCCGTTGCCATTGCGCCAGCTCTCCAGCCGGTTGTGCACCCCGCGGCGCAGGCTCTTGAAGCTGGTCTCCAGATAGTCGACACCGACCAGAATGGAGAGGGTGACGCCGGTGAGCAGCAGCGCCTGATGGAGCATCTGCATGCCGATGAGGGCGCCGAGGGCGGCCAGCATCCAGACGGTAGCGGCGGAGGTGACCCCCAGTACCTGACCATCCCGGGTCATCATCACCCCGGCACCGAGAAAGCCGATGCCAGTGATGAGCTGGCCCAGCACCCGTGCCTGATCGGCGCTCTGGGGGCTGAGGGCGGCGCCGATGGCGAGAAAGCAGTAGGTGCCGAGGATGATGAGCGAGGAGGTGCGGATGCCGACCGGCTTGCCGCGCAGCTGGCGCTCCAGCCCTACCAGAGTGCCGCACACCAGACAGACCAGGATGTTCTCCCAGCCAAGGGGAGCAATGTCCCACCAATCAGTCGTCATCATATCCACCTCTGCAATCGATGCTTGTTGTTATCCGGCCGCGCTCTGCCCCCGGTTCTCCAGCCGCTGGCGGAAGGCGCGGGCGAGGCGCTCGTAGAGGTCCTTTGCCTCTCTGTCCTCAATATCGCCACGTATCCAGGGATTGTCGATGATTTCCAGCAGCACGCAGTCGCGCCCCTGCTGGCGCAGGTCGACCCCGAACAGGCCGTTGCCGAGCTGATGCACCGCACGGCGGGCAGTTTGCAGCACCCGTTCTGGCACTTCGTTCAGTGGCAGCGCCTCGATCCGGCTCATGTCGAGAGGGTGCTTGCGGCGGCGGATGCGGTTGCCGGGCTCGGGGCGGAAACGGCGGCAGGCAAACAGCGGAGATCCATCGAGAAAGCCGATGCGCCAGTCGAACTCGGCGGGGATCCGGCTCTGCACCAGCAGCAGGGCGGATCTCCCCAGCCCCTCGTCCAGCAGGCGAGCCAGCTGCTGCTCGTCGCTGGCCATGGCCAGATCCCGTCCCTGCGCCCCGTCGGGCACCTTCACCATCAGCGGCAGGCCGAGCCGCTGTACCAGCTCGTCGACATGGTGGCGGCCGCGGCGGGTCACCACCATGGTGGGCGGCATGGGCACGCCGCTGCGCACCATCAGCTCGTAGAGATAGAGCTTGTTGCTGCAGGCGAGGATGGCGCGGGAGCTGTCGATCACCGGCATCTTGAGCTGCTCGGCGCGGCGGGCAAATTCGAAGGTGTAGTGGCCGACCGCCGTCTCGGAGCGCAGCCAGAGGGTGTCGAACTCCGGCAGCCGCTCGATGGCTGACGGCGCCAGAATTTCGGCCCGGATCCCCTGCGCCGCGGCCGCATTGATAAAGCGCTCCAGCGCCACTGCATCGCTGCTGGCGCGGCCGTCGTTGGGGTCGACCAGAATGGCGAGCTGGTAGAGCGGCGGCGCCTGCTCCTCGTCGCCGGTGCCCACCAGTGCCTGGGCGTGGTGCAGCATCAACTCTTTCTCGCTCGAGCTCAGCTCCAGCGGTGACAGGCTCTGCTGCTGGCGCACCGACCAGCCGTGGCGGCCGCGCTTGAGGGTCAGCTCCTGCAGCGGCAGCTGGCTGAGGCCGTAGTAGTAGCGGGCCAGCCCCGCCAGCTCGCTCTGTTCGCACTGACCGAAAATGGCGCGCACTCGGATTCGGCCCTCGCTCTGCTGGGCAAGCCACCCCTGCAATTTTCGCCACAGCTTGGCCGGTGGCTGCTGGGGTTGCAGCTGGCTGATGGCCTGCAAACCCGGCAGACAGTGGTGGCCGCGGGCCTGGGCCAACAGCGAGCAGTAGTAGCCGGCGCTCAGGTGTTCCAGATTGCGGCAGAGGTTGATGATGCGGGGGCGGCCGCCGGTGGTGGGCACCCCGTGTTGCAGGTAGGTGCGGGCGGTCAGCAGATAATCGGCATGGCAGGGCCAGTCGCCCAGCTCTTCGACGATGACGTAGGTACTCATATATTCGGCTCCACAGATGAAACTGCCTTAAGCGGCAGGATCCCCAGTGGGCTTCGATGCACCGACAAGCACGACAATGGCGCGAGGGGAAACAAGAGGTTACAGTGCCTAATATTCTGCCTTGGTAACTTGTGATACAAGTCGCATTTTTGGTGCTGAGGATAAATAACCGAACAAGGACTCCCCGTGTTGACCGTCCGCGCCGCCCGACCCAGCGATCTGGGCGCCATCGTTAAACTGGAACGCTACTGTTTTCCTCCCGAGGTCGCCTTTGGCCGCAGTCGCTGGCACTATCTGCTCGCCCAGGCCAGAGGCCGCACCCTGCTGGTGCTGGATGAGAAGGAGCAGCTGATGGGCTATCTCTGCCTGCTGGAGCACAAGGGGTGGGATCGTCTCATCGTGCAGACCCTCGCCATCCGCTGGACCATCCGCCGTCAGGGCTGGGCGCGGCGCCTGCTGGAGCAGGTGATCCGCGAAGGACAGGAGGCTGGCTGGGGGGCGATCCGGCTGGAGGTGGCAGATGCCAACGCCGAGGCACTGGCGCTCTATCGGGGGCTGGGGTTCAAAGCCACCCAGCGGCTGCCCGACTACTATGGCCCGGGTCAGCACGCCCATCGGCTGGTGCTGAAGCTGGCCGGAGAGAGGAGAGAAGAGGAGGGGGGATGAGCTGCGACAACTGTCTCGCCACCGCCATCAGGGCCAAACTGGGGCGCTGCCCGGTCTGCGCCGGCCAGACCTTTGTCATCGGCATGGTCGGCTGGCTGGTCTGGTGGTGGTGTGGCGCCGACACCTCGGTCAACGCCCTCACCGCCCTGCTGTTTGCGCTGGGTGGCTCGGCCCTCCTGCTGCTCCATCTGGCGGTATTTGTCTGGCGCAAGGCGACCGGACGTGAATTGAGCGATGAATAAATCAGATTGGTTTCAACAACATAAATAACAATATCGGTTGAGATAATGGAGGTTCAGATGATAGCAATGGTAACGGGCGCCTCGTCCGGTTTTGGTGAGTCCATCAGCCGCCAGCTGGTGCAGGCGGGCTACAAGGTGATCGGTACCGGTCGCCGTGCCGTGCGGCTGGCCGCGCTGGCCGACGAGCTGGGTGCGCAGTTCCTGCCGCTGGCGTTCGACGTGCAGGACAAGGCGGCCACCCGCGCCGCCATCGCTGCTCTGCCGGCCGAATGGAGCGAGGTGGATCTGTTGGTCAACAACGCCGGGCTGGCGCTGGGGCTGGAGCCGGCCCACAAGGCGGATCTGGAAGATTGGGAGCAGATGATCGCCACCAACATCAGCGGTCTGACCCTGCTCACCCGATTGCTGCTGCCGGGCATGGTGGCGCGCAATCGCGGCCACGTCATCAACATCGGCTCCATCGCCGGCACCTACCCCTATCCGGGCGGCAACGTCTACGGCGCCACCAAGGCGTTCGTGAAGCAGTTCAGCCTCAACCTGCGCGCCGATCTGGCGGGTACCGCCATCCGCGTCACCAACGTGGAGCCGGGCCTGTGCGGCGGCACCGAGTTCTCCAACGTGCGCTTCCACGGTGATGATGCCAAGGCGGCCTCCGTCTATCAGGGGGTGGATTCGATCCAGCCGGAAGATATCGCCAATACCGTGCTCTGGGTGAGCCAGCAACCGGCTCACGTCAACATCAACAGCATCGAGATCATGCCGGTGGCGCAGACCTTCGGCCCGCTCAATATCAGCCGTCGCTGATCGCTCCATTGGCTGAAACGAAAGAGGCTCCCGTGGGAGCCTCTTTGCGTTGGCGAGCCGGTCACAAGCTCATGATCTTCTTGAACTCCTCCGGCGAATACTTCTTCTCGGTGCGCTTGGTCAGATCCGTCATCAGCTTGTAGCGCAGCGTTTTGGCCATCTGATAGGTCTGCTCCAACTGGCCATAGGAGTAGTCGGCGGCCAGCCCTATGGCAGTAGCCTTGTCGCTGGCATAGGCCTGTTTCAGGCTCTTGTCGAGCAGGGCCACCTCCTTGTAAAGCTTGTTGCTCTCCTTGCTCCAGACGCCGCGCAGCAGCGGCAGGTACTTGTCCGGATCGGCGCTGGCCAGCGCGGTCAGGCTGCGGAACTGCCAGTAGGCAGAATCATCGGAGTAGCTGTCGCTGCCGGTGCGATAGGGCAGGGGATAGTTTTCCAGCGTGTTGTAGAGCGGCACCATCACAGATTCGGCCAGTACGCCGTAGCTCTGCCAGATCAATCCCTGCAGCTCTTTGGGCATCTCCTTGCGCAGCTGGATGACGTGAGATTCCAGCTGGCGATCGATGCGGATCGGCCGCTCTGCCTTGCCCGCCAGCGGCGTGCCCTCATAGGTGGCGCTCAGCAGTTTGGCTACGTCCGGCACGGCGATGGGGGCATCCGGCTTCATAAAGAGCGGATATTGCGCCTGCCGGGTCGGCTGCGGCTGGCTGGCGGTCAGCATTTTCTGGCCAAGCCACTCCCGATCCACGTTATACGGGTCAGCGATGACCCCGAACGCCTTGGCGAAGTTGAACTCTTTCGGGTCGGCGTTATCCAGCAGTTTGTGTTCGCGTACAAACTCCAGCAGCTTGGGCGAGTGCAGCACATCGGCGCTGTCGAGATTGACGCCGTGGATCCGTAGGCCGTTGGCCACCATGGCGTAGCTGTCGTCCGGCACCCGCACCGCAATCCAGTGGTGGCCGGAGCCGATCTCCATCAGCCAGGCCTCGTTCACATCCGCCAGATAGAGGCTGTTGCCCTCACCGGCGCCATATTGCTCCACATAGCGGCCAAGCAGCTCGACCCCCTCCTTGGCTGTCCTGGCCTGCGGCAGGATCAGGGTGGGGATGATAGCTTCAATCACTCCCTTCTCGATCAGCGGATCGGCTTTCTGGGCCTTGTCGTTGACCTCGGCACTGGTGGTGGCCGAAATGGCGACGTTGAACTCGTTGATGCCGCGCTCCTCGTAATACTTGCCGTCAGAGTCGCTGGCTGTGGCATCCCAGTCACGGATGGCGGAGTAGGCGAAAAACACCTTGGGCATCGGCACTTCCAGTCCGTTGCCCAGCTTCCAGACCTTGCCCTCGTTCTGCTGCGCGGGCCGGAAGGCGAGGTACTTGTTCCAGTTGTTGACGCCAAAGTCCTCGTTTCTGGCGATCATCACGCTGCCATCGGCACTGGCGCCCTTGCCGACGATAAGGCCGGTACAGGCGTCGGCACTGGTGCCAAGCAGGGTGAGCAGGGTGGCGGAGAGAAGACTCAAGGTGTGTTTTTTCATAGGTGTCCCCTAAGGGTTGCTGTGAGTGAGAGTCAGGCGAGGGGATGAGGTGTGGGGAGGCTGCAACTCCGAACTGGCAGCGGAGTGCGCTCGGCAGATTGGTCTGCCTGTTATTGGTTTTACGAACAGATCATCCATGACACGGCTGGCTGGTTGTTATGTGCGCCAAAATTGTATTCCTGAGTGGTTGTTTGTTTTGTGATCGACGGAGCGTTCCTGCGGTTTATAGGGTGCAGTGTTTGTGGGGCAGCGGTATGTGTCGGAAATCGGGGTAAAAGCAGCGGATGAGTCATGATTCTGACGCTGCGTCGGGGCTGTAACCGCTGGCAAGCTTGCCAGAGTGGGGATCTCGCCCAATCTGACAAGTTGGCCTGTAACTTGCTGGTTTTATTGTCAAAGGTGGGGCCAGACCCCATACCGCCGCATTCAGTCAGCCCGCTCCGGCGGGTCGGCACACAGAACGGGAGTCTTCATGGATATCAAACCCTACAGCCAGCAGCTTGCCCAGAGCGCCTCCAACAACCGCGCCCTCGCCACCCTCAACAGTGCCAGTAGCGGCGGACAGGGTGGTGGCTGGGAGGAGATGGTCAGCCTCTCCACCCAGCGCATGACCAGTCAGGCCCAGCAGGTGCTCACCTATGAACATCTGGCCAAGAACAGCAAGCTGCCGCCGGCGCTCGACATGAGCTCCGACAAGGGGGGCGTGGTGCAACAGCTGGTGGACAAGGCGCTCGGGTTTGATCGCAAGAAATTCAACGAGATAGAAGACAAACTCAAGGCTATCGCCGACAACAAGAAGCTGACGCCGGAAGAGCGGGCCGAGCAGAGCAAGCCGCTCAACGAGCAGAAAGATGCGATGCTGAAAGAGGCGATGGATCGCCTGACCGGCAAGAAGAGCTCATCCAAAGATGAGGCCAAAACCGCCTGATCCCGTCACTGTTGTGAGAGATACCTGGTCGGCACAGATGGGCCAGTGTCGACCGCCGATGGGCAAGCTTCTGCCACCTCTTTTGACCTCACCTCCCCACAGGCGCACAATGTCCGCGCATTGAGCCAGTCGAGGAGTCCGCCGTGTACAACTTCCAATATGCCAATCCGACCCGCATCTGTTTCGGTGAAGGGCAGATCGCCAGCCTGCCCGAACTGATCCCGCCCGGCAGCCGGCTGCTGGTGCTCTACGGCGGTGGCAGCATCAAGCAGAACGGGGTGTATGAGCAGTTGACCCGGGCGCTGGAAGGGGTGACGTGGCAGGAGTTTTCCGGCATCGGTGCCAACCCCAGATTCGAGCTGTTGATGGAGGCGGTGGCGCAGGTGAAACGCGAGCGCATCGACTTCCTGCTGGCGGTCGGTGGCGGCTCGGTAGTCGATGGCACCAAGTTTGTCGCGGCGGCCGCCTGCTACGAGGGGGATGATCCCTGGGACATCTGCGGCAAGCAGGCGAGCGTGCACAAGGCGCTGCCGATGGGCTGTGTGCTGACTCTGCCGGCGACCGGCTCAGAGAGCAATCCCACCTCGGTGGTGAGCCGGGGGGATGTGAAGATCTCCTTCAGAAGCCCGCTGGTGCAGCCGCAGTTTGCGGTGCTCGACCCGACCACCACCTTCAGCCTGCCGCCGCGCCAGACCGGCAACGGGGTGGTGGATGCCTTTGTCCATATTGCCGAGCAGTACCTCACCTTCCCGGTGGGGGGCGAGGTGCAGGACAGACTGGCGGAGGGGCTGCTGCAGGTGCTGGTGGAAAACGGCCCCAAGGCGCTGGCGGAGCCGACCAACTATCAGGTGCGGGCCAATCTGATGTGGGCGGCCAGTCTGGCGCTCAACGGCCTTATCGGTTGCGGGGTGCCGCAGGATTGGGCTTCTCACGCCATCGGCCATCAGCTGACGGCGCTTTACGGGCTCGACCACGGCCAGAGTCTGGCGGTGGTGCTGCCCGCCCTGCTGCGGGAGCGGGCTGCGCAGAAGCAGGAGAAGCTGGCCCAGTTTGCCGAGCGGGTGTGGCACTCCAGCCGCGAGGATTATGCCCTGCGCATCGAAGAGGCGATTATCCGCACCGAACAGTTCTTCCAGCAGATGGGGCTAGGCACCCGCCTCTCTGACTATGGCCTCAGCGAAAGCTGCATTCCGGCGGTCTGCTCCAACCTCAAGCGGGTCGGGCGCACCGCGCTCGGGGAGCAGCAGGATATCGACCCGGATCAGGTCGCGCGGATCCTCGCCCAGGCACTGTGAATCACCAAAGGGAGGATCGGGGGCACTCCCTCATCTGACCGCCAGAGTGACAGGTGTATGCGCCAAACAAGATTGTTGCAAGAAAAGCTGACTATAAAATTTATTTGTTGCGCTGGTGAAATAATCGCGCGACCACGCCAGCGGCTTGTTTCATCAGTGCTGGCAAATCCCGCTGGCCGATCTTCCGGTCAATTCGTGCTGGCCTGGGGCTATCCCCGGCAATAACAAGGGCCGCTTGCTGCGGCCCTTGGTGTATCTGTTACTCGGTACGTGCCTTGAGGTAGCCGGCGTAGTCCGGGATCTGCACGCTGAACGCCTGCCGCATATGGGGGCTGTCCATGATGAAGTCGGCGGTCGCTTCGTTGGTGGCAACCGGGATGTTCCACACTGCAGCAAGTCGCAGCAGCGCCTTCACATCCGGATCGTGCGGCACCGCATTGAGGGGATCCCAGAAGAAGATCAGTACGTCGATCTTCCCTTCGGCAATCAGGGCGCCAAGCTGCTGGTCGCCACCCATGGGGCCGGAGAAGAGGCAGGTGATGGGCAGCTCGGCCTTTTTGCCGAGCATGGTGCCGGTGGTGCCGGTGGCATAGAGGTGGTGGAGCTTGAGCTCCTCCTTGCGGCGCATGACCCAGTTCAGCAGAGGGGTTTTCATGTTGTCGTGAGCGACCAGTGCCACCCGCTTGTGGGGTGCCATCTCGCGTGCAATCTGTTCCATGAAGGTATCCGTAGCGTTGTGATTGGAATTGAGCCGTATCCTAATCGAAAGCCATGACAGATGCTGTGTCGGGCGTATTAACTGTGATCCTGCCGGAAAGTTTTCGGGCAATGGTGGCCCAAATGAAGAGACCCGCCAGCAGCGGGTCTCTTCATTTGAGTTCTTTGGCGGGTCAGGAGCCGTGGTGCAACTGCGCCTGCTGGTAGTTCTCCAGCCCGATGCGATCGATGAGATCGAGCTGGGTCTCCAGCCAGTCCACATGCTCCTCCTCATCTTCCAGGATCTCCTGAAACAGGTCGCGGCTGATGTAATCCTGCACCGATTCGGCGTAGGCAATGGCCACTTTCAGGTCGGGAATGGCATCCATCTCCAGCGAGAGGTCGCAGCGCAGCATCTCTTCCACCGTTTCACCGATGCGCAGCTTGCCGAGATCCTGCAGATTGGGCAGCCCTTCGAGAAACAGCACCCGCTTGACCAGCTCGTCGGCGTGCTTCATCTCGTCGATGGATTCGTGGTACTCCTTGTGCCCGAGTGCCTTGAGGCCCCAGTCATCGTAGATGCGGGCGTGCAGGAAGTATTGGTTGATGGCTATCAGCTCATTGGCCAGCACCTTGTTGAGGTGGGCAATGATCTTGGGGTCTCCTTTCATCGACAGTGCTCCTTGGTTCGTGCCAGATGTGGCAATCATCAGAGCTTAGTCGAGAAACATGACGACTTCGGGATGGCGGCGGATCAGGCCACTTCGTAGTAGAGCGGGGTTTGCTCCTGCTCCATCTTGTCGAGCTCGGCGGCGATGATCTCCATGGTCATGCGCACGCACTTGCCACACTGGGCGCCCACCTCGAGCGACTGCTTGAGCTGGCGGAATTCGCTGCTACCAGACTGCACCGCCTTGCGGATCTGGGTATCTGTGATGCCGCGGCATAAACAGACGTACATGGTGGATTACCTCATCTGAAATTGAGTGAAATCTAAATGAGAGTGGTTCGCAATGCAAATAACCATTGGTAATAAGATCCCCCGCTTGCCACTTGTCACCCCCTTGGGGAGAATGCCCTGATACAGAGGGAACCATCATGCTCAAGAAACTGTTCAGCGCCCTGTTCGGGGGCGAGCCAGCCAAGGCTGCGGAGGCCACCCCCACCGAATATGCCGGCTATCTCATCTATCCGGAACCCATGGCCGAAGGTGGCCAGTACCGGCTGGCAGGCCGCATCACCAAAGAGGTGGACGGCGTGCTGCAAACCCACCGCTTTATCCGCTCCGATCTGTTTGCCAACCCGGCCGATGCCGAGCGCTTCATGGTGCAGAAGGCCCACACCTTTATCGATCAGATGGGGGAGCGCATGTTCGAGCCCCGCAAACCGGCTGACAGCCAGGCTTCATGACGCCGCCTGAGCTCAACAGCCTGCGCGAGGCGCTGGCCCGCGCCGGCGAGCGGCGCCTGATCTGGTTGGAGGGGGAGGAGGCCGACTGCATTGCCCGCGCCCAATCCCTGCTCGGCGAGACCGTCTTCTGGCTGGGGGCGGGGCCCGAGTGCTATGCCCCGCAACCTGCCGCCAAGGCGCTGCAGCGGCTCGGTCAGGAGTGCGACACGCTGGTGTTCAACGCCTTCAGCGGCTTTCATCCCGATGCCTTCGGGGCGTTGGCGGGCACTCTGCGCGCCGGTGGCTTGCTGTTGCTGCTAACGCCGCCCAGAGCACAGTGGCCTTCATGGCCGGATCCCGATCGGATTCGGCTGGTGGCGCAGCCGGAGGAGGCCGGTCGGGCCGCTCACGGCTTTATCGCCCGGCTGGTGCGGTTGCTGGCGGGGGATCCCGCCCTCTTGCTGGAGCCGCCGGTTTGCTCGCTGCCGTGGCAACCGCTTGGGCCGGAGCGCAGGCTGAGCTGCGATCAGGCGCGGGCGCTGCCCGCCATCCACAAGGTGTTGCACGGTCATCGCCGCCGGCCGCTGGTGCTGAGTGCCGACCGCGGTCGTGGCAAGAGTGCGCTGCTGGGGCTGGCTGCCGCCGAGCTGCTGCGCCAGCAACCCTCGCTGAACATAGTAGTGACGGCTCCCTCGCAGGCGACGGTGGCGACCCTGTTTGTCCACGCCGCGCGCGGGTTAGATACTACGCCGGAACAGCTGATCGGGCTGAGCTACTGCTCGCCGGATCGGCTGGTGCACGAGGCGATGAATCCCGATCTGCTGCTGGTAGATGAAGCTGCCGCCATTCCGACCCCGCTGCTTGAAGCCATGCTGGCCCGCCACAGCCGCATTGTGTTTGCCACCACCGAGCACGGTTACGAGGGGACGGGGCGCGGTTTTCACCTGCGCTTCAAGCGGGTGCTCGATAGCCAGACCCCGGAATGGCAGGAGATCCAACTCTCTGAGCCCATTCGCTGGAGTGAGCGCGATCCGCTGGAGCCGCTGATTTTCCGCCTGCTCGGCCTCAATGCCGAAGTGGCAACGCCCTTGCCGCCAGCCAGCCCAAGCTGGCGTCTGGTCAGTCAGGAGGTGCTGGCGAGCGACGAGGCGTTGCTCAACCAGCTGTTTGGCCTGCTGGTGCTGGCTCACTACCAGACCACGCCGAGCGATCTCAGGTCCCTGCTGGAGAGCCCGGATCTCGACATCCATCTGCTGGAGCAGGATGCGAGCCTGCTGGGGGTGGCCTTGGTAGCGCGGGAAGGGGAAATAGACCCTGAACTTGCCGAGGCGATCTGGGCCGGGCGTCGCCGTCCGCGTGGCCATCTGCTGCCCCAGTCGCTGCTGGCCCACGCCGGTTTCAAAACGGCGGGGGGGCGCAGCTACGCCCGGGTAATGCGTATCGCCATCCACCCCGAGCTGCATCGCCACGGGTTGGGGTTGCTGCTGCTTGGCAAGCTTGAGGAGCACTATCGCCAGATTGGCATCGACTACCTCGGCTCTGCCTTTTCGGCCAGCGCTGACCTGCTTCCCTTCTGGCGCAAGGCCGGGCTGGCGGTGCTGCGCATCGGCCTGCAGCGGGATGCCGCCAGCGGCTGCCACGCAGCCCTGCTGCTCAAAGCGCTGAAACCCGAGCATGAAATCGAGTTGAATCAATGGCAGCAGCGTTTTGTACGCCAGCTGCCGACCTTGCTGGCGGGTGAGTTGAATGGATTGGATCCCGAGTTGGTATGGCAATGCCTGCAAGGCAGTACCGTCACCGCGCCCAAGCTTGGCGAGTTCGAGCGCGACGAGGTTGAGTGCTTTGCCCATCATCACAAGCCGTTTGAACTGAGCCAATCCAGCCTGCAGTTGTGGCTGGCGCGCAATCTGGATGTGTTGGCTTCACTGACTCCTGACGAACGTGCTCTGCTGATTGCCCCAATCTGGCAATACGCAGAGTGGGGGGCGCTGGCTGCGAGGTTGCAACTGGCGGGCAAGCCCGCCGTTATCAAGGCGCTGCGGGCGCTGCTGGCGCGTCTCCTGATCTCCCCTACCACTCGATAGGTTTGCCCTGCCAGTCGAGAAAGCTCAGCTCGCCATCCGGTTGCAGCCGGTTCATCAGGTTAACCAGATGGCCGGCCACCCGCTCGGGACTCTGCACGTTTCCCGCCGGTACGTTGGCGTGAAACGGGCGAGAGAGTGGGGTATCCACGGTGCCGGGATGGAAGGCCAGCAATTTGACGCCGGGGGCCCGCCGGGCCAGCTCGATGGCGGCACACTTGAGCAGCATGTTGAGGGCGGCCTTGGATGCGCGATAGCCATACCAGCCGCCAGCCCGGTTGTCGCCAATGCTGCCGACCCGGGCGCTGAGAACGGCCAGAGTGCAGGGATCGCGGCCAAACAGCGGTAACAGCTGGCTGATCCAGCGCAGCGGCAGCAAGGCGTTGGTCTGGTAAAGATGGGTCATGGCCGCGAGATTGAGTGCCTCCAGCCGCTTCTCCGGCTGGATCTCCCCCTGATGCAGGATGCCGTTGCATATCACCACCCGATGGGGTCGCGGCGCCAACTCCGCGATACGGGCTACCGCAGCTACCATCTGCTCATCGCTGTAATCGCAACATAGCCAGTGTAGACCCGGTGATGAGAGGCCAGCAGGTGCGGGCTGACGACTGATAGCAATCACTGGCCCGACACCCGCCGCCAACCAGTGTGCGACCAGCGCCGCCCCGATACCGCCAGAAGCGCCAATCACGACGACACCTTCACTCATCTCTGGCTCCTTATCAGCGCATGGATTTGTCCTGATTGGCAGATACGATCGTGCCAGCCTGCGGGATCAAGCGGTTAAGGCTGCAATCTTGCCGAGATCCGAGCCGCTGGGCGAATTCCATTCCTATACTGAGGGAAAACCGCAGCGGAGTGCTGCCTGCGCAACCAGAGCATGAGAGTCACCATGATGGCCAAAGACGGGGAAGAGCGTAAATCCATTCTGACCGAGAGCGGCACCAACGAGCTCGAGATCATCGAATTTCACCTTAAGAAGCAGCTGCCGGACGGGCGCGAGAAGATCGCCTACTACGGGATCAACGTCGCCAAGGTGCGCGAGGTGATCCGGGTGCCGGAGACCACCGACTACCCCAACGCCCAGCGCCATATGGTGGGGGTTTTCTCCCTGCGGGATCGCCTCATCCCGCTGGTGGATCTGGCGGGGTGGCTCGGCATCAAGACCAACCCAGACCCCAGCCACAAGGTGGTGATCGTCACCGACTTCAACAAGATGGCCAACGGGTTTCTGATTGACAGCGTCAGCCGGATTCACCGGGTATCCTGGGAGGATGTGGAGTCCCCCAGCCAGTTTCTGGAGGCTGGGGAGAACGACTGTGTGGTGGCCGTGGTCAGGCGCGATGGCAACCTCATCATGATCCTCGATTTCGAGAAGATCATCGCCGACATCAACCCCGAGCTCAGCATGGAGAAGTACGACGTCACTCAGGATCGCAAGGTGATCATCGACGATCGCATGATGGCGCTGCGTCAGAGCAAAACCATTCTGGTGGTCGACGACTCGGCCTTTATCCGCAAGATGATCGAAACCACCCTGCGTACCGCCGGCTATAACGTGATCACGGCCAAGGATGGGGGAGAGGGGCTGGAGATGATGACGGATTTCGATCGTCTGGCCCAGGAGGAGAGGATGCCGGTCTCCGGCTTCGTCAATGCGGTGATAACGGATGTGGAGATGCCGCGCATGGACGGCATGCACCTGCTCAAGCGGTTGCGGGAGACCCCCTCCTACAAGGAGATGCCCATCGTGATGTTCTCTTCGCTGATGAGCGATGACAACCGCCAGAAGGCGCTGCAACTGGGGGCGAACGATACCATCACCAAACCCGAGATTGGGCGGATGGTGGGGATGATGGATCACATGCTGCTGGGGATAGCGCTCCCTTCGCCCGCCAACAATATCTGATAGCGGATTAGCCAAGAGAAAACGGCCACCTTATGGGGTGGCCGTTTTGTTTTTACTGGTTATCCGAAGGTCAGGCTGGTTTTTCCTGATCGAGCGTCACCCTCAGGAGGCAACGCTGGCACTGGCTGCTGAGGGGGCAATCGGCAGTTCGATAACCTGTTTGGCCGGCTCTTCGGCAGGCTTGGGTGGCTTGATGCAGGGCTGCTGGGTACCGATGGTGCTGAGCGACAGGCAGGGGATCGGCAGACCGATATGGACGGGTTCGCCGAGAAACTTGGGCCCCTTGTCCAGCACGTAGAGATCGACCAGCCCCATCACCCGGGCAAACACCTCGCGGATCCGGGTGCGGATGCCCTGATAGGCGCTGGGATCATCGGCGTTGAAGCCGACCGCATCGATGCCAAAGTGACGGGCAATAAAGATGGCCCGCTCGTTGTGAAAGCCCTGGGAGACCACGGTAAAGCGATCCTGACCGAACACCTCTTTGGCTCTGACCACAGAGTCGAGGGTGCGAAAGCCGGCGAAATCCATGTAGATGGCGGAGGCCGGGATCCCCGCCTTGATCAGGGCGCGCCGCATCTGGCGCGGTTCGTTGTACTGCAGGGTAGCGTTGTCGCCGGAGACCAGGATGTAGTCCACCTTGGCATTGTTGTAGAGCTCGGCCGCCGCCTTGATGCGGTATTTGAAGTAGTGGTTGGGGCCACCGCCCGAGAGGTATTTGGAGGTGCCCAGCACCACGGCAACCCGGTTGTATGGCACATCGCTCACCTTGTCGAAGGTGTAGTGGCGTGCATCCGAGACGATCCACTCGCTATAGGCCAGCACCGAGGCAATCAGGGCCAGCAGTGACAGCAGGCAGGCGAGGAGGATCTTGGCAAACTTCTTCATGCGCGATGCGGTTTGGGTCTGAAATTGGGAATGGCTTCCGGCATTCTATTACAACTCGGCTGTTGGCGTCAGGCTTGATAGCAGTAGCGGGACGCATTGGGGCAGGGCTTGTCGCAGGAAATCACGGATATAAAGAGGGGCTGCGCTGGCAGCCCCTCGACGTTTGCAGGCCCGGATCAGTGAGCCGAGTCATTGGCCTTGCAGGCTTCCGACTCCTTGTTGGCTTGCCACCATGGCAGCAGATCCCGGCTCAGCCACGCCTGATAGGCTGCGCTGTCATTGGCGATCAGCTTGTCGAGCTCCGCCTCGAAGTCGCTCAGCGCCTGCTGCCGATCCGGATTGCGCAGTGCCTGCGCCATCGCCAGCCAGCTGGCATTGCGACCGGTATCGTTGAGGAAGCGGTGCACAGTGTACGGACCAGGAGTAGACCATCTCACCTCCCTGGTCGTAATCAAGGTGCAGGATGGATGCCAGAGTCGGCCGCTGGTTGGCGGGGCGGTTGCTCACATTGTCCAGACCTCTGGCAAAGCACTGGCCATGGGCGATGTACTCCGCCACCCCCTCGGCCCACCAGGTGGTGCGATTGAGGGGATAGTGGCCAAAGCTGCCGTACTGGTTGAAGCGGCCGTCGAGATAGTGAACATACTCGTGGCGCAGGTTCCACACCTGGAAGGCGGGGCGTTTCCACTCGGCCTCATAGGCAAAGAAGCGGGCCTGATTGCCGGGGCGAGCCGGATCTCCCTCGATGTAAATGCCGCCATTGTCGGTGGAGACGCCAAAGAGGGCGCCGCCGTACCGACTCCAGTCGGCGGAGGAGTTGAAGATCACCAGCTCCAGTGCCTCGTTGTGATCATCCGCCACCGGTTGTTCGCCGGTTTCCATCAGCTGGTGGAAATGCTGCTCTTCCTCACCCAGCTCGCGGCAGATCCCTTCGGCCTGAGCCTGGGTAAGATCCTGGGCGCGCAGGCGCAGGGTCGGTGAACAGGTGTGCTCGAAGGGCAGGATATCCTCCATGCGGATTGGGGTGCAGAGCCCGGCAAACTCGCCGCTGACACAGGCTTCGCTGGTGCGATCCGTGTAGGTGAGGTAGTAGCTGGAGAGGGTGAGGGAGACCTCTTCCAGCAGGGCTGCGGGCTGATTACCTCCCGGAACCAGCCCGTGCTGGCGCATGATGGCGATGACATCGCGGTCGAGCTGCTGGCGATAGCTGTTTGCCTCGTCCGGTCTGGTGTAGCGCATCATCTGATAGAGACGGCTGTGGGCATCGAGGATGTTGTTGAAGATAAACAGATCCCGTGAACCGTCACGCTGTTTCCAGAGTGCCAGCTCACTCATGCCGAGCATACGCAGGCTCTGGCGGATGGCTGTCTCCTGCGCCAGCATGGTGGCGGTGAAGTCCGCCTGCTGGCCATAGGATGCGCTCTGATCGACCAGATTGAGCAGTTCGAACAGCCCGTCAGCCCAGGGCTTGTGGCCATTGATCTGTGCCGCATGTTGCACTGCATAGCCGAGCGCCTGATTGAGCTGGGCCAGCATGGGGGCAGCGCTTTGCCGGAAGGCTTCCTGTCCCAGCTGTCCTTGGGCGGCCACGCTCCACGCTTCCAGCACGGTTCCGGCCTGATCCTGCGGTTCTGCGCCCAGCAGCAAGGGGTGGTTGAGCAGGTCAATCATGACGCCAGACAGTGCGCGGGCAACCTGATCGCTCTCCTGCTTGATGCCGCCGTGATAGTTGTGGGCGCGCACATAGTAGAGCAGCTTGTCCATCGCCGGATGGGTCGGCTGATTGGCCGCCAGCAGGGCACGCATGCCGCGCACCACCGCCATCAGCTTGGCATCGTCGTGACCATAGTCCGGCTGCCACGCTGGGCTGTTCTGCCCGCTCACATCGGCCACCAGCTTGGCTGCGTCGGCATCGAGCAGATCCGTATCGGGTTGCTCGGGCTCCGAGCAGGGGCGGCCGTTGGCGCGGCGGCACTCCAGTTGTTCCTCCTTGCTATCAAGGATGATGGGGCGGTTGAGTACCCGGCTCTCCTGCCACTCGTCGGTTTCCGGCAGCGGCTGCCACTCGGCCCCGGCGATCGAGTATTGGTAACCACTGTCCTTGAGGGTTACGGCGACGTTGCTGCCAGCCGGGATCACCTGACGGCAGATGCGATAGCGGATGGTATTGGTTCCCTCCTTGCGCTCCTGCGGTTCGTCGCACTCCTGCTGTGGCGTGAGCTGATCGAGCTGCCACTGATAACGGCGCCAGACGTGGATCTCGCTCACCTGAGCGGCTGCCTGAGAGCCGCGGTTCGGTTGCAGGCGGAAGAAGATCTGCTCCAGCCGGCCATCCCGTTCGCTGGGGCTCTCTTCCAGTACATGCAGCTGTTGCCAATCCTGTGGCTGGTAGTGCCACTCCGGCTCGGCGCAGCGCCCCTGTGCGTTGAGTTCACAGCGGTCCAGTTCGCGCTCGCTCTGTCCCAGGATCACCGCAGAGGGGAGTGGCAGGCGATCCTGGCGGGTGGCGGTCGGCGTGCCGGCCAGCTGCTCCCAGCGGCCCTGTTTCATGCCATAGCCGAAGTCATAGCTGCTGGCGGGGATCAGCTTGCCGGCCGGAACCCGATCTTCACAGCGGACGAAGCGGATCTGCCAGCCGGACTCTACCCTGAGCTGGGGCTCGCCACACTGCTGCTCGGCGAGGGCCGCGAGGTCGCTCCCCTGCCAGTCAAAGCGGCGATAGACCCTGAGCTGCTGATAGGGAGCGCTGGTGCTGCGAGCCTTGAGCTCGTAGGTGATCTCGGTGATGCGCGCGGCGAGTTGCCGGCTCGACTCCCCGGTCAGCTGGTACTGTTGCCAGTCGCTGGGGGAGTAGTTGGCCTGTGTTGAGGAGGCAAAAAGTAGAGGTGCTGCCAATAGCAGCCACCCGGAACCTGAACGATTCATTTTTATCCCTTGTTATTGTCTGCGTTGTAACCGACAGGCAATCTATAGGGATTCAAAAGAATATCAATGGTGATTTAAAAAATATAAAAATCAATAAGATGTGCTTTATTTTTCGGGCGGGTGGTATGATGGCGCTTCAGCAGTAGTAAAGGCTCACATGAGACATTTTCATGTATGGAGTGAAATCACGAAAATGGGAGCAACATCACATCCGGTTCTTGAGGCCAAGTCTGTTGACTTAATGAACCTCCGCTCTCTCATCCCGGTGTTGGCCGGTTCTAGAGAGCGGCAGACCCGTTGTTAGCCGCAAATCCAGCGACATACCTCTAATGCCGCGAAGGGCCCTCAGAGATAGCTGACAGTCACAATGGTCATGCTGCCACTATCAGCAACTTTATAGCTGATGGTGTTGCTGAGGAGATGGGTTTGACCACTTTGCCACAGTTTATTCAAAGCCATGCTTTGCTGGTTGGAGCCTGAATAGCAGGTCACGCTGCTGTCAGAAAAATTGCATGGGGTCTCATAGATCGTTCCGCTGAAAGTGATAGTGCCATCGTATGCAGAGGCTGCCATTGGCATCAGCGATGTGCCAACGAGCAACGCAGAACAGATTGACAATGCGGATTTACGAGCTAAGCGGGAGAGGGTGTGTTGAGCTTTCATTTCAATGTCCTTTTCGTCACTGGGTGGTACGAAAAGGGCAACGCAATATGAAGAAGATGCACATAAACAACTACATCAATCTTCTCAGATGGCGGCTCCGCTGTCTTAGGCATGGTAACCCTTAGACCGGTGGCTTTGCGTCCCGACCTTTCGATCGGTTTGCCCTTTACTCTATGTGTAGATGATAACACCCCACTTTGTGAAATCAATCATCCTAAAAAAAGTCTGGGATATCAGTCACACATCGGTTGTATTGAGTGCTATGACCATAGTAAATGACTCCCATTCATCTAAAAAATAGATTCTTCGGTTCATTTTTCGTAACAGGTATTAATATGTTTTATTTTATAAAAGTAACTTGCCATACCCTGAATATCTAAAATGATAGATTACCTGATTACCTGATTACCTGATTACCTGATTACCTGATTACCTGATTACCTGATTACCTGATTACCTGATTACCTGATTACCTGATTACCTGATTACCTGATTACCTGATTACCTGATTACCTGATTACCTGATTACCTGATTACCTGATTACCTGATTACCTGATTACCTGATTACCTGATTACCTGATTACCTGATTACCTGATTACCTGATTACCTGATTACCTGATTACCTGATTACCTGATTACCTGATTACCTGATTACCTGATTACCTCTTTGGTGGTGGTTCGCAAGGTTGGTGATAACTATTACCAAATAACTTGAAGTTATTTTTGTTTTGCTTTTGTTGTGTGCTTGTTAACCTCTTTAAATTCATGGCCTGACAATATTGAGATAGATGTCTCTTATATGAACTTTATTTATTTCATGAGATCTCATTATGTTGTGTGGTCGTGATAACTATTTGTTTTCATTGTGTTTATAAAAAAATTTATACAAATCAAAATGTATTTGATGTGCATCAAACGAGTCGTTAATTTGCTCGTCAAGCAAAAGCGGAATGCGGCTTTCTACACAGAAAACAAGGATGCATGTAGCTGTGCGGTTCAGGGGTAGCGGGAACTAGCCCTGATGCGGTGTGCTGCTTTTGCTTATTTAAATAAACCTGAAAAGGCACAGTTTATTATTGGCATGACCTCTCATCGGCTTAATGAGGGGCGAGCACCAACAGTTGCTGTGCAGTATATCGCCGCATCACTAAATATCGTGACTCCAGCATGATGTGAGTGATGCAGTACAACACACGTTAATGTAGGTATAAACGAATGAAAGCTAATAAGATTCTGGTTGCTATGGGTGTTGGTTCCATGCTGCTGTGCGGCTCCGCTTTTGCTGCTGGCGGCGCTGGTTCAGGTAAAGTCACCTTTAACGGTGAAATCATCAACGCCCCTTGCTCTGTAGCCCCTGAGTCTGTTGACCAGGTAGTTGAAATGGGTCAGATCAGCACTAAAGAGCTGGCCAATGGTGGTGAGTCCAGCTCCAAGCCGTTCAGCATCAAGCTGCTGAACTGTGAAATCTCCGACAAGGATGATGCCGTCAAGGTGACCTTCAGTGGTGCCAAAGACCCGGTAGATTCCACCCTGCTGGTGATCGGTGGTGGTGACGCCGCTGGTGCCGGTATCAAGATGACCGCTCCGGGCGGTGCTCCGATTGTTCTGGGTGCCCCGACTGCCGCCTTCGGCCTGGTCAACGGTGATAACGAGCTGCCCTTCAGCGCCGTGCTGAAAGGTTATGCAAGCCAAGACACCAACCCGCTGAAAGCAGGCGCTTTCACTGCAGTGACCAACTTTACTCTCTCCTACGAGTAATAGAGTGCCTTAACGTGTGACAAGGGTTGTGGTGGTGTGAGCCACCACAACCTCACACATTCTGTCTCCTCACATCGAACCTTGATCATGAAAACTTCAATGATGACGGCCATGGTGCTGCAGCTGGTGATGATGGCGGGATCAGTCCACGCCAATGAACGCACGGATGGATTGGCCGAATCGGGCTGTACGCTTGAGGTGCTGCGCAGCATTCCGCTGCAGGCTCAGCAACCTGGCACGCTGAAAATCAGCGGCTGTCAGGTGGAAGGGGCGACAGAGGCATTACTGCCTTTTATTTCCATGTCCGTGCGCGGTGCCATGAGCGATGAGCTGGGCATTCTCAACAACGGCCAATATCACAAGGTATCCGGCGAGCGTTTTATTGTTTCGGATATCGTCAACAGTGATCTGGAATTCAATTTGGGGCTAACCAGCAGTCAACTGTTTTTTCCGGACAGTACGACGTTGTTGGAACTCAATTATATGTAAGCAAGCCAATTGCTTAGTGTAGATACCTCATTACGTGAGACCGTTATGCAATTCCTAGAGTGAAAATATGAGCGTTTCAACATCAGACTCTGTGAGAAAAAAACATTATTCAAAAATGGCTTTTATGCTATGCGTGCCAGGCCTGATGGCGGTGGCAAATCACGCATGGGCAGAAACGGAGTTTAATATTGATGCGCTCGATCTGGATGAGCGAACCAAGATCGACCTCTCCCAGTTTGCCGACGAAGGCTATATCCTGCCCGGCGACTATTACCTCGAGATCGAGGTCAACAAGAACAAGCTGCCCCTGCAGAAGATCCCTTTCTACGAGACCGATACAGGTAAGGGAAAGGGCGGGGTTGCCTGCCTGCCGCAAGAGGTGATCCCCAAGCTGGCGCTGACCGACGAGGCTGTCGCCAAGATCGATTCCTGGCACGATGGCCAGTGTGCCAACCTGCTGGCACTGGACGGCGTGGTGATCTCCAACGACATCGGTAACGGTTTGCTGCGCATCGCCGTGCCCCAGGCGTGGATGAAGTACAGCGATCCCAACTGGATTCCGCCCGAGCAATGGGATGAAGGGATCACGGGGATGATGCTGGATTACAACATCAATGCCCAGGTCAACGAAGGGGATGGTTACTCCAATCGCAATATCAGCAGCTACGGTACTCTGGGGTTCAACTACGGAGCCTGGCGTCTGCGGGGTGACTATCAGGCCAGCTCTTACTGGGGCGACAATGAGCGGACGTCGACCGAGCTAAACCGCATCTATGCCTATCGTCCGCTGCCGAACATGGCCGCCAAGCTGACGGTAGGTGAGCAGCAGCTCAACTCTCAGCTGATCGATGGCTTCCGCTATACCGGCGTCAACCTAGCCAATGACGAGCGCATGCTGCCGCCTAGCCTGCAGGGTTATGCGCCGGAAGTGAGCGGTATTGCCAAGACTAACGCCAAGGTGACCATCTCCCAGTCCGGCCGGGTCATCTATGAGACCAACGTACCGGCTGGTCCGTTTCGCATCCAGGGGCTGGATAGCTCGGTGCGCGGCCGCCTCGACGTGCGGGTAGAGGAGCAGGATGGCAGCGTCAACTCGTTCCAGGTAGACACCGCGACCGTTCCCTACCTGACTCGCCCCGGCTACGTCCGATACAACCTGGCGGTCGGCGCCCCTTCAGAACAGAGTGATTCGGTTCATGATGTGCACGGTTCGGCCTTTGTGACCGGTGATTTCTCCTGGGGGGTGGCGAACTCCTGGTCGCTGTACGGTGGCAGCCTAATCGCCGGTGAATACAATTCCATGGGATTGGGTATCGGTCGCGACCTCTATGCGTTTGGTGCCATCTCGGCTGACCTGACCCAATCCATCTCCAAGCTGCCTGGCCTGTCGACCAAGATTGGCCAGTCGGTGCGGGTGAACTACGCCAAGCAGTTCGATGAATACAACAGCTCGATCACCTTTGCAGGTTATCGCTTCTCCCAACATGACTTCATGACAATGTCGCAGTTCCTCAATAACAAGGAGCGGTTGGAGAAAAACGAGACCACCTCGAGTGATGACTACAACAACTGGGGTGACAAGGAGCTCTATACCATCACCGCCAACAAGACCTTCTGGGCAGATGATGCAGCCAAGGCGCTGACTGTCTATCTGGACTACACCCACAGAACCTACTGGCAACACGATGCCGAGGATCGCTACGGCCTCACTATCAACAAGAGCGTGAATATTGGCAGCTTCAAGGATGTCTCTGTCTATGTGTCAGCCTACAAGACCAAGACCGAGAACTACGAGGATGACAAGAGCGTAATGCTGACCCTGAGTATGCCGATCGGGGATAGAAAGAGCGCGGGATATAGCGTGCAGTCCTCCAATGGCAAGGTAACCCATATGGCAACCTATCAGGACTACAGTCGGCCCGATGATACCTATCAGCTGGGGGCAGGTGTGCAGAGCAACGGCCACGCCGTGGCGCGGGGTTACTACAACCACAACAGCGACATCGGGGCGGTCAGTCTCAATGCCTATAGCGTGCAGAGCGAATACACCTCGGTCGGTGCCAGCCTGCGCGGCGGTCTGACGGCAACCGAGCACGGGGCGGCCCTGCACCAGGCGACCCGCCGTGGCGGTACCCGTATGATGGTGGATACCGACAAGACCTCCGGCGTCTCCTTCAACAACGGTCGTGCCGTGACCAACCGTTTTGGCGTCGCGGTGATCAGCGATATGACCGACTATCGCAAGAGCGACACCCGGGTCGATGTGGATCAGCTGAGCGACGACATCGATGCGATGAATGCCATTAAGCAAGGAACCCTGACTGAGGGCGCAATTGGGTATAATGCCTTCGAAATTGCGGAAGGGTTCAAGCTGCTTGCCAATATCAGATTGCCCGACGGCTCAGTGCCGCCGTTTGGTGCTACCGTCGTCAAGGATTCCGGCCGGGTACTCTCGGTAGTGGATGAAGATGGCCTGGTCTATCTGACCGGGGTGAAACCGAATGAAGCGTTTGAACTCTCCTGGGGCGGTGCCCGCCAGTGCAAGATAGTGGCACCGCAACAAGTAACCGATCTGTCGATGAAGACTCTCACTTGCAAGTAATGGGATACCGATGAAAAAGCTGCTCTCTTATATCTGTCTGGCCGTGATGGGCATGACCTCGCTCAACGTCAGTGCCGCCATCGTGCTGGATCGTACTCGCGCCGTCTATCCGGGCGGTGCCAAGTCCATCAGTCTCAATATCAAGAACGAGAACCAGAAGCTGCCCTACCTGGCACAGGCCTGGATTGAAGATGCCCAGGGCCAGAAGATCTCTTCTCCCTTCGTGGTGCTGCCGCCGGTACAACGGGTGGATGCCAATCAGAAGTCCATCGTGCGCATCGCCAGTGTGCCGGCCATCGACAGCCTGCCCAAGGATCGCGAGTCTATCTATTACTTCAACCTGCGTGAGATCCCGCCCAAGAGCGAGAAGAGCAATGTGATGCAGATCGCCGTGCAGTCCAAGATCAAGCTGTTCTACCGCCCCGAGGCCATCCTGCCCGAGCGTGGGGCAGTCTGGCAGGATCAGGTGCTGATCACCAAGCAGGGCAAAGCTCTGAAGGTCAACAACCCGACCCCTTACTACATCACCTACGTGGGCCTCGGCCATCCGAAGGGCAAGGAGCGGACCACCATCAAGGGTTTCTCCGCCTTTATGGTTGCCCCCAAGTCAGAGCAGACGGTCACCATCCCGGAAGCACTGGGTAATGAATTTGTGATCAGTTACGTCAATGACTACGGCGGATATATGGATATCAAATACCAGTGCAAAGGTGAGCGTTGTGAAAGCATTAAAGAGAAATAAACTTATGCTATATAAGGTATCTCTCGCTGGATTATTGGCTGCATTATGTCCAGCGCTCGCATATGGCAATGGCTATGTATATCCGGATAGTGGTACCTACGAATATAATATAGATCTAGGCCAATCCGATATTCAAAATAAAAAAGGCTATGTGACCGATCCCCCCATGAAATGGGATTTGGGACAGCAATATAGTGCTCACATTGACTGTTCAAATGGTCGGATAACTGGGCCGACCTACTTCAAGGCCGTCATGAATGAATCTATGTCACCCATTGGTGATGGTTTTATGAAGTTGAATGAATTTCTTGATATGAAGGTAGAAATATGGTTTGAAGGGAATCGGATGTCATATGTTACAGCCCCATTCACAGAAGAAAGCAATAGATTGACATGGACATGTCGTTCTCAATCTGATCGTTTTAGTTATCGTAGCGGTAGTAAAGGAAAAGTCACATTTAGGGTTCGCAAACCAATTATCAATGGTGTGCAGATTGAAGATCGTAAGGTAGTCGAAATGTTTGGTCGCCTAGGTGGAAATGCTGCTAATGGTTACGGGGCTGTGGCTATGTCTCGCATCATAATTAAATCTGCTCTGCTATATGTTCCGGAAAAGTGTGTAATAAATGGTGGGCAGACAATAGAAGTAGAGTTTGGTGATATACCTGGTAGTGGTCTTGATGGCAATAATTTTGAAAAAACATTGCCATTGACCTTTCGCTGTGAAGGGGGAGTATTTGAAGGTGATGCTCTAAAGATTAACTTGGGTATTTCTGGTAAGCCGACATCCTTTAACCAAGAATATTTACGAACCACCAAGGATGGCTATCAAGGCGGGGCAGTAATTCCAGAACTGGGGATCAGATTCAAACAACTGGATGGATCCCCATTGTTATTAAACAAATTTTATCCGGTTTCTATGCAGGGCAATATCGGTGATTGGGGCTTTATCGCTGCGCCAGTAACACCCGCAGGAGCGGATATCCCTGCTGGTGATTTTTATGCGACTGCCACCATCGTTGCAGAGTTCCAGTGAGGAGTTGTCATATGTTGCGGACATTGTGGATAGGTTTGGCGCTTTGCCCGATGCTGGCCGTGACGGCGGCCCCTCGTGCTGGCGATGATCTGGAGTTGCTGGGCAATACCGTTCATCTCCATGGCCGGATCATCGATCAGCCATGCGTGGTTGCCCCGGAATCCGTTGACCAAGAGGTCGACATGGGGGTGGTCGACGTGAAGGAGCTCTATGCCAGCGGGGCTGGGGCTCAGGTGCCCTTTGTCATCCGCCTAACCAACTGCAAGTCCGGGATCTTCCGTATGGCCAAGGTGACCTTTACCGGCTCGCAGGATACCCAGCTCAGCGGCGGGTTGGCATTCACGGCCGGGGTTGCCAAGGGCGCTGGTATCCGCCTATATGATGTGACCCAATCACCTCTGAATTTGGGTACTGCCTCTCGCGGCTATCAGCTGGGAGGTGCGGAAGATAATCAGCTGCAATTCTTTGCCCGGGTTGAAGGGCACCCGGATGCGCTGGCGGCCAAGAACATCCAGCCTGGCGACTATTCTGCCGTCGCCAATTTCATCGTTGCTTATGAATAAACTCAGAAGTCGTTGCGCTGGATGACTTTTGAATTACCATGGCTGGGCCAGGTGATGACGCCGCCCAGATAACTGGAGAGGTAAATTCCGCCTGGCAATTGAATGAACTGGGACTTTTGTTTAGGTGGCGTCAGCGCAGCCACTAGAGTGGCCACCATACCGTTATTGGTCAGTGCCTGCTGGTCAATGAAATTGACAATGGTATTTTTGATCTCGACCGAAATATCTCCGTTATCCCGCTCCAGATCCCCGACGGAATCCATATTGAACAGTATCTTTCCCTGATTGTCGGTCGCTATCATGGTTGCCACAACTATTTCCCTGTTCATGGTTACAATGAATTTACTCTTTCTGGTTATCTCTACCCAGTTGTCCGGTGCCTGACAATTTCTGTGATATCTGATAGTGGTATCTGGATTGTTGTAATAGTTGTGGGAAACATTGTCTCCCTGTTGGGTCATAGTTGTGATGACGCATTGCACTTCTTCAGCCACCGGATGACCACTGCGCAGCAAAAACACATTCTCTGATAATTTTTTGAGATTATTATCTATGGAAAAATAGCTGATAGCTTCTTTGCCAACCAAAATGGAGATCTGCTCATCGGCCTTGCGCGGAATTCGCTTTATCAAGGGGGTTATTGAATCTATTTTGACATTCAGCGCTTTTTCTGTATCGCTGGTCATATAGAGAGAAATCTGGCTGAGATTGATAGTGCGCAGCGTATTCGCCGTCACATAGTTATAAATAAAGATGGCCAGTGAAGTCAGTGAAACTAGCAGCAACACAAACAGCAGAATACGTTTGGGGTTGAAATAGCGGTCATATTTTCGACGAGTATATTGCCGTCTGGCTTGAGGGGGATGGGAAGTCATCGCCGCTTGAGTTTCTTCATTTGACGTTGGTTCTTCCGTTTCACCTGCTGCCTCAATAGGGGCACAAAAGATATATCCCACTCGCGGAATAGTGTCGATAGCATCCATCAAACTGAATGATTCCAGCTTTCTTCTCAATGAGAGGATCTGCCGGTTCAAATTGGTGTCGGTATTGTCCTGATTGGGCCACAAGGCATCCTGCAGCTTGCTTCTGGGAATGACAGTACCTGCCTCATCACACAGCATTTCGAGCAGCTCGGCTTCCTTGTTGCTGAGCTTGATGTCCTTGTCTCCTTTTGAGAGTCGGAATATTGCAGCGGAGAAAAAGATATCCTCTGCAATTTTATAAATTTTGTTACTCATGTGTGACTCGTCTTACTGCTAAGGAGTGCATTTTACCACCATGCTGTCTTTGTTCAAATAATGATAAATTACTAATTTCCTTTGCTATCAAGCAGTTATCTCATTGCTTAAATGCATGGTGGGAGATATGGTACTACAGCTCATTAATTTGGTTCAAAAAATGTGCAAAAAAATGGCCGTTTATGTAATCGTTCTCACTTACTCCTGCCTGTGCGGGAAATTTTGACGCCGTCAGTATTTTCTTTCGAATAATGTGCGTATTTGGATGACACTTGCATGCCGGTTTTTGTCGCATGGCCGATTATTGCGCCTTAAAAAAATTCTGATATTGCTTGCGCTGGGGTTTGAGATTACCGCCGAGATTGGGCCAGGGGAGCCAGCGGTCGGGCACCATAAAGCCGGGCAGGGTGGCACGGATCCAGGTTTCCAGCTCGGGGTAGGGACCGGTTTACCGTGCCAGTCGATAAAGGCGGCGGGGCGCTGTCCCCACTCGTCGCTTGGTACCGGCACCACCAGTGCCTGGGCGACAGCCGGGTGGTCCACCAGCCGCTGCTCGATGGTTTCGGGCTGGATATTTTCGCCCCCCGAGATAAAGAGGTTGTCGAGTCGCCCCTCTACCACCAGTTCGCCGCTCTCGCTGAAGTGGCCCTTGTCGCGGGTATGAAACCAACCGTCAGCATCAAGGGGCAGATCGAGAGTTCCACCGCGGTAGTAACCGGCAAACAGGGTGGCGCCGCGCACGCAGATCTCCTGCTCCCTGATGCACACCTCCCGTCCCGGTAGCGGGCGGCCGACCACACCGGTATTGCCGGGGATGGTGGTGCAGACCTGACTGCCCATCTCGGAGAGGCCATAACTCACCTTGGGTTCGAGCCCCATGGCGCAGAGACGGCTCACCAGCGGCTGCGGGATGGCGGCACCACCGAGCAGCAGCTCGCGCAGGCGAGTGCGGGCGGGGTCAAAGCCCTCTGCCAGCAGGCGCCAGAGCTGGGTCGGCACCAGCGAGAGATGGGTGATGGGTTGCTGTTCAAGCCGCGCCTTGAGCGGCTGACTGCGATCGTCCAGCACCAGAGTGGCGCCCGCCAGAAAGACCCGAAACAGGATGGCGTAACCGCCAACGTGAAACAGCGGCAGCGAGAGCAGCCAGCCGCACCCCTGATCGAGCGGGATCAGGGCGGCTGAACCGCGAGCCGAAGCCAGATGGTTGGCCAGCCGGTGTACCACGGCCTTCGGCGTACCGCTGGAGCCCGAGGTGAGGATCATGTTGTTGAGCTGGGCAGGCTCCAACATAGAGTTGCTTTCGTCTGCTGCCAGCTCATGGGCGAAGTCGAGGCGCAAGGGTTGCCAGCTGCCCGTCGGGATCTCGCCAGCCGACCAGAAGGCAGTGGCATCGAGCAGGGTTGCCAGCTCGGCCTGCCGCGCCGGCGGAAAGGCGGGATTGAGCGGACAGAAGATGATGCCGCTGCGCACGCAGGCCCACGCCAGCAGCACATCCTGCTGCGCGCCGCGCACTACCGCTGCAAGGTGATCGCCGCGCTGGAGCCCAGCTTCTGCCAGCTGCTGGCAGAGGCTGTTGATGTGGCGATCGAGCTGGCGATAGCTGAGCGTGGTCGGGCCATGGATGGCGATATGGTCGGGCGTGAGCCCGGCCCTGCGGCGTACCGGGCAGGCTTCCTTGCTGTAGGCGGGCTCAATCACGGAGAAACAGCTGGGTCAGTTGGCTCACGTCGGGCTTGCCATTGCTATCGAGCAGATCCCCCGCCATCCAGCGACGGGTATCGAGACCGGGTGCCTGCTCCGGCGCCCACTCACCCGCCAGACGGGCGAGCTGATTCAGCCCGAGACCCGACTCGAAGCAGGAGGAGATGATCACCTTGAGCCGCAGTTCGCGGGCACGGTTGACCAGCGCTTCGATGTTGGCGAGCGAGCCGAGCAGGGTGGGTTTGAGCACCAGCGCCTTCAACTGCGGGATGGGTTCCCATGGCTTGCCCTTTGCCAAAAGTTCGTCCAGCGCTACCGGCATGCCGGTGCGGTTGGCAACGAAGGCGATATCGGCGAAGTCGGCGCAAGGGTCTTCCAGATACTCGATGCGGTTCGGGTCGAGATGGCCGCAGAAAGTCCAGGCCTCCTCGCGGGTCCAGCCCTGGTTGGCATCCAGCACCAGCTTGAGGGAGGGCACCCGATCGCACAGCAGGCGGATCAGTGCCAGCTCGTCACGCATCGGATAGCGGGCTACCTTCAGCTTGGCCTTGCTGGGGGTGCTGTGGAGCCACTCTTTCCAATTTTTCAGCAGCTCTTGCGGCGAGCCCTGAATAAGGGGGTAAGGCGCGGGCAGCGGGTTGCTCTGCTCCGGCCATTTGCGGCGTGCGCAGTCGAGGCCAAATTGCACCGACGGCAGCACGGGATTCGGGGTATCTCCGGCGGCCATGGCCGCCAGAGCGGCGAGCGCTTCCTGCTCCGCCTGTTGCAGGCTCTCTTGCGAGAAGCCGGGCAGGGGGGCAATTTCCCCCCAGCCGTCGTTGATGCGCACCAACAGCCCCTCTCGCGCCACCTCCACCTTGCCGTGAAAGGTCAGTGGCTGGGTAAAAGGCAGTTGATAGCGATAGAGGGCTAGTGTCATCAGGGGTTCCGCTTGTATTTGGAGAAGTCGGGACGGCGTTTTTCGTTGAACGCGTTGCGCCCTTCCTGACCCTCTTCGGTCATGTAGAACAGCATGGTGGCATTGCCAGCCAGCTCCTGCAACCCTGCCTGGCCGTCACAATCGGCATTGAGGGCCGCCTTCAGGCAGCGCAGCGCCATCGGGCTGTTTTGCAGCATCTCGCGGCACCAGCGTACGGTTTCGCGCTCCAGATCCGCCAGCGGCACGACGGTGTTGACCAGACCCATGTCGAGGGCTTGCCGGGCATCGTACATGCGGCAGAGGAACCAGATTTCGCGGGCTTTCTTCTGGCCGACGATGCGGGCCATGTAGGAGGCGCCCCAACCGCCGTCGAAGGAGCCCACTTTCGGGCCGGTCTGGCCAAACTGGGCGTTGTCGGCGGCGATGGTCAGGTCACACATCATGTGCAGCACGTGGCCGCCACCGACCGCATAGCCGGCGACCATGGCCACCACCGGTTTCGGGCAAGTGCGGATGTCGCGCTGGAAGTCGAGCACGTTGAGGTGATGAGTCCCCTCGTCATCGCGGTAGCCACCGTAGTCGCCGCGGATCTTCTGGTCGCCGCCGGCACAGAAGGCCTTTTCGCCGAAACCGGTCAGGATGATGGTACCGACCTGATCGTCATAACGGGCATCGGCCAGCGCCTGCAGCATCTCTTTGACGGTGCGGGGACGGAAGGCGTTGCGCACCTGGGGGCGGTTGATAGTGATCTTGGCAATGCCATCGCCGGACTTGTGATAGAGGATGTCCTCGTAACCGGCGGAGCAATCACGCCACTCGACAGGTGCGTAGAGTTCCGCTTCAGTCATTGCTTCAATCATGACTCTTCTCTTCTTGTTGTTGGTTGACCCACTCCGCAAGGAGTCGGGCAAAAGCCTCGGGCTGGTGGGCATGCAGGTTATGGCCGCCATCCAGCTCCAAGTGGTTGATTTTGCGATGCTGACTCGCCATGAGGCAAGCCAGCTGATGGAATTTGTGATCCCGCTTGCCGCTGACATAAGTGACAGGCAACTCGCCTTGCGCCAGCCAGGAAGCGAGATCCGGCTGCTTGCCAAGGGAGGTGGCGCGCAGCATGGCGGCCACGGCCTTGCCGTCGTTGCCAAGGCGGCGAGCGATCTGGCGGGCGCGGGCCGCCTCGTCGAGATCGGCAAACACCCCCTGCCGATACCAGTCGGCCAGCACGTCAGCCAGAGGCTCGCGCTCGAAGCGCCCTGCCCAGCTCTCATCGTGGGCGATGCGGGCGGCCCACTCACCGGCTGGCAGCCCCGGGTGGCAGTTCTCCAGCAGCAGTCCCAACAGCCCCGCCGGCTCACGGCTGGCGTGGTAGAGGGCCAGTCGTCCGCCCAGCGAGTAGCCGACCAGCAGGTAGCGCTCGATACCGCGACTGGCGAGCTCGCGGCACAGCCACTGGTGACTCTGCTCGAAGTCGTTGACCCGCAGCTCGTGATGCTGGCCGTGACCCGGCAGGTCGAGGGCAATGCAGTGGTGGCCGGGCAGGCGGTCAATGACCGGTTGCCAGTCGTTTGCATCGCCGAGCAGACCGTGCAGCAGAACCAGCGGTGTGTCGTTACAGCTCACGGATGGTGGCTCCCAATGCCTTGAGATCATCGGCCACCTGCTCGCTCGGTACCCTGATCTCGATCAGGGTAACGCCACCCTTGAGGGCCAAACCGTACTCCTGCTCGAACCCGGCCAGGGTCGTCGGCGCGCGGTAGGCGAGGCCAAACATGGCTGCGGCATGTTCAAAGCCGAGGCCGTGGGGCAGCCGGTAGTAGCTCTCCAGCAGCTCCCCTTCGGTGGGCACCGGCAACAGGCGAAAGATGCTGCCGCCATCATTGTTGAGCAGGATCACCACCAGCGGCTGGCTCGCCTTGCTGAGCAGGGCCAGGCTGTTGAGATCGTGCAGGGCGCTCAGATCGCCGATCAGCAGGGTGGTGGGTAGGTTGCTGCTTTGCGCAAATCCGTAAGCGGTGGCGATGAGGCCGTCGATGCCGGAGGCGCCGCGGTTGGTCATCACCCGGCTCGGCCCCTTGCCTGTTTCGCCGAGCATGTCCATCAGCCGAGCCGGCATGCTGTTGCCGACAAAGAGCTGCCCCTCGATAAGGCTATTGATGCGATGGCAGACTCCGAGCTCTGAAAAGCGATCGCAGGCGGCGGCTATTGCCTGACCGACCGGCTGCAGCAGAGTTGGCAACCGATGCCAGGGAGCCTTGCTGGCCGTGACCGGATGGGCAGAGGCAAAAGCGCCGGCACTGCAGAGCAGGCGGTTGCGCAGCCGGTAGTCGGGATCGAGCCGCGCCGGCTGCGGGTCCACCAGCCAGTAGTCGTGCCACGCCTGCTGCTTGATGAACTGGCCAAGGCGCTTGGAGACCAGTCGGGCACCAAATTGCAGCAGCACCTCAGCACGGCCCAGCTCGACGGCCACGGCTGCATTGTTGAGGGCGAGATCCAGCTCGATCAGATTGCGGCGATCGAAGCGCAGCTGGCTCTGGATATCGGCCAGCAGCGGCCAGCCAAGCCGCTCCGCCAGCTCGGCGGCAGCCTCTGCTTGCTGCGGGTCGGTAATGCGACCGGCAACAACGATGCCGCGTTTTTGCCGAAAGTTTTCCCACTCTGCCTGAGGGGGGCAGCTCGGCTCGCTCTGTTGCCACGGGCTCCAGGGCGTCTGCGAGCCGAGCCAGTTGCCGAGGGGGGCCAGATAGTCGGAGAAATCCTGATAGTGTTCACCCGGGTAGAGAGGCTCGGGGTACATGCAGTTGAAGTGCACCACCCCGGGGGTGAGTGCCTGCCTGGCCAAGGCTTGATCTACCGAACTCAGCACAAACGCTGCCGGAATGGTCGGAGTGGGGCTTGGCAGGTTCTGCTGATAGACGGGGTAGCGGCCGAAGATCCCCTGCTGGTCGATCGCCTGATTGGCGCCGTTGTCGATAAGCTCGTGGGGGCGATCGGCGGAGAGAATAATCAGCGGCACGCCGGTGAGCTGGGCCTCGGCCACCGCGGGCCAGAGGTTGGCCACTGCGGTGCCCGAGGTCATGATCACCGCCACCGGGCGATAGCTCCCCTTGGCCAGCCCGAGCGCCATAAAGCCGAGACCACGCTCGTCAAAGTGCAGGTGGCGGCGAAAGCCCTGATGTGCCGCAGCCGCCATGGTCAGCGGCGCGGAGCGGGAGCCGGGAGCCAGCACCAGATCGCGCACGCCGAGGCGAAAGAGCTCCTCCAGCAACAGGGAGGAGCCAGACATGGTTGAAGGTGGCGTGCTGATTTGAAAACGGGCGGCAGGCAAACACTTCGCTGGCTGGCTCTTTACGGGTGGGCATAGGGGCTCTCGTGGCGTGAAAAGGGTGAATGACTATCCCAGCAGGGAGAGCACATTGGCGATCTTGTTGTCGAGCTCGGCCCACTCTGCGGCAGGCTCGGAACCGGCGACGATGCCGGCACCTGCAAACAGGGTGACGCTGCCGGGCTGGATGCGGGCGCTGCGGATGGCGACCGAAAACTCCGAGGTCTCCCGGCTCAGCATGCCGCAGGCGCCGGCGTACCAGCCGCGCTCGTAGGGTTCGAACTCGCGGATAAAGGCGAGCGCCGCCTCGCGCGGGGCACCGCCCACCGCCGGAGTCGGGTGGAGGGCGTCGAGCAGTTGCCAGTCGCAGACGCCGGGCTTGAGTTCTGCCTCGATATCGCACTTGAGGTGTTGCAGCAGCCGCAGTTTGAGAATGCGCGGCTCGGTCAGGGTGGCATCGTGGGCCAGTGGCGCCAGTCGGCTCAGGATGTCGGCGTGAACCAGCCGGTTCTCCAGCCGGTTTTTGCTGTCGGTGAGCAGCTCGGTGGCCAGCGCTTCATCGGTCGCCTCGTCGCCGGAGCGGCGAATGGTGCCCGCCAGCGCCTCGGTAAAGAGGTGACGCTCCTCGCGGCGGTAGAGCCGCTCGGGGGAGCAGGCGATAAAGGCTTGCTCTGGAGAGAATTGGAAACCGAAGTGGAAGCAATCCTGTGCGTGGTTGGCCCACTGATCCAGCATGGCCCAGGGATTGATCTGGCCGGCGTCGTGCTGGCTGGTCAGCACGCTTTCGCGCGACAACACCACCTTGGGGGTGCTGGCCTGAAAGTCGGGGGCGGTGACGCGCTCCACCAGCGTCTGCCAGCGCTCGGGGCCGGGGCAGTCGTGACGATGCCAGCGCTGTTTTTGCAGCGGGGGCAGCGGCGCTTCCGGTTGCAGCGCATCGAGGGCGGTTTCGGCCGCGTGCAGCTCCTGCTCCAGATTGTCGCCGGTCAGCCAGAGGTTGAGGCAGAGGCTGACGCACTCGCCGCGGCGCACCAGCTCGATGCGCGGCAGTACGAAACGGCAGGCGCCAAAGCCCTGCCAGCCCGGCTGGGTCGGGTCGAACGCCAGACCGCCATAGTAGCGGGGGCTGTCATCATGGGGCTCTGCCGTGTTGCTGCATACCTGACGGATATCTTCCGGCGCAGTCAGCTCCTGAATGGCGCCCAGCGCGACATATTCGGGGCTGCTCTGGCCACGGGCATGCCAATAGATACGCGGATAGAGGGTTTGCGCCGCGAGCCAGCTCAGAAAAGAGCGGATCTCGAACGTCACGCGCAGCCGCACGAAGCCGCTGGCCTTGCTGTGACGCAGGGCGTCCAGTTGTTGCTTGATATGGGTCTGAGCCAACATGGATTCTTGTCTGAGCCGGATAGTAACGGCCGATCCCGCAGCGGGATGCCGTAGGTTTATGCCAAAGGCGATGATTTCCTATATATTATCTGCCCATTCGTCCATGTAAATCGCCCGAGGGTGCTGCACTCTCAGGGGCCAAGTATACCCAAATCCGGTTCGATAACCCTTAATCCGATCAATATCCGATAGTTTGGCCATCACAATATGACAAATAACGTATCTGTTTGGTTGCTGGCGGCGCGTTTGCGCACCTTGCCGCTCGCCTGCTCCTCCATCCTGCTGGGCTCCGGGCTGGCTGCCAGCCGCGGTGCTTTCGATGGCACCATCATGGCGCTCTCCCTGCTGACCGCCATCCTGCTGCAGATCCTCTCCAATCTGGCCAACGACTATGGCGATGCGGTCTCCGGTGCCGACAACGGTGAGCGGATCGGGCCACAACGGGCAGTCGTTTCCGGCCTGATCACCCGCAAGCAGATGTGCGTGGCGATGGCGCTGACCGCGCTGGCGGCGGTGGCCAGCGGCCTGCTGCTGCTCGGTTGCGCCTTTGGTGGCCAGTGGTTGCAGATCCTCACCTTTGTGGTGCTGGGGGGGGCGGCCATTGTCGCTGCAGTGACCTACACGGTTGGCAAGACTCCCTATGGCTACCGCGGTTTTGGCGATATCTCGGTGTTCCTCTTCTTTGGCCTGCTCGGGGTACTTGGCTCCTACTACCTCTTTACCAAGACGCTGGAGCTGGATCTGCTGCTCCCTGCGACAGCCTGTGGCCTGCTGGCGACCGCGGTGCTCAACATCAACAATGTGCGCGATATCGAGACCGATGCCGCCAGCGGCAAGATCACTCTGGCAGTACGCCTTGGCCGCAATCGTGCCATCGCCTATCACTGGGTTCTGCTGGGGGCGGCGCTGCTGGCGACCATCGCCTTTATCCTGACCCAGCCCGCCAGCTTCTGGCCGTGGATCTTCCTGCCCGCCATGAAGCCGCTCACCGATGCCGCCAGAACCCTGCGCGAAAGCTTCGATGGCGAGGTGCTGACCGGTGCCCTCAAGAAGACTGCCATCAGCGCATTTCTGTTCAGCCTGCTGCTCTCCATCGGGTTGGCGCTCTCCTGAGACTTACTGGATGGAACGGCGATAAATGAAAAGGGCTCCCGAACGGGAGCCCTTTTTGATCGTTATCGAGGCAGCTCAGCTGGCCTTGGCAAGCGCCGGAGTCCGGCGGGAGAAGAGCAGGGTATCCAGCAGCCAGATGGCGACCAGCGAGGCGCCCACCAGCGGGAAGGCAATGCCCAGCAGGATCAGCAGGGTGATGGCGCCACGCATCGGCGGAAGTTTGGCGGGCAGCGGCGGTGCGGCGAGACGGCCCTGCGGGCGGCGGCACCACCAGATCCAGAGACCGCTCACGGCGCTGGCCAGCACCATCAGGCAGATGAGCAGCATGGCAAGCTGGTGGGGCCAGCCGTAGAGCTTGCCCATGTGCAGCATGACGCCACTCTCCACCGTTTTGGCGACCGGGCCGTAATCCTGCCAGCGCACATCGGCCAGCACCTTGCCACTGTATTGATCGATATGCAGGGTAGCGTCGTTGCGCGGGTCATCGGCAAAGATCGCGATGGTATAGACACCGGTGGTGCCGACCGGCGGGGTGATGCTGTACCCCGGACTCACCTTCCGGGCAGTGGAGATATCCACCACCTGTTGCAGCGGGATCCGCTGGCTGGCCATCACCATTCCCTCGTGCTCGCCGTGGTTCATGGCGCCGTGATCGTGCCCCTCATCAACCGGCTGCGAGCTGGGCATGGGGGTGTTCTCCACCGCCCAGGGGACGGTCTGCTCGTGGGCCTGATTCAGGCTGCGGGCCAGCGGTGCCGATTTGGGCACCTCGTTCCACATGGCGGCCGGGAAGCGGTTCCAGACTGCGGCAAACTGGTCGCCCCAGAAGCCGGTCCAGGTCATGCCGCTTAACAGCAATAGCAGCAGGAAACCTGCGCCCCAGAAGCCGATAACGGCGTGCAGATCGCGCCACCAGAGGCGGCCACGCTGGTTGACTCTGGGCCAGAGAATACCGCCCACGCCGGGCCCCTTGCGCGGCCACCAGAGATAGAGTCCGCTCAACAGCAACACAATGCCCCAGCCTGCTGCCAGCTCGATCAGCCGATCTCCCGTTTTGCCGAGCAGCAGCTCGGCGTGCAGAGCGCGAGCGACCGCCTGCAGATTCCACTTGTTATCCATGGTACCGAGCAGGGCGCCGCTGGCGGGATCGAGGAACAGGGTCAGTTCGCGATCCCCCTGATTGACGATGAACTGGGCGCTGGCATCCGGGCTGGCGGGCGGCAGATATTTGCGCAGGCTGGCGTCCGGCATGGCGATCATCGCCTTGGCCAGCAGCTGGTCGGCACTCAGGGTTTGACTGGCGGGGGTAACCTTCATCAGCTCGGGATACATCAGGTTGTCGAGCTGGGGTTTGAACAGATAGACGATCCCGGTCAGTGACAGCAGGATCAGAAAGGGGGCGACAAAGAGCCCTGCATAGAAGTGCCAGCGCCAGATCCGCTGGTAGTGGTTAGAATCCCTGCTTTTCATTGCCCGTCCTTGTTGAGTGTTCAAACATTTCTGTAGGTGGAAGGTTTGTGGTGGCGCGGATAATAGCAGCAACGTTTCGTTAACTGCAATCACACATTCTGGCTATTCGTCTGACCATGCGAGACGGTGCCGCCAGCGGGATATTCGCGACATAACCCGCTCGGGAAGGGTTGGGGGGAGACCGGATTTATCTGGACTTTCCCATATAAATTATTACGTTATGGTAACAATCCGATTTCGGATGCCAATAAAAAGAGGGACGCAAGGATGCAGCCGCACGGTCAATTCGAGATGGAACGCAGGGGGCAGATGATGATCTGCCGGCCGAGCGGCCCCTTCAATCTGGCGGGGGCCGCCGCCTATGAAGCGCACTTTGCCCGTGAGCTGACCGGGTTGGCGGCGCATCCCTGGGGAATCGTCGAGGTGGCGACCGAGTTTGAAGCGGCCGGGCCTGAGGTGCTGAGCCGTTTTCGCCGCCAGTTTGGCTGGTGTGCCGAGAACGGCTGTCTCTTTCTGGCGGTTGTGCTGTCGGGGGGATTCAAGCGCTATCTGGCTGATCAAATCTTCAAAGGCCTGCCGTTTCGGGCGGTGCACTATTTCGAGCAGGAGGGGGCTGCCATTCGCTGGCTGGATCAGGAGCTATCGCTCTGCGAAGTGTGAGCAGCCGATCCACTCACGTCAGCTGAGGTTGATAAACCACTTGTCCCGCTCGTCGATGCAGTCGGGTTCCCCCATCTCGAAATCGCGGCAGATCAGCGGCCTGACTTCATAGATGCGGCACATCATGGTGTTGCGGTCGAGCGCCGCGCACCAGCCATCTTCCAGCCGATGCATAACCGGCACCTCGCCTTCCCGCTCCTCGATATAGCGATCCGGCACGCCGGTATCGGTAATGATCATCACTTCGAGACGGCAGCAGCAGGCTTCGCAATTCTGGCAGCTGACGGCTGGCTGGGTTGTCCGGGGCATGTTGTCTCTCTGGCCGGATAGCGGCATTGATGGATATGAAACAGGCGCCGTGACGGCGCCTGTGTCCGGGCAGGATGAACCTTAGCCCAGTTTGCGGGCGCGGTAGCTGCGACCCTTGATCTTGCCTTCCTGCAGCCGCTTGAGTGCAGCCTTGGCCACGCTCTGTTTGACCGCGACGTAGGAGTACTGCTCGGAGATCTGGATCTTGCCCACATCGGCGCCGGCAATGCCGCCTTCACCGGTCAGGGCACCCAGGATATCACCAGCGCGCACCTTGGTCTTGCGGCCCGCATCGATGGAGAGGGTCACCATCTGCGGCGCCAGCGGCTTGATGGCACGGCCGATGGTATCGAGATCCCCCAGCGGCATAGGTGCCTGCTGGTACTCCTCGATGACGTTTACCCGCTGCGCTTCATTCGGCTGATAGAGGCTCAGGGCCAGACCCTGCTGACCGGCGCGGCCGGTACGACCGATGCGGTGTACGTGCACTTCCGGGTCATAGGTGAGCTCGTAGTTGATGACGGCGCCCAGCTCCTTGATGTCGAGGCCGCGAGCCGCCACGTCGGTGGCGACCAGAATGGTGGCGCTGCCGTTGGCAAAACGCACCAGCACCTGATCCCGCTCACGCTGCTCCAGATCGCCGTTCAGCGCCAGTGCCGAGAAGCCCTTGGCTGCCAGATGGTCAGCCACGTCACTGCAGGCCCGCTTGGTGTTGCAGAACACCACGCAGGAGCTTGGCTGATAGTGGCTCAGCAGCCAGGTGAGGGCGTCGAGGCGCTGACCGGCCGGTACTTCATAGAGCTTCTGTTCGATGGCGCTCTCTTCATGGAGCGCCTCTACGCTTACCTCAACCGGATTGCGCTGCACGCCGCGGCTCATCTGGGCGATCCCTTCCGGATAGGTGGCGGAGAAGAGCAGTGTCTGCCGGTCGCGCGGGGCATGGCTGATGACCCGGTTGATATCTTCGCCAAAGCCCATGTCCAGCATGCGGTCTGCTTCATCCAGCACCAGCGTCTTGAGGCTGTCCAGCTCCAGAGTGCCCTGCTCCAGATGCTTGAGAATGCGGCCCGGGGTGCCGACGGCGATGTGGGCGCCAAAGCTCAGGGTGGCGGATTGCGGTGCGGTCGGAGTGCCGCCGCACAGGGTCACCAGCTTGACGTTGGGCAGGGTGCTGGCGAGACGACGGATCTCGGTCGCCACCTGATCCGCCAGTTCGCGAGTCGGGCAGAGCACCAGCGCCTGTACCTCGAGCCGGTTGACGTCGAGGCTGGAGAGCAGGCCGAGGCCGAAGGCGGCGGTCTTGCCGCTGCCGGTTTTTGCCTTGGCGATCAAGTCTTTGCCGTCGAGTACCAGAGGCAGGCTCTGAGCCTGGATCGGGGTCATCTGCAGATAACCCAGAGTGGTGAGGTTCTCGAGCAGGGCGGGGGAGAGGTTCAGGCTGCTAAATTCGCTGTTGTTCACAAAAAGGCTCTATTTCGGAGAAAAACGGGCAGCGCCATGGCGCCAGGGGCGCGCATCATACCAGAATCCAGCGCAGGATGTGGCGGAAATTTGAACGACTGGTCCGCATCGGGTCATCTTGGGGTCATTTGTCGCCAAAGTAACAAACACGCGAGACCTGGAGTAAATTGCCGGCATTTTTTAAACGTGTTTTTAATTATTCATCGCAGATAAACGTTTTTCGCATCAACTGATTAAATTATCGGGTGAAAAAACGGCGCAAATGGGGGTAGAGCAATTAACCGGCTGTTATGAAAATGATATGAAAATATCTGCCGCTATCGCCGCTTACATCTGCTTATTTTCTATCATTATGTTTTATATGGAGTTTGTTGGTAGTGATGTTGCGTGATTAATATGGTTTTATTGCTTAATTAATTTAAAAACGTTTGTATTATCTAGCATGCATATTATTGAGCAGGATTGTGATGGCTATCTGATTTTTAAATATGCAAATGTCTATGATGGCGCCGTCAAAAAATACAATTTACTCAGGTGCTACTGGTATGGAATACGTTCACTTTGTGCTCGGACTGGTAATCGGTCCTTGCCCTCTCTCTGCTGGCTAACCGCCACAACTGGAAACAGATCAAGCTGCGTTATATCGGCCAACTGCTGGTGGTCGAACTGGCGCTTGCCTGGTTCATGCTGAACTCCGAAGTGGGTCTGGCAGTCGTGGGTGGCTTTGCCGCCGGCTTTACCAAGTTGATGGAGTTTGCCAAACAGGGTACCGACTTTGTGTTCGGTGGTCTGGTCAACGAAGGGGCCTTCTCCTTCTTCCTGATGGTGCTGATGCCTATCGTCTTCATCTCCGTGCTGATCGGTATTCTGCAGTACATCCGTCTGCTGCCGCTGGTGATCCGTGGCATCGGTACCGTGCTGGCCAAGATCAACGGCATGGGCAAGCTGGAGTCTTTCAACGCCATCAGCTCCATGATCGTCGGTCAGTCCGAGAACTTCATCGCGCTCAAGAACATCCTGCCGCACCTGAACGAGAAGCAGATGTACACCCTGGCCGCCACTGCCATGTCCACCGTCTCCATGTCCATCGTCGGTGCCTATATGCAGCTGATCGAGCCGCGCTACGTGGTTGCCGCGCTGGTGCTCAACATGTTCAGTACCTTCGTCGTGCTGTCGCTGATCAACCCCTACGAGCCGGACAATACCGTGACCGACGCCAAGGCGCTGGCCGAGGGTGACGAGCACCATACTCCGAAGAAAGAGAACTTCTTCGAGATGCTGGGCGAGTACATCATGGCCGGTTTCTCCGTCGCCGTTATCGTGGCTGCCATGCTGGTCGGTTTCATCGCCCTGATCGCACTGGTCAACTACCTGTTCGAGATGGCGTTTGGCGTCAACTTCCAGTACGTCATGGGTTACATCTTCTATCCGATCGCCTGGATCCTGGGTATCCCGAGTGGTGAAGCGCTGCAAGCGGGCTCCATCATGGCGACCAAGCTGGTGACCAACGAGTTCGTGGCCATGATGGATCTGGGCAAGGTTGCAGCTCAGCTCTCTCCGCGTACTGTCGGCATCCTCTCCATCTTCATGGTCTCCTTCGCCAACTTCAGCTCCATCGGCATCATCGCCGGTGCGGTAAAAGCGCTGAACGAAGAGAAGGGCAACATGGTCTCCCGCTTCGGTCTGAAGCTGGTATACGGTTCTACGCTGGTCAGCCTGCTCTCCGCAGTTATCGCAGGCATCATGCTCTGATCCTCTAGTGGCACTTGCCACTGTTTAGGCCCCTGATTTCGGTCAGGGGCCTTTTTTGTTTCTGGCTTACAGGTGCCAGCCACACCACCAGCCCGCGACCAGCAGGGTGAGGGTGCAAAAGCCGGTCTCGATGGTGCCACCGCTTTTGAGCGGCCAGCCCGGCAGACGATAGCGGCGCTTGATGGGCCAGAAGAGCGGAATGCCCGCCGGGGTGAGCCAGTCCCCCAGCAGATGACTCAAGTAGCCGACGATCAGGGCATCCTTGACCCCGACCGGCAAGGTATCGGGCGGCAGCTGCTGGTTTAGCCCCCAGATGGCAGCAGCGACCGCCAGCAGGCTGTGGGTGAAGCCGCGATGGCCAAAGAGGCGCGACAGAGGCTTGGAGATCCACGGCAGTTGCTGCCCCAGCAGCGACTTGGGGTGGTCGAGATCCGGCAGCAGGGCGCTGGCCAGCGCGATCGGGATGCTCTGCCACAGGCTGGCATCGGCCAGGGCCGGTGTCAGCTGCAGTTTGTGGGCGATCAGGGTACAGGTAACGGAGAAGAGCAGGTGCCCTTGGGCGGTCATGGTGGCTACAACATGGGAAAATGGCGGCGCATCTTACCAGTGTTGTAGCCCGTTGCAGCAAAAAAAGCGGGGCTGGTGGGGGCGACCCGCTCAATCGTTGCGCGGGTCTTCCACTCTGGCATCGGCAGGCACCCGTTTTTTGCCCACTATCATGGCGCACAGCAGGTCGCTGCGAGTGAGGCGGTCGGTCAGGATCACTACGGCGGCGTGGACGCCGACGGCTGCCAGCAGGGTGTTGGCGATAGTGCCGTGCAGCTCTTCCAGCCAATCTTCGCCCCAGAAGGCATCCCAGGTGGTGAGCCAACCGGTGGTGATGGTGCTCACCAGCAGCAGGAGCAGCAGCCAGATCATCAGTGCTCCCATCGGGTTGTGGCCCAGATAGTAGGGGTGACGGCCTTTTAGCAGCTGCTGGAGATAGCTTCGCACCTTGCCCGGGGTCGGCCACCACTGGCCGAAGCGGGCATAGTAGGAGCCGGCAAAGCCCCATACCACTCTCACCAGCAGCAGGAAGGCCAGGGTATAACCGACGTAGCGGTGGGGCTTGCTCCCCTCTTCCAGAACGAAGAAGTTGAGCAGGCAGAGGGTGACGGTAGCCCAGTGAAACAGCCGGATGAGGGGATCCCACACTTTCACTTCAGATGAGGTTGTCATGGCAAGACTCCATGGAGGGGCCGCCAGCGCGGCCCGTTACTGCACTATTCGTCGATCTCTTCCTTCACTTTCTTCAGGTCGGTCGGATCAAAGTAGATTTCGACTTTGCGCTTCTCCTTGTCCCAGCCGTAGATCTCGTAGCAGTTGGTCTTGGTGACCTTGAACTTCTTGATGTCGTAGCCCATCGCCTTGATCTGCTGCTGGGCATCGGCCTCGCTCAGCCATTTGCCCTTGTCGGCCTGGGTGCACTGTGGCTCAGCCAGAGCTGCGCCGCTCAACAGGGGGATCAGTAACAACAGGGGGGTCAGTTTCATTGCTTGCTCCTTGCGGTTGATGTTGCAACAGCGACAAGGTTAGGTGGCAAGACTTAAGACAACGTTAAGAGGGGGAAGATATTTTCCCCGGCTTGCACCGGGGCGGCGCTTATTCCAGCTTGCCCTTGACCAGCCACTTGTCGAGGGCGTTGGCAAAACGCTGCTTGTCGGCGGCGTTGAAGGGGGCGGGGCCACCGGTTTGTACCCCGGCCGAACGCAGCTCTTCCATGAAGTTGCGCATGCCAAGGCGCGCCTTGATGGTTTCGCGGGTGTAGATCTCGCCACGGGGATTGAGTGCCTCACCGCCGGCATCGATCACCCAGGAGGCGAGAGGGATGTCGCCGGTGATCACCAGATCGCCGGGTTTGACCTGCTGGGCGATGACATGATCTGCCACATCGAAGCCTTTCTCCACCTGCTGGGTTTTGATGAAAGGCGAGGGGGGCACCCGCAGTCCCTGATTGGCCACCAGGGTGGTTACCACTTGAGCTCGGTGGGCGGCGCGGTAGAGGATCTCCTTGACCGGAATGGGGCAGGCATCGGCATCAACCCAGATAGGCATGGCATGGTTTTCCTGTAGTCAAACGGACGACAAAATGGCAGCGCGCATGGTAGCACAATCCCCCCGAGGCTGGCTCGGGGCTGAGTCGGCCCCGCCTTTCGTGTAAGCTGGGGGCTGCATGTGACACGAGAAGGAGACGAGATGGATCGGGTGCCCAGTGATGTAATTTATGCCCTGAGCCTGGATGGCAAGGGCGGCATGACGCCGCTGGCGGCGGGAAGCGAGATTCCGGAGCAGCAGCCGGGCTGGCTGCATCTGGACTACGGCAATCCGGAGGCGGCACGCTGGCTGCTGCAGACGCCGCTACTCAACGAGGCTGCAAAAGAGTCGCTGCTCGGCCAGAGCAATCGACCCAAGCTGGTCCGGATGGGGGAGACAGTGCTGCTGATCCTGCGCGGCATCAATCGCAACAAGGATCACCGGCCGGAAGAGATGGTGGCGCTGCGCATCTACATCACCCCGGATCTCATCATCAGCAGCCGGCGCCGGCCGCTGCTCTCCGAACAGGATGTCTTCAACCAGCTCAAGCTGGGCGGTGGCGCTGATAGCCCGGCCGACTGGCTGGTGGAGATCTGCGATGCCCTGACCGATCGCGCCGGTGAATTTGTCGAGGAGCTGCACGACCAGATCCTCGAACTGGAAGAGATGGTGCTGATGCGTGACATGCCGGCCAATGGCCGACTGGCGCTGATCCGCAAGCAGCTCATCATGATCCGCCGCTACCTCTCGCCCCAGCGGGATCTGGTGGCGCGCCTCGCCAACGAGAAGATCAGCTGGCTGGATGAGGATGACCGCCGTCGTCTGCTCGACATCGCCGACCGCTTGCGGCGCTGGCTCGACGACCTCGATGCCGGGGTGGCGCGCACTGCCGTGCTGGCGGACGAGATCAACAACCTGATGGCAGAGGCGACCAACCGCCGTGCCTACCAGATGTCGGTGATGGCGCTGCTGTTTCTGCCCGCCAGCTTCCTGACCGGCCTGTTTGGCATCAACCTGGGTGGAATGCCGGGGGCCGAGAGCCCGACCGCCTTCTGGGTCTTCTGCGGATCCCTGGTGGTGATGGCGGTGGGACTGGCGTTCTGGCTCAAACATCGACGCTGGTGGTAGGGAGGAGCGAACCATGTGGCAATCCATCGGTTTGACCCTGCTGCTGTTGCTGGGTCACACCCTGATCCGGCGACTCATCCACAAGAGCCTGATGGCCCTTGGCCAGAGCCGGCAGGTAAGCGAGAACCGGGTCATTTACGTGGCCCATGTTTTCCACTTTCTGCTCGGCTGCGCCACCCTGCTGATACTGGCTGGGGTGTGGGGGCTCGACTTCTCGCGGCTGGTGGTGCTCGCCTCCTCCTTCTTCGCGGTATTGGGCGTGGCCATGGTGGCGCAGTGGTCGATCCTCTCCAACATCACCGCCAGCATAACCATCTTCTTCGCCTTTCCCTACAAGATTGGCGACCGGATCCGTATCCTCGACAAGGATGATTCGGTCACCGGCGTCATCACCGAGATTGGTCTCTTCTATGTGCGGGTGCGCGATGACAACGGCGATCTGGTCACCTATCCGGCCAACCTGATCCTGCAAAAGCCGGTCAGAAAGCTGGAGTCCAAAGCGCCGGAACCGTTGCAACCGGAATAAGCGGAATGGAACGCAACCGGAACAGAAAAGGCTCCCTCGGGAGCCTTTTTAACGATGGATGGTGTTAGCGTTCGAAGAAGCGGTAGAGGTGCTCCACCTGCACCGGGCAGTCCGCCACCAGATGCACATGTTCGCGTGCCTGATCGACCGTGCCGAAGCTGACCGGGCAGCCGAGGGTATCGGTCAGTTCATACAGGGTGCCCTTTTTGTCGCGAAATTCGATGAGCCAGCCGGGAATGGCAACGTCGTGGAGGATTTCGGCTTCTTGCAGGATATGTTGCTGATAGAGCTTACGAAGTTCACTGACTGTCATGATGCTCTCCTGTGAGGGGATATCCGGTTCCAGTCTATGCCTGTCACCCTGCGGGGGGCAACCGGATCATCCGCGCAGGCACTCCCAGCCCCAGCGGATGCGAATAAAGGTCTCGGCATCGCCCCCCCGATCCGGATGATGCGCAAGGGCCAGCTCTCGCCAGCGGCGGCGGATGGCCTCTGGCGTGGCGTCCATCGCCAGCCCGAACAGGGCCAGTGCCTCCTCTCGTTGTCCCGCGCCATCGCAGGTGCGCCAGAAGCTTGCAAGCAGGGCTTCCACCTCCTCCCTACCGGTTTGCCAGAACACCTGCCAGTCGAGGTAGTAGCTGCACAGCGCCTCGCCCCGGACGAGTGCACTCCCCGCATCAGCATTGGAAGCAAGCGGTTCGAGGCGGATATCCAGCGTGCTTATCACCAGCCACCAACCCTCCTCATAAAGCTCGGCCTGCAGCTGGTAAAGGGCGTTCATGATGAGGAAGTTGAGCCGAAACAGCTGGATCTGCTCGTCGTCAGCCAGCAGCGGAATTGCCCCCTGCTGGCGCAGTGCCGCCATCAGCTCGTGCACCTTGTAGCTGCCATCGGCCCGTTGCAGCAGAGCCAGCAGCGGGGCGATCAGCGGGTTGGCACTCTGGTCGCTCATGGGGTGCGATTCCTCCGGATGAGAGCTGTGGTGACAGAAGAGGCCACTGTACAGGCGAGGTGGCGATGAGCCAGAGTGACATCAGCCAGAGGTTGGGGCAAGGCGCAGGGGCAAGGGCGGCGCAGAAAAAGACCGCCAGCAGGCGGTCATGTCATGGGGCCGGATTAGATGGGGCTCTCCTTATGGAGCTCGCCGACACAGTCGGCCAGCGCCAGTACCAGTGCGGAGCGCACCATCTGATCGAGCCGGTTGAGCTGCATCTGGTAGAAGGCCCAATCCTCTTCGCTGGCGGGGGGCTCCAGCTTCATCATGCCGCCCTGATTGACCCCGTGCAGGCGGTCGAGCAGATCGCGGATCGGCTTGTCGCTGAAGCGGTAATCCTTGGGGTCGCGCACCAGAAAGTCGCGGATCTTGAGATAGGCTTCCAGATCCTGATAGCGCTCGAGGGAGATGAGGCCGAGGGCGAAGATGAGCTTGAGGCGCACCTCCAGCTGGCCGAGGGGGCCGCTCTGGTTGAGCAGGGGTTCGATGGCGTATTTGACGGCATACTCCTCCTGACGAAAGGCGCGTCGCATCAGGGAGTCGACCGCTTCTTCCAGGATGGTCACGGCTTCGAGAAAGAAGCCGCGGGGGCCATCCTGCTCGTTCAGTCGTTCCAGTACTTCATCTTCCTGGTGTGTGGTCATAGGTGCATTGGGTCCAGCTGACAGGGAGAGAGTCAGCCTCTCTCCCGGTTTTTATCATATGGGGCGCATTTCCTTGCGATTCAATCAATTGGAGCATCCAGTCATGCGCCGCCAGCAGGGTATTACAAGGTCTCGTAACGAGCCACTATGGTGCGGACGATTTCGCTCTCTGCATCCAGTCCGGTGACGCGGGCCAACGCTTTGGCCGGGCCAAGCTCCGCCAGCAGCTGTTGCAGCTCGACCGCCTGCGGATCATCGGCATTGCGATAGTGGAGAGCCGCGGCGATCCCCTCCTGCAACTGCTCGTTGGGCAGGCCGTACTCCAGGGTGCCGAGCAGCGGTTTCACCAGTCGATCCCCCGCCGCCAGCTTGCGCAGCGGCTGACGGCCGACCCGGTCAATCTCGTCCACCAGATAGGGGTTGGCGAAGCGGGCCAGGATCTTCTCGATATAGGCGGCGTGCAGGCGCGGGTCGAAGCCGTAGCGTTTTACCAGCACGGCACCGCTCTCCTCCATGGCGCGGCGTACCTTGCTGCGGATCACCGGATCTTCGATCGCCTCGCGCACTGTGCGGTAGCCCCTCAGTTTGCCGAGGTAGGCGGTGACGATGTGGCCGGTGTTGAGGGTGAACAGCTTGCGCTCGACGAAGGCCATCAGGTTGTCGGTGGGCTCCATGCCCGCCACCTGTGGCAGCTCCCCCTTGAACTGGGTCTGGTCGACGATCCACTCGCTGAAGCTCTCGACCGTCACTTCCAGCGGATCATCGTTGGCAGCCGCGGCGGGCGGCACGATGCGATCCACCGCCGAGTCGACGAAGCCTATACAGGATTCGAGCGTGGCATGATACGCGACCGGCAGGTACTTGAGTACCTCCCGCTTGAGGTGGCTGGTGCCGCGCACCATGTTTTCACAGGCGATGACGTTCAGCGGTGTCAGGTTGCCGGCATCGAAGCGGGCCTGCAGCCCCTTGGCCAGGGTACTGGCAATCTTGTCCAGAATGTTGGGGCCGACCGCGGTGGTGACCAGATCGGCAGTGATGATACGGGCTATCACCTCGTGACCGGCGGAACTGACCGCCGCCACGTTGCGCACCACGTCCAGTTTCTGATCCGCCCCTACCACATGAACCTTGTACTCCTGACGGTGGTTGAGCTGGTCGATCAGGGTGTCGTTGACGTCGGCGAAGGTGACCTGATGGCTGGCATCCGCCAGCACTTTGCCGATAAAGCCGCGACCTATGTTACCAGCACCAAAATGTAATGTTTTCATGATATTAACCTCTTGAACCAAAGACGATGAAAGATGATTAGGCAGCCTGTTCGGCACCCAGCAGATCCAGGAAGGCCTGGGGATCCGTGGTGCTGGCCAGCCGGTCGATGAGACCGGGTTCATCCAGTGCATTGGTCAGGCGGGTTATTACCTGCATGTGTTCGTCGTTGCGAGCGGCGATGCCGATCACCAGCCGCGCCACCTCATCGGCGGCTTCGCCAAAGGCGACCCCGGCCGGGTACTGGCAGATGACGATGCCGGTGCGCTTCACAAACTCCTTGGCGGCGATGGTGCCGTGGGGCACGGCGATGGATTCGCCGAGGTAGGTGGAGACCAGCTGTTCACGCTCCAGCATGGCGTTGACGTAGTCGGGCGCTACGTAGCCGCGTTCCGCCAGCAGTCGGCCTGCGGTCAGGATGGCGGCCTCCTTGTTGTCCGCTTTCAGTCCCAGATGCACGTCATGACGGCTCAGGGTGAACACTTCGGCCGCTTGCGGTTCGTAGCTGTCGTCGTTGGCGGCCACCAGCAGCTGCGGGTTGGCGACATCGTCGTTGGCGGCTTGAGTCAGACTCTGTACCAGCTTCTGATAGAGGCCGTTGTCGAGGAAGTTGGTTAGTGAAATATGGTGGGCATGCGGCGCATGGCGACGGGCCCGCTCGGTCAAATCCTTGTGGGTGATAACCCAGTCCACCTGATCGTCGAGCTGATCGATGGCGCGGTTGGTGACGCTGATATCGAGCCCGGCGGCCTGTACCCGCTTGCGCAGCATGCCGGCACCCATGGCGCTGGAACCCATGCCCGCATCGCAGGCGACCACGATATTGCGCACTGCCATCAGCTCGCCGCCTGGCTTCTTGGCCGCTGCGGTTTCGGGCTTGCCGCCCTTCATGGCTTTCATCTTGCGGGTGGCTTCACCGAGGGCATCGGCCTCGTCAGCTTCCGGCTGCTGGGCGCGGACGAACACGGCGGCGACCAGGAAGGAGACCAGAGTGGCGCTGATGATGGAGAGGGCGACCCCGATCAGGGAGGCTTTCGGCGTCATCAGCAGCACGGCGAAGATGGAGCCCGGCGACGCGGGGGAGACCAGACCGGCATTGAACAGGGTCAGGGTAAAGACCCCGGTCATGCCGCCGGCGATCACCGCCAGAATGAGGCGCGGGTTCATCAGCACATACGGGAAGTAGATCTCGTGGATGCCGCCGAAGAAGTGAATGATGGAGGCACCTGCAGCGGACTGCTTGGCGGCGCCACGACCGAACACCATGTAGGCCAGCAGCACGCCCATGCCCGGGCCCGGGTTCGCTTCAATCAGGAAAAAGATGGAGCTGCCGTGCTCGGTCGCCTGCTGGATCCCCAGCGGCGAGAAGATGCCGTGGTTGATGGCGTTGTTGAGGAACAGGATCTTGGCCGGTTCGACAAAGATGGAGGTGAGCGGCAGCATGTGGTTATCCACCAGGAAGCCGACGCCACCGGCCAGTACGCCGGAGAGCACCTTGACGAAGGGGCCGATCACGAAGAAGGCGAGGATCGCCAGCAGCATGCCAATAAGACCGGCGGAGAAGTTGTTTACCAGCATCTCGAAGCCACTTTTGACGCGACCGTCCATCGCCTTGTCGAAGCGCTTGATGGCCCAGCCACCGAGCGGGCCGACCATCATGGCGCCCATAAACATGGGGATGTCGGTGCCCACGATGACGCCCATGGTGGTGATGGCACCGACCACGCCGCCACGCTCACCGCCCATCAGCTTGCCACCGGTGTAGCCAATCAGCAGCGGCAGCAGGTAGGTGATCATGGGGCCGACCAGCTTGGCCAAGGTTTCATTGGGCAGCCAGCCGGTGGGGATAAAGAGGGCGGTAATAAAGCCCCAGGCGATAAAGGCGCCTATGTTGGGCATGACCATATTGGACAGGAAGCGTCCAAAATTCTGTATCTTGACTTTGGTATCCGGTGATAACATGTCGGGACCCCGTTTTAAGCCTGTTTGATTAAAAGTGGTAGTTCGGGATGGCCGGTTTTGCCGAACCTCCATCCCTGTCGTCTAAGCAACTTCAATCTACCAGCTTGCGATCAAATTAGGCTGAAAACGGGGTGTCTTGTGATCCACATCTCAGATACCCCGTCATACCCCCTCTCCAACCAGTGATGAAGATCACATTCGTTCGCTGTAATTCGGCTACATTTCGATCTTTTCTATTTTTAATGACCATTTTTTGTGATTTAGATCACCAACTCAGCTTTGCCATGCCTTTGTGTAAAAGTGATTTACTTCACAAATTCAGTTTTTGTATTCGAATGGGGCAAATCACTCAATAACTCATCAGCGGGTAGTGACGATGGATCTATCGAAATCTCTCTCTACTCACCAATGAGTCAATAGTTTTGTAACCCTCTTTCAGTTTTTGCAGGCAGTGATGAGGGTTCTTTTGTGGCTGGTTGATGGAGATGGTCGGCAGATTGCAGGAGATCGTGCAGGAGGTTCGTGCAGCAGGTTATGGTGCGGTTGACGCTGGGGGAGCTTGCTTGCCGCACAGGGCTGACAGCGGGAAAAAGCAAACCGCCAGCAGGCGGTTTGTCGGTTTTGGCGATCTGGCCCCAGTCGGGGGTGTTACCGCTTAGTAGAAGCTTGCATCCTCGGGGGAGGGGCGGGTCTTGAAACGGCGATGGAGCCACATGTACTGCTCCGGCGCCTTGCGCACCGCGGCTTCAATCTCGCGGTTGGCGCGGGCGGCATCGACCATGTCATCCCCGCTGGGGTAGTCGGCGAGGGGCGCCCCGATATGCAGGGTGTAACCCTCGCTGGTGCGGAGGTTGTAGCAGGGCAGGGTGACGGTGTTCTTCACCCGCGCCAGAGTGGCGGTGCCGGTGATGGTGGCCGCCTGCTCCACGGCGAAGTAGGGCACGAACACGCTGGCGTGGGAGCCATAGTCGTGATCCGGCGCGTACCAGAGGGCGTCACCGTTGCGCAGCGCCTTGATCATCCCCTTCACATCCATCCGGTCTACCAGATATTTGTTGGAGGCGCAGCGACCGTGATACTGGGCATACTCCAGCACCGGGTTGGTATTGGGGCGATAAACCCCGACCCCTGGCCGTACCAGCCCGAAACAGCGGGCGTTGAGTTCCAGCGTCAGGAAGTGGCAGGAGAGCAGCAGCATGCCCTGACCTTTTTCCATGGCGGCAATGACGTGCTCTTCCCCTTCCACCTTCATCAGGTTGCGCATCCGCCAGTCTGGCCAGAACCATGCGATACCCACCTCGAATACGGCGCAGCCCACGCTCTCGAAGTTTTGCTTGAGCAGCTTCTCGCGCTCGGCCAGAGTCAGCTCCGGCAGCGCCAGCTCCAGATTGCGACGGGCAATCTTCACCCGTGATTTGAGCACTTTGGCGGCGAGATGACCAAGCTGGCGACCCAGCCACATCTGGCTGCGCCACGGCAGCAGAGTCAGCAGCCAGAGCAGGCCGAGGCCAAACCAGCTGGCCCAGTAACGGGGATGAAACAGGCGGGGCTCGAGGCGAGGAGCGTTGTCATGGGCCATGGAGAATCTCTTTGCTTGCGAAAACAATCGGGGGATTCTAGCCGAAAAGGGGGGGCGGGGGCGAATGGCTATCTGCTGGTCAGAGGGGCTGCTTGTGTCTTGTCCGTGTGGCGCGAAGAGTAACTATGGGTTTCCTTCCGCGTTCTTAATGGCAACCACAGGTTTGCTTTTTCTCCTTCAAATAAAAGAGTGTGATAAAATCGGCGACTGATTTTTCAGGTTTTGAGAGTCGATACAGATGAAGATCACCCTGCCCGAGTTTGAAAAAGCCCGCGTCCTGGTCGTTGGCGATGTCATGTTGGACCGTTATTGGCATGGCCCCACCGGCCGGATCTCGCCCGAGGCACCGGTGCCTGTGGTCAAGGTTGAACACATTGAGGAGCGTCCGGGCGGTGCCGCCAACGTGGCCCTCAACTCCGCCGCCCTTGGCGCTCATGCCGTGCTGCTTGGCCTGACCGGTCAGGATGAGGCTGCCGATGCTCTGGCTGGCCAGATGGCCGGCGTCAAGGTCGCCTGTGACTTCGTTCGTCTGGCCGACTACCCGACCATTACCAAGCTGCGGGTGCTGTCGCGCAACCAGCAACTGCTGCGCCTCGATTTCGAAGAGGGGTTCCACGCTGTCGACTCCACCCTGCTGGTGAGCAAGGTCGAGCAGGCGCTGCCAAACAGCGACGTGATGATCCTCTCCGACTACGGCAAGGGTGCCCTCAACGATGTGCCCGGCATGATCCAGCGCGCCCGTGCCGCCGGCATTCCGGTGCTGGTCGATCCCAAGGGGACCGACTTCGAGAAGTATCGCGGCGCCACCCTGCTGACCCCCAACATGTCCGAGTTCGAGGCTGTAGTGGGCAAGGTGAAGAGCGAGGAGGATCTGGTCGCCAAGGGGCTGGATCTGGTCAAGCGCTTCGAGCTGGATGCCCTGCTGGTCACCCGTTCCGAGAACGGCATGACCCTGATCCGCGAAGGCCAGCCGGAGCTGCATCTGCCGGCTCAGGCCCACGAGGTTTACGATGTGACCGGTGCCGGTGATACCGTCATCTCCACCTTGGCCACCTCGCTGGCCGCTGGCAAGAGCCTGGACGAAGCCTGTGCGCTGGCCAATACCGCCGCCGGTATCGTGGTCGGCAAGCTGGGTACCTCAACCGTCAGTCCGGTCGAGCTGGCCAACGCCCTCTACACCGAGCAGGAGACCGGTTTTGGCGTCATGTCGGAAGCCCAGCTGAAAGTGGCAGTTCGTGCCGCCCGTCTGCGCGGCGAGAAGGTAGTGATGACCAACGGCTGTTTCGACATCCTGCACGCCGGCCATGTCTCCTATCTGGCCAACGCCGGCAAGCTGGGGGATCGCCTGATCGTGGCGGTCAACACCGACGAATCGGTTCGCCGTCTGAAAGGGCCGGGTCGTCCGGTCAATCCGACCGAGCGTCGCATGGCCGTACTGGCCGCACTGGGTGCCGTGGACTGGGTTGTGCCGTTCGGTGAAGATACCCCGCAGCGCCTGATCGCCGAGATCCTGCCGGATCTGCTGGTCAAGGGCGGTGACTACAAGCCGGAAGATATTGCCGGTTACGCCGAGGTGACTGCCAATGGCGGCGAAGTGCGCGTGCTCAACTTTGAAGATGGCTGCTCCACTACCGACATCATCAAGACGATTCGCGAGCGCGGCTAACGAGCTGCTGGCCCCGTAATCTGGCGGGGCTCACTATCGGCGGGAGCAAGCCGATAGCAACACGGATAACAAAAAGGCGACCTTGCGGTCGCCTTTTTCATTCCCGATAACGGCTATCAGGCTTTGGTTTTGGCTTTTGCGGTAGCCGGCATCAGACCCTGGTTTACTTCCACCAGATCCTGCGCTTCCAGCACACCGGCAGCCTGCTTCAGGCTCAGGATGTTGAGGATGTAGTTGTAACGGGCCTCGGAGAGCTTCTGCTTCGCTTCGTAGAGCTTGCGGGTGGAATCCAGCACGTCGACGATGGTACGGGTACCCACCTCGTAACCGGCCTCGGTTGCCTTCAGGGCGCTGTCGGCGGAGACCACGGACTGGCTGTAGGCGCGTACCGAGCCGATGCTGGCGTTCACGTTGTTATAGGAGGAGCGCACAGTGCTCTGTACCGAGCGGAAGTTCTTCTCCAGCAGCTCGCTGGCAGCCACGTAGTTGAACTGGGCCTGCTTCACCTTGGAAGTGGTGGCGCCACCGCTGTAGAGCGGCAGCTTGAAGGTCAGACCGATATTGGCCTGGTTGTCGTTGCCACCCGGAATGCTGTCCAGCTTGTAGTCGGTATTGCTGGTTTGCAGGCCGGCACCCAGATCCAGAGTCGGTTCGTGGCCGGTTTTGGCCAGATCGATCTGCTGCTTGGCGATGTCCTTGGCGATGCGGGCATTGTGCAGTTGCAGGTTCTTGTCCAGCGCCAGCTCCAGCCACTTGTCAGAACCGAAAGCGGTCTTCTGCGGGCTGAAACGCTCGGTATTGAGGATGTCCAGATTGCGGTGATCGACACCGGTCAGCTCGCGCAGGGCTTCGTAGCTGTTGTCCAGGGTGTTCTCGGCATTGATCTCGTCAGCCAGAGCCTGGTCACGGGATGCCTCGGCTTCATGGACGTCGGTGATGGCGGTCAGACCCACCTCAAAACGCTGCTGGGTTTGTTCCAGCTGACGCTCCACGGCAACCTTGTTGGCACGGACAAATTCCAGGGTATCCATCGCCTTGAGCACGTTGAAATAGGCGGTGGCGCTGCGCACCATCAGGTTCTGGACTTCGAGGTTGTAGGCGACATCGGACTGGGTAGCGCCCTTCTCGGTCAGATCCAGGTTGACCCAGTTGCTGCGACGATAGATGGACTGATCCAGCGAAATAGAACCGGAGGCTTTGTTGTTGGTCTGGGTATCATTCTTGTTTTGCAGGTAGTTCAGACCGGCACCCAGGTTGATCTGTGGCAAGAGCGCAGCGCGAGATTCGTTGATCTTCTCGAAGGCCTGGTCGCGAACCGCTTTGGATTGCAGCAACTGCGGATCTTTGATCTGGGCTTGCTGGTAGATATCGAGCAGGTTTTCGGCGTGGGCACCGGCACTGACGCCCAGCAACACCATGACGGACAAAAGTGTTCTTTTCATAGATCGTTTTAACCTTATGTAGTAACCCAAAACGGTTGCTGGAGAGGGCAAATATTGTCATCAACCAAGCTTGATTGCAGCTTAATCACTCTACTATAAGCAAAATTTAATGCTAAGAGTCTTCGGTCCGGTAACGGGAACGTCAAGAACCAGCGGCAGTTTTCTCCCCGCGCGCCTAGCCAAATGGTCTGTGGCTGCTAAAATCCACCCCTCATTGCCATGGCACGCCGAGTGAATGAACGTTCATTCATGTTCCTCGGATTTTATGGTCAAACTGATACAAGTCAAGCTGACGGGAGCCCCGGATGTCGCAGCAACCCTTGCCACAAGATCGGCACTATGCCGCTGATGATGTAAAAATCATTGAAAAATCAGCTGGATATAACGGTTTCTTCAAGGTGAACGTCTATCGCCTGCAGCACAGGTTATTTGCAGGTGGCTGGAATCAGCCCATCGTCCGCGAGCTGTTCGAGCGGGGCCATGCCGCCGCGTTGCTGCCCTATGATCCGGTGCGCGACGAGATTGTGCTGGTGGAGCAGTTCCGTATCGGTGCCATGGAGACCTGTTCCACCCCCTGGCTGCTGGAGCTGGTAGCCGGCATCATCGACGAAGGGGAGACCGCCGAGGCGGTGGTGCGCCGCGAAGCGGTGGAAGAGGCCGGGATCGAGGTGGCCCGCTGTGAACATGCCATCAGCTATCTGGTGAGCCCGGGCGGCAGCACCGAGCGGATCGAGGTCTATGTGGGCGAGGTGGATGCCAGCAAGGCGAGCGGTCTGCACGGTCTGGCTGATGAGGGCGAGGATATCCGGGTGCACGTGGTGAGCCGCGAGCAGGCCTATGCCTGGCTCAAAGAGGGGCGCATCGACAACGCCGCCTCGGTCATTGCCCTGCAGTGGCTGGCCCTCAACCATGGCGAGCTGCGTGCCCGCTGGCTGGCGGATCGCTGAGGTGGCACTGACCCTGCAACAGAGCAGGCGCTATGTGCCTGACCTGATGTCCTTGCAGCGTACCTGCGAGGTCAACTATATGGCGCTGATGAAGCTGCTACCGCCGGAAGGGGAGGTGGGAGCCGAACGCCGCTATCGGGTCGGCAACGATCTGCAGTTCCAGCTCACCATTTGTGGTGAGAGCCGCTTCACAACTCAGGTTCTTTTGAGTCAGCACAACCCCGAATTGCCCGAATATTTACAGGCTCAAATAGAGATTCGTTTGTATCATGACGTGCGGATGGCGGAAGTGTGTGCAGCGCAACAGATTTCCCGTTTGCAACCACGTTATGATTATCCCAATAAAAAGATGCACCAGCGGGATGAAAAGGAGCAGGTAAATCTGTTTCTGGCCGAGTGGCTAAAATTTTGTCTCAGACATGGTACCAGTCCGATCAATATCTCCAGTTGAACAAATATAAAGAAGCGTGATTTTGGAAACAGAGCTCCCCCAGGCGCAGGACGGCAGTGTGCGCCTGTTGCAAATTACTGATACCCATCTTTTTGCCAGTGCCGAGGGTCGGCTGCTGGCTGTGCGCACCGCCGAGAGTCTGGCTGCGGTGCTGGAGCGGGTGCAGGCCAACGACCATCCCTACGAGGTGATTCTGGCGACCGGCGACCTGTCGCAGGATCACAGCCCGGAGTCCTATCAGCGCTTCGCCTCCATGATGGCGCCTCTTGGTCGCCCCATTTACTGGCTGCCCGGCAACCACGATGACAGCCCCCTGATGACCGAGCAGCTTCATGCCGCCGGGATCAGCGAATCCAAGCAGCTGGTGGGCGACCACTGGCAGGTGATCCTGCTGGACACCCAGGTGCGCGGCAAACCCCACGGCATGATCGGCGATCACCAGCTGGAGGCGCTCGACCGTGCCCTGCGTCAGTATCCGGATCGCCATGCCCTTATCGCCCTGCACCATCAGGCGGTGCCGGTGGGCTGTGCCTGGCTGGATCAGCACAATCTCAAGAATGCCGACGATCTGTTTGCCGTGCTGGCGCGTCACCCGCAGCAGAAGACCATCCTGTTTGGCCACGTCCATCAGGAGTTTGACGAGGTGCACCGAGGCGTGCGGCTGATTGCCAGCCCATCGACCTGCATCCAGTTCAAACCGCTCTCTGATGGCTTCGCGCTGGACGAGTCCGGCCCGGGCTGGCGCTACCTCACCCTCTACCCGGATGGTCGTATCGCCAGCCAGGTGTGGCGTCTGCCGGTGGGGCAGTTTGTGCCCGACCCCAATGCCACCGGTTATTGAGGGGTCGTCATGAAGCCCGTTCTCCTCTACCTGCACGGTTTCAACTCCTCGCCCGGTTCAGCCAAGGCGCAGCAGATGGCTGCCTGGGTGGCAGAACACAGACCCGATATCGAGGTGGTGATCCCGGCCCAGCCCAACACCCCGGCGGCGGCCTGGGCGGCCATCGAACAGACCATCGCCAATTTGCAGAGTCGCTATGGCAGCGAGTTCAAGCTCGGCGCAGTAGGCAGCTCCCTCGGTGGCTTTATGGCGACCCGGGTCAGCGAGCAGTACGGCTGCCACGCGGCACTGATCAATCCGGCGGTGCGCCCCCACGAGCTCCTTTGTGACTACCTCGGCCCCCAGACCAATCCCTATACGGGCGAGCAGTATCAGCTGCTGCCTGAACATATGGACGAGCTGCGAGCCCTGGCAGTGCCTGTGACCGCCCCCGCTCGACTCTGGGTGCTGCAACAGCAGGAGGACGAGGTGCTCGACTACCGCAAGGCGCTAGAAGAATACCGCTTTGCCCGCCTCTCGCTGGAGTGCGGCGGCGACCACGCCTTCGTGGCGTTCGAGCGCTACCCCGCCCAGATTATCCGTTTCCTCGGACTTTAATCATGCAACCGCCGTTGGCCGCCTTTCTGGAACAGGTACTGGCCACGGCGCAAGCGGGCCTCACCTACTCCAAAGATCCCTTCGATATCGGCCGTTTCGAGGCGCTGCGAGCGGCCACCGTGGCCCTTATCGCCAACCAGAGCGAGCTGGCGCCGGAAGCCATTAGCGACTGGATTGCCCTCGACAGCGGTTATCCCACCCCCAAGCTCGATGTGCGGGCCTTCATTCAGAACGATGCGGGCCATATCCTGCTGGTACAGGAGCGCAGCGACGACTGCTGGACTCTGCCCGGTGGCTGGTGCGATATCGGCGACTCGCCGGCGGATGCTGTGGTGCGTGAAGTGGTGGAGGAGACCGGCCTTGAGTGCCGTGCGGTGCAGCTGCTGGCCCTGCTCGACAAGCTAAAACATCCTCATCCGCCCCAGCTGCCCCACGCGCACAAGGCTTTCTTTCTGTGCGAGGTGACCGGCGGCCAGCTGCTGGGCGAAACCGATGAAACCAAAGGGGCGGGGTACTTCCCCATCGACAACTTGCCCCCGCTCTCCTGCCATCGGGTGGTGGCCTCCCAGTTGCGCACCCTCCATGAGCACTTGCTGCAGGGGCGGCGCGATACCCTGTTTGATTGACATCTGAGGAAGTGAACCCGTCTGCAAGGAGGCAGGATGATCAAGCGCATCGGCAATACCCCAATTCAAGAGAAACACAAGGCCAGCTGCCACTGCGGCGCCGTGGTGCTGGAGCTGACCCTGCCGGATGGGGTGGTGGATCCGCGCCGCTGCGACTGTTCGTTATGCCGACGTCGGGGCGCTATCGTCGCCTCGGTGCCACTGTCCGGCATCCGCATTCTGCAAGGGGAGGAGGTGCTGCGCTGCTACCAGTTCAATACCCGCACCGCCAAACACTACTTCTGTAGCATCTGCGGCATCTATACCCACCATCAGCGCCGCTCCAATCCGGCCGAGTATGGCTACAACCTCGCCTGTCTCGAGGGGGTCAACCCGTTCGAGCTGGGGGAGGTGCCGACGCGCGATGGCGTGCACCATCCAGCGGATCGAAAGGCCTGAATAAAAGGGTCTCATATGTTCCTGTTGCGCCCTGCGGGGCAGTGTTAATCTTTAGCGGCCTGTTTACTTTGCCTCGCCCGGGGCAGGGGATGGCCTGACTCTTCTGAACTTCACTGCCAACAGGGAGCACGTTTGTGACAACTCCTTCTGCGCTGCCGGATCTGGTACTGGGCGCCTCTCTCTACTTTCCGCCGCTGTTCAAGGCGGTGCTGCTCGGCCTGCTCTGCTGGCTGCCGGTGCACCATCTGCTGCGTGACTGGCTCTATGGCGGGGATGTCTGGCACCCCTTGCTGATGGATCTCTCCCTCTTTATCCTCGCCGTCAGCGGCGCTCTATGGATGCTGTTACATGGCTAAATCACCTCTCGCGACCCTCAAATACTTCTCCACCCTGCTGGTCTGCGCGCTGGCGCTGGCGGCGGGCTGGTGGCTGTGGAACTACTACATGCAGGGGCCCTGGACCCGTGATGGCAAGGTGCGCGCCGAGCTGGTCAGCATTACCCCCGAGGTGTCGGGCAAGATCATCAAGATAGCGGTGAAGGACAACCAGCTGGTGAAGGCGGGGGAGGAGATCTTTACGCTCGACCCCGAGCCCTACCGGATCGCCCTCGATAATGCCCGGGCGGCGCTGGCCAAGGCGAAATCGGATCTCGACAAGGCAGAGCACGAGGCGAACCGGCGCAGCGGCCTGTCGCGCAGCGTCATCTCAGCCGAGACGATGGACGAGGCTCGCCTCAATGCCCAGGCGATGCTGGCGGCCTATCAGGTGGCACAGGCCAATCTGGAGAAGGCGGAGTGGTCGCTGGCCAAGACCCGGGTGCATGCCGCGAGTGATGGCTACATCACCAACCTGCAGACCCGGGTCGGCAACTACGCCAGTGCCGGTGTGCCGCTGGTGGCGCTGGTGGATACTCACTCCTTCTATGTGCAGGGTTACTTTGAAGAGACCAAGCTCGGCCACATAGCGCCGGGCAAACCGGCTGAAGTGGTGCTCTACAGCGGTGAACAGCGGTTGCGCGGCGAGGTGGAGAGCATAGGGCGCGCCATCCACGATCAGAGCGTCGATGGCGGCAACGGTCTGCTGATCGACGTCAAACCCAACGTGCCCTGGGTGCGGCTGGCCCAGCGGGTGCCGGTGCGGATCAAGCTGCTGGATGTGCCGGCGGACGTGACGCTGATCGCCGGTACCACCTGCACCATCACCATTGGCGAGTAGGGTGAGCGAGTCGTACTGGCTGTGCACCCCCTGGGGGAAGGCGACAGGGGGGCAGTGGCGCTATGCCCTGCGCAATGCGCTGGCCATGTGCCTGTCGCTCTGGCTGGCCTTCGTGCTGCAGCTCGACTCCCCCTACTGGGCCATGAGCTCGGCTGCCGTGGTGAGTTTTCCCACCGTGGGCGGAGTGATCAGCAAGAGTCTGGGGCGAGTGGTCGGCAGCCTGATGGGGGCGATGGCGGCGGTGGTGATCACAGGTCTTGGTATCAGCGATCCCTGGCTGTTCAGCTTCCTTATCGCGCTCTGGCTGGGCTTGTGCACCTACATCTCCAACCACTATCAGAACAACGTCTCCTACGCCTTTGCCCTCGGTGGTTATACGGCCGCCATCATCGCCTTCTCCTGCGTCAATGTGGCGGATCCCCACCACATCTTCGATATTGCCCAGGCGCGGGTGAGCGAGGTGATCATCGGTATCCTCTGCGGCGGTCTGATGATGATGATCCTGCCCAGCACCTCGGACAGCGAAACCCTGCTGGAATCCCTGCGCAAGAGCCAAGCTCGCCTGCTGGAACATGCCCAGCTGCTCTGGCTGGGGGAGATGACGCCCGAGGTGCGCTGCTCCCACGAAGGGCTGATCGGCCAGATCCTCACCATGAACGTGCTGCGCATACAGGCGGTCTGGAGCCATCACCGGCTGCGGCGCCAGAACCGGCTGCTCAACTTCCTGCTCCATCGCCAGCTGCGTCTGATCAGTCTTATCTCCAGCCAGCGGCGCATGCTGCACAACTGGCCGGAACAACCGGAAGGCATTCAGGCGCTGCTCGCCACCCTGCTGACCGAGCTTGGCAAGCCGGAGTGCGACAAGTATCGGGTCGCGAGGTTGCTGGCTCCCCTGATGCCGACCAGCGAGCATGATTACCGGCTGCGCACCTTTTTACTGCGGCTGCGCCACTTCTGCTGGAGCTATCTGGAGTGTCAGCGCTGGCTCGACCGGTTGACCCGCTACGACGATCAGGAGTGGCCGGCGCCGCCCCGTCACACCTCCCTCACCAGCCATACCGACACGCTGGAGGCCGCCTACAACGGCGGGCGCACCTTCCTCTGCGTGCTGCTCGGCTGCACCTTCTGGATCAACAGTCAGTGGGATGCGGGCAGCTCGGCGCTCACTATGCTCTCCATCTGCTGCGTGCTCTACTCGGCGACCCCGGCCCCGGCTCAGGGGGCCAACACCATGCTCAGGGCGATCCTGCTGCTCAGCCTCATCTGCTTTGCGGTCAAGTTTGGCCTGATGATCCGCATCGACGACTTCTGGATCTTCTGCCTCTTGCTCTTTCCGGCGCTGCTCACCATGCAGCTCTGCAAACAGCAGCAGGTGCGGCAGGCGGGCCTCTGGGGCCAGATGATCGTGCTGCTCGGCTCGTTTCTCGCCATCACCAATCCGCCCAGCTACGACTATCAGCAGTTCATCAACAGCAGCCTCGCCCAGATGCTGGGGGTGATGAGCGCCGCGCTGGCGTTCCAGCTGCTGCGACCCAGCTCGGATCGGCGCAAGAGCCGCCGGATTATCCGCTCCCTGCGCCGCCACTTCATGGATCAGCTGGAGCCGGCCCCGCGCCAGAGCGAGAGCCAGTTCGAGTCGCTCATCTACCACTGCATCAGCCAGCTCGGTCAGAGTCAGGATCAGACTGCCCGCCTCTGGGTGCTGCGCTGGGGCGTGGTGCTGCTCAACTGCAGCCATATCGTCTGGCAGCTGCGCCAGTGGCGCGGTGACGAGCACCCCCTCTATCTGGTGCGCGACAACTGTATCCGCAGCCTGAAGGGGATCCTCACCGAGCAGGGGGTGCAGCACGCCTCCCTCGACCGCACGCTGGCCGAGCTGCAGCGGATCAGTCAGGGGCTGGCCAACCATGGCGATGGCACGGCGCGAGAGCTGGCAGGCATGGTGTGGCGGCTGCAAAGCTCCCTCTCCCAGCTGCAACAGGCGCTGCCGGGCCCCGCCGAAGGGAGCTGAAACCGCCTTGGGAGGGGCACAATCCCCTCCGGATCACCCTTTCCCGCAGCCAAGTTTGTCCAATACCCTCCCAACGAGTAAGATTCTCCCCAAACGTCAATTCGCAAGGCCCTCCATGTCTACTCAATACAATGCGGATGCCATTGAGTTGGCCTCAATGGCCTTGAACCGGTGCGTCGCCGCCCCGGCATGTATACCGACACCACCCGGCCCAACCACCTCGGCCAGGAGGTCATCGACAACAGCGTCGATGAAGCGCTGGCAGGTCACGCCCGCAATCTGGAGGTGATCCTGCATGAAGACCAGTCCCTCGAAGTGATCGACGACGGCCGCGGCATGCCGGTCGATATCCACCCGGAAGAGGGTGTCAGCGGGGTGGAGTTGATCCTCTGCAAGCTGCACGCTGGCGGCAAGTTCTCCAACAAGAACTACCAGTTCTCCGGCGGTCTGCACGGGGTGGGTATTTCGGTGGTGAACGCCCTCTCCGATCGGGTCGAGGTGACGGTGCGTCGCGACGGTCAGGTCTACGACATCGCCTTCGAGCGTGGCGAGAAGGTGCAGGAGCTGACCATCACCGGCACCTGCGGCCGTCGCAACACCGGCACCCGGGTGCGCTTCTGGCCGCAGGCGAGCTACTTCGATTCGCCCAAATTCTCGGTCACCAAGCTGGAACACCTGCTCAAAGCCAAGGCCGTACTCTGCCCTGGCCTCACCATCAAGTTCCTCGACAAGAACACTGGCATCAAGCTGGAGTGGTGCTACGAAGATGGCCTCAAGGATTATCTGGTCGATGCGGTCAAGCAGTTCACCTGCCTGCCGGAGCAGCCCTTTATCGGCTCGTTCAGCTCCGAACAGTCGGCGGTGGACTGGGCACTCTGCTGGTTGCCGGAAGGGGGCGAATGCCTCGCCGAATCCTATGTGAACCTCATTCCCACCGCGCAGGGCGGCACCCACGTCAACGGTCTGCGTCAGGGGCTGCTCGACGCCATGCGCGAGTTCTGCGAGTTCCGCAACCTGCTACCGCGCGGGGTCAAGCTGACTCCGGAAGATATCTGGGATCGCTGCGCCTACATCCTCTCCATCAAGATGCAGGATCCGCAGTTCGCCGGTCAGACCAAGGAACGCCTCTCCTCCCGCCAGAGCTCGGCGTTTGTCTCCGGCGTGGTGAAGGATGCCTTCAGCCTCTATCTGAATAGCAACACCGAGCTGGCGGAGCAGATCGCCGAGCTCTGCATCTCCAGCGCCCAGCGCCGGATGCGTGCCGCCAAGACGGTGGTGCGCAAGAAGATTACCCAAGGCCCGGCGCTGCCCGGCAAGCTGACCGACTGTGGCTGCGCCGACCCCATGCAGGGCGAGCTGTTCCTGGTGGAGGGTGACTCCGCGGGTGGCAGTGCCAAGCAGGCGCGGGATCGCGAGTTTCAGGCCATCATGCCGCTGCGCGGCAAGATCCTGAACACCTGGGAGGTGGAGGCCGGTCAGGTGCTCGCCTCGCAAGAAGTGCACGACATCTCGGTCGCCATCGGTCTTGACCCCGACTCCAACGACCTCAGTGGCCTGCGCTACGGCAAGGTGTGCATCCTCGCGGATGCGGACTCGGACGGTCTGCACATCGCTACTCTGCTCTGCGCCCTGTTCGTAAAACACTTCCGTGCGCTGGTGGAGAAGGGCCACGTCTATGTCGCCATGCCGCCGCTTTACCGGATCGATATCGGTAAAGAGGTCTACTACGCCCTCGACGAGGACGAGAAGAACGGGGTGCTGCAGCGGGTCGAAGCCGAGAAGAAGAAGGGCAAGGTGATGGTGACCCGATTCAAGGGCTTGGGCGAAATGAACCCGAAACAGCTGCGGGAAACCACCATGGATCCCAACACCCGCCGTCTGGTGCAGCTCACCATGGATCCGGCAGGGGAGAGTGAAGGGGATGCAGCTGACGAGACCCTGCAGCTGATGGACATGCTGCTGGCCAAGAAGCGGGCGAGCGATCGCCGCGAGTGGCTCGAAGAGAAGGGCAACCTCGCCATCATCTAAGCCGTCGGCTGGCCCGCACAGGGCCAGCAAGCATTTAGCCGGAGTCGCCCTGTGGCGGCTCCCGAACCGAAAGAGAAAATCACATGAGTGATGCTATCGAGCTCAGTCTGGACGGGGTAGAGCGCCAGCCAATGCGCACCTTTACCGAACAGGCTTACTTGAACTACTCCATGTACGTCATCATGGATCGGGCCTTGCCGCATATCGGCGACGGCCTCAAACCGGTGCAGCGGCGCATCATCTACGCCATGAGCGAGCTGGGTCTGTCGGCGCTCTCCAAGCACAAGAAGTCTGCCCGTACCGTGGGTGACGTGCTGGGTAAGTACCACCCCCACGGCGACAGCGCCTGTTATGAAGCCATGGTGCTGATGGCCCAGCCCTTCTCCTACCGCTACCCGCTGGTGGATGGTCAGGGCAACTGGGGGGCGCCGGACGATCCCAAATCCTTCGCCGCCATGCGTTATACCGAGGCGCGGCTGTCGCGCTTCTCCGAACTGCTGCTCTCGGAACTTGGCCAGGGCACGGTGGAGTGGACGCCGAACTTCGACGGCACCATGAAGGAGCCGGTGGTGCTGCCCGCCCGTCTGCCGCACATCCTGCTCAACGGGGTGACCGGTATCGCGGTGGGCATGGCGACCGACATCCCGCCCCACAACGCGCGGGAAGTGGCCTACGCCTGTGCCGAGCTGCTCGACAACCCCAATGCGGGGCTGGATGTGTTGATGCAGCACATTCAGGGGCCGGACTACCCGACCAATGCCGAGATCATCACTCCGCGCGACGATATCCGCAAAATCTACGAGACCGGCAAGGGCTCCATCAAGCAGCGGGCGGTCTGGAGTGAGGAGGATGGCGACATCGTCATCACGGCGCTGCCCCATCAGGCCTCCGGCGCCAAGATCATGGAGCAGATCGCCGCCCAGATGGTGGCGAAAAAGCTGCCGATGGTCACCGATCTGCGCGATGAATCGGACCACGAGAACCCGACCCGTCTGGTGATCGTGCCGCGCTCCAACCGGGTGGATGTAGAGGGGCTGATGGCCCACCTGTTCGCCACCACGGATCTGGAGAAGAACTACCGGGTCAACCTCAACATCCTCGGCCTCGACAACCGGCCGCAGGTGAAGTGCCTCAAGACCATCCTCAGCGAGTGGATCCAGTTCCGCCGTGAGACGGTGCGTCGCCGTCTGCAGTTCCGCCTCGACAAGGTGCTGGCTCGCCTGCACATCCTCGAAGGCTTGCTGATCGCCTACCTCAACATCGACGAGGTGATCGAGATCATCCGCACCGAGGATGAGCCGGGCAAGGTGATGGTGGAGCGCTTCAACATTACCGAGACCCAGGCCGAAGCGATCCTCGAGCTGAAACTGCGCCATCTGGCCAAGCTCGAAGAGTTCAAGCTGCGCGCCGAACAGAACGAACTGGCCGAAGAGCGCGACAAGCTGGAGCTCATTCTGGGCTCCGAGCGCCGTCTCAACACCCTGCTCAAGAAAGAGCTGCTGGCCGATGCCGAGAAGTACGGCGACGATCGCCGCACCCCGCTGGTGGAGCGTGCCACCGCCGTGGCGCTGACCGAGAAAGAGCTGGTGCCGAGCGAACCGGTCACCGTCATCCTCTCCGACAAGGGGTGGGTGCGTGCCGCCAAGGGCCACGACGTGGATGTCGAGGGGCTCTCCTACAAGGCGGGGGACAACTACCTCACCCACGCCTTTGGCCGCAGCAACCAGCAGGCGGTGTTCCTGTCGAGCTTTGGCCGTACCTACTCGCTGGAGGCGCACACCCTGCCCTCCGCCCGCAGTCAGGGCGAACCGCTCACCGGCCGCTTTGCGCTGGGTGCCGGTGAAGAGGTGCGTCATCTGGTGATGGGCAACGAAGGCGAGCCGTATCTGATCGCGAGCGATGCCGGTTACGGTTTTGTCTGTACCTATGACGACCTCATCGGCAAGAACAAGAACGGCAAGGCGCTGCTCACCGTGCCGGAAGGGGGTCTGGTGATGGCACCCCAGAAGATTGGCTCGCCAGAGACCGATCTCTGCATGGCCATCTCCAACGAGGGGCGCATGCTGCTGTTCCCGATGAATACCCTGCCGGTGCTCGGCAAGGGCAAGGGCAACAAGCTCATCAGCATCCCCTCTGCTCGCGTCAAGGCGCGGGAGGAGTTTGTGGTGATGGCCGCCGTCATCCCGCAGGGCCAGTCGGTCACCCTGTTTGCCGGCAAGCGCAAGCTGACCCTCAAACCGTCCGATCTCGACTACTACCGTGGCGAGCGCGGCCGCCGTGGCGCCAAGCTGCCCCGCGGTTTACAGCGGGTCGATCGCATCGAGATTGAACCCGCCGCCGGTGCCGAACCGGCAACCGGGGAAAATCAGGAAGGGTAATTAATATAGAAGGGCGCGAAAGCGCCCTTCTTATTTTAACTTTCCCATCGAAAAATTAGATATGTCAGGAATGATACATTCTATATAATTCATGGCCTGAATAAATCCAGCATTAAATTAAAGGTGTTGCTTAATGTTGCATTGTCCTTTAGTGTTATATTTATGTTTTTTTAAGAATTAATTTCTGGTTGCTGAAAATCGATAGTGTTTACTGATTTTTTTAACTTCATGCTCTATTTTAATTAGTTCTAGACGTTTTATTTTTAAATCTAGCAAAGTGAGCTCATTAGTTGGCTTTTGAATGTTTGTATACCAACCGGAAAACCCAAAAACTAATAAGGCGCATGATAAAGACTCTATAAACATAAATATGTAATATATTACGCCATTAAAAACCCAATCAATGTTATCTCTTAGTGGTTGTGATAATGTTTTGAATTTATCATATTCCTGAATTGTGGAAATCTCATTTTTCTTAATGATCTCCAACAACTCTAACTCATCTTGTAAATTTTCCTTTTTGATTTCTTTGTATCGGCACTCATCTACCTTTCCTGCTTTTATAGCGTTAATTCTGCAATCTATTTCTTTGATGGACTTATCTGCAAGTCGTGCCTGGCCCATTAAAGTTGTCGTTTTTTGCATGTTAGATATCTGAAATGTAAGATAAACATAGCAAGCTAAACTAAATATTATTATTAGCATTCCTGAAATGGCTGAAAATTTATACAGGCTATCTGTAGGGGGCGTCGGTAGTATATTCATGTTGGACTCTTTATTGGTTTGTTTAACATGCGATGTCAATTCTATAATATCATTCATTTTACACATAGGATCGATGTGATAAAAAGGTCAGGGTATTAGGTTTTATTAGCGATGCGTAATCAGACGATCGCGAAAACAGGTTGCCGCTATTCTGTTAGTGCCCCAGCTGATCTCTTCTCTATGTCCATCGCCACCGAGATTGCGGTGCGGACGATTACGCTTCGCTAATCGACCCTACTTCTCTCTGTTTTCTTTAACGCTCTGCGGCTTGTCGGTGGCTTCTGTTGTGATGGTTTGTTTCCCCTCATCCCCGACCCTTCTCCCCTTATCTATGGCAAAGAATGGGAGAAGGGAGCAGAGATCGCAGCCATTGATAGTGACCGTGGTATGGCGTGATAGCTAAGGGTGACAGCTATGGCTACTGGTGGGCAGGCACTGGCTCCCTCTCCCCTTGGGAGAGAGTGAGGGGGAGGTAACCGTAGGGTGCAATGAAATTGCACCGCTATTGAATCTGCGAGGTTGCCGCTGCAACGGGCCGGATTTGTTGCGCCTTTCGGCAATATAGGGCGGCAATAAAAGGTGGCGGACTGGCCGCCACCTTGAGGGTGATTAACGCAGGCTCAGCAGGTCATAGATGACGGGATTATCGGCGCACTGTCCCGCGCCGCACTCCAGCACGGTAGAGATCAGGTTTGCCGCAATCAGCAAAACAAACAGCAGGGAGGCGATACGTCCCCAGCGCGCCAGACCCAGCTTGGGCAGCGCAATAGCGAGCCCGTCCCGCACCATCAATATCAGGGCGACGGCCAGGATGATCAGCAGGGCGCTGACCAGCGACCAGCTATAAAAGTGCAGCCCGAGAAAGGTGGAACCATAGCCGGGGTCGCCGGGCAGAATATGCAGCAGCACCTGCCGGGCGCCGATCATGGCGGTGGTCAGGGCACCGACAATCACGATGCCGTAGTGGGCCCCTTTTGCGCCAAATTGCAGGTTGAACATAAAGCCGAAACCGGCGACGACCAGGCCGACCCGCTGCAATAAACACAGGGGGCAGGGGAGTTCGGCCAGATAGAGCTGGTAATAGAAGGCGACGATCAGGGTCAGACAGATGCCCGCCAGCCCCAGCGTATCGAGCAGCTGGGGCAGGTCACTCTTCGCGGCGGTGGCAGAGGTCGAAAGGCTCATGGCTGGCTCCTAGAACGAGAGGGTGAGCGGATCGGTCACATGGTGCATAAAGGAGAGCAGGGTCACCACCAGCAACAGAGCCCAGAGCAGATAGGAGGCGCCGCGCTTGTTCAGCAAGATGCTGATCCCCGTTATCAGCGCCAGCAGGAAGGGTAAAAACATATACATCTCATCTCTCCTTATCGTGGTGAGTCTGGCTCACAAGGCTTTGAGTATATGGCGGGCGGCACAGGGCGACCCGGCTAACAGCCGTCGCTATATGGCTCCGACTTCACTCATCCTACCCCTGTCGGCGGGAAATACCTACCGGGCGGCTGACGCTGTGCAGAATCCCCTTACCCCCCGATCTGCGTGATTGTTTCATCAGTGCGACAGTAAAAAATAGATTGGCTTCTTTGGTGCAAAAATGTTCACTGGCGTCGCACCGCCAGCCTGAAACGAACCCGCCATCCCGCCAAAAGCAGAGGCCCCGCAATCCATGATTGCGGGGCCTCTGGTCTTGTCTGCGGCTCACGCCGCCAAGCGGTTCAAATCGATCAGACGGGGATAGCTGTCGCCGCCGGTTGCGGGGTGATTTTCGAGGCGATCAGCAGGCGCAGACGGGGCACCAGCAACAGCAGGACGATCCCGCCCGCCATCGAGCCCCAGCCGAGCATGTTGAACACCGAGCTGTAGCCCGGGTTGGTGGCCACCGGAGAGCTGCCGATATTCTGCGGCATGGCGCTGGAGACATAGCCCGCCAGCACCGAGGCAACGCCGGTCACCATCATCCAGCAGCCCATCATCAAGCCTTGCAGGCTGGCGGGGGCCAGCTTGCCGATCATGGCGTAACCGATGGGGGAGATAAGCAGCTCGCCAAAGCTCTGCAGCACATAGCTGATGGCGATCCACTTGAAGGCGACCAGCCCGTCGGCCCCCGCCAGATGGATGCCGAGCGGCAGCACCAGCATGCCGAGCCCCATGCAGAACAGGGAGGCGGCAAACTGGGAGGGGATGTCGATATTCCAACCCTGCTCGCGCAGTCGCTTGAACAGCAGCGCCATCAGCGGGCCACCGATGACGATGACGATAGTGTTGATGTTCTGGATCCACTGGGGAGCGACCCGCAGCCCGAACACGTTGAGGTTGATGTTGTGTTCGGAGAAGAGCATCAGCCCCATGGGCGCCAGCTGGTAGAGCGACCAGAAGATGAGGGAGCCAAGGGCGAGGATCAGGTAGGCCACCATGCGGCTGCGCTCGGCGGCGTCCGGGTGGCGGGCGGTCATCACGCAGAGCAGCACCAGCACCACGGCGCCCAGGATCAGCACGAAGCTGCCGCTGAAGCTGGCGTGGGTCAGCAGTAGGCGCAGCGCCGGCACCAGCATGGCCAGAATGGCGATCCCGGCCAGCATGCGGCGGTAGAAGCCGCTCCCTTTGACATGGCGCAGCGGGGTGCTGATATCCGCCAGAATGGGCCAGCAGGCGAAGGTGGCGATGATGGCGATGATGTTGCCCAGCGTCGCAAACAGGAACAGGGTGCGGTAATCCTCGGTGAGCTGGAAGTAGCCCGCCACCGTGAAGCCGATAAAGAAGCCCAGATTCATCCCGGCGTAGTTCCACAGGAAGGCGCTCTCGCGGCGGTGATCATCCGGGGCGAAGCGCTGGGTCAGCATCATGTTGAGGCAGGTGACGTTGAGGCCGCTGCCGGTGAGGAACATGGCGAGCCCCCAGTAGAGGCCGGTGATCCCCATCTCGGCGATGAAGTAGCAGCCGATCACCTGCAGCACCATCCCCATCACGAACAGGTTGCGGTTGCTGAGGTAGCGCCCGCCGAGATAGCCGCCAAACAGGTGCAGGCCATAGTTGAAGGCCCCGAAGACCCCCATCATGGCGTTGGCCTGGGATTCACTGAAGCCGAGCCGCTTGGTGGCGTAGAGCACCAGCGTGGAGTAGAGCACGGCAAACCCCAGGGTCGAGAAGGTCTGGATAAAGAACAGCGCCCCGGAGCCGGGGGGAATGGTGGGGTGTTGATTCGAAGCGCTCACGGTCTGTCTCCTGTGAGAGAAGAAAGTCATAACTCGTCCTGAGAGCGTACCGGTCTGCTGCCGGCTAGCCTTGTGCGCTTCCATGCTGGTCTGAAGGCCGGTCTGTCATTTAGCGGCCAAGCGGTGCAAATAGCCATACCTGAAATTTAATCTGGCGAGATTAATTGTCTTTTATTGATCTATTCCGGTTTTTTATGCGGTTTTGGCTGCTGAAAAGCTGGCGCTGGCTGGGTAGGTATCAGAACTATCGGGGTTGAATGGAGCCCTTTTTGACATGAACTGATTTGATAGTGAGATCGCCATCCCGCTTTTGGCTGCTCTTTCGCCATTGCCGCCGGCATGTTGAGTGGCAGCTTATTTATTCAGTTTCACTGTTTGAGTGAATAAATATTGAAAATGAGGGCTTGATCAGAACCTGATGGTGTGGGGGATTTTTGAGCGTTTCATCGCAGGGGAAAATATATATTCTTTTTGTAATAACGTGGTAAAGATTCGTTTCGACAGATAGGTGACTTAAGATAGCCTGATAATATATAAATCAGAGAATTTGGGGGTTGGGAATCGTGATGCTATTTTTATGAAAATATATTTCCTTTGCATGCTTTGAGTATTTTTTCTCAGAGATAAAATCTGATTATGATGAGAAAAGCTCGTAGTCCGGTGTGATAATAGAACCTTTCCGATAGGTCATGTACACAATGGTTCCTTCCTCATCGACCATGGCATATGGCCATTTTCCGTTGGCTCCGTACATGGCCACATAGAGTGGGTTGAAATAATCTTGAGTCTGCCCAGCCGGGTCATACGGGAGTCGAACATGATAGATTGGATATTTACCATCGTTACATAACTCGACTCTCTTTAATATAACGCCTCGTTCCAGTAATACCTTTCTGGTCGGATGTTGCCAATTTTCCAAATCTACATTTTTACAATTATTGGCGACTTCTTTATAAAGGCGGGTATCTGACAGTAGCGGAGTATTGGCGCTGATAAGCATTAAAAGTGGCAGCAGCATAAAAATCTGACCTGTATTATGACCGGTTTATTCAGCTCTGAATCAGGGGCGCAGTATAGCTGCGAACAAGGTTTGAATGAAGCCATCTGAACTGGTTGCATCCCGATTTGTTACGTCAATCGTGGGGGGCTGATGACGTAGATAGAACAACGCCCGGCGGGCCGGGCGTTGGGTTATCCCACATTGGGGGCAACAAAAGAGGCGGCGAAAGCGGCCTTAGAAGTTGTGGTAGAGCGGCCAGCCGAGCAGCGGGTGCTTGAGACCGGCGCGCATCTCGATGTTGTCGAGCTTCTCTGGCGAGGCGTTCTCTTTTTGCAGCAGCTGGTACTGGCGCACAAAGCCGAGGGTGTGCAGCAGGTTCGGCACAAAACCCGGGCTCAGCTCCTGGCGCAGGGCGGCGGCCATGTCGGCGGGCAGCGCGCTTAGCATCAGGGCGAGCTGGGCGGCGAGGTAGTCGGTGTCATACCAGCCCTCGTCGAGCTCAATCTCCCGCGCCAGTTTGCGCTTGAGATCCTGCTTCACCTTGAGCGGGGCGGCGCCACTGCCCTTGCCGCAGAGGATGCGGTAGAGCAGCGCTTCGGCCAGCTTGTCCTCCATGGTGGGGTGGTCGCTCTCGCAGGCGAAGAAGTGCTGGTCGATGAGTTCCATCAGACGGCTCTTGTTGTGCTCGGTCAGCGCCTTCTCGTACTCCTGCCACCCTTGCCACTCCTCCACATCGGGCGGGCTCGAGATCTTGTCCAGCAGGCGGGCATCGACGTCACCGTAGAGGCTGTTGCCAGCCTGCTTGGGGCTGACGGTAATGAGCATCGACCAGCCCTTCTGGAACGGTTTTATGGGGCCTTCCGGCGCCTGCAGCAGCGCCAGCGCCTTGGCCGGATCCCGCGCCGAGAGCTCCTGCAGGCCGAGGCTCACCACGCCGATGACGTCGTGGGCCGCCTGCTCCAGCAGGTGCATCTTGTACTTGTTGTAGTACTTGTCGGCGAATTTGAGGCTCATCAGCACCGCCTTGCCCTTGATGGCGGCCAGCTGCTGCTGACTCAAGAGTTCATTGTCGCGGCCAAAGCGCAGCACCTGGGTCAGAAAGGGGCCCTGGTTGGCATCGCGAATGACTAACTGCATGAATGGGCTCCTTAATCCAGAAAGCTGAACATGTCGTCGACGTCGCCGTACTCGTCTTCCTCGACCTTGTTCTTCTCTTTGGCCTGCATCACCAGCTCGGCGGCAAACTTGTTGATGATGCCGTCCCAGGTGGAGTGCTCGTTGCGCAGCAGCGCCTTGATGGCTTTCTCCACCTCGGGGGCCAGCTCGCGAATGAGCATCAACAGGCTTCTCGGGTCATCCAGCGCGTAGTCGTGGACATCCTCGCTCTGCTGGCGCTCGCTGTAGCGCAGGGATTCTTCGAGATCTTCCTCTTCGGCGTGCAGCACGTCGCGATAGCCTTCGTCCTCTTCATAGCGATCGCCGCGATAGAACTCGATAAAGGGGATGGCGAGGTAGAAGAGACCGGCCGGATCTTCGGCCACGCACTCGAGGATCTCGCGCTGCTTGGCCTCGCTATCCTGGGTGCGGATCAGGTAGTTGAGGAAGTCGAAGGTGTGCTGTTGCAGCTCGTCGGCGTTATTCTTGATCGCCTCTTCCCAGTAGAGCGGCTGCTGGCAGACGATGTCGCGGATCCGCTCCGGGGTCATCAGCTCGGAGATGATGGAGGGGAAGGAGATATCGTGCTGGCCGTTAATCTGGGTCAGAGTAACGATATCAATGTTTTCAATCACTTCTGCCAGCTGGTCGTCAGACATGGTCTTGGCGATCAGCTCGAACTTCTCGCTGGCCTGCTTCGGCTCGATAACGGCCAGCTCTTTGATCTCGATGGCGGTAATTTCTATCAGACTGTTGCTCATGCCTTGCCCCAATTAGAAACGGACTTCGTCGTACATATCCTGATCGCCGTCGTCATCACCATAGCGGTCACTGCCGCCATGGTAGTCGGCGTCGGCATCTTCCCCGTCTTCATCTTCTTCGTCGCGCAGCTCATAGTCGTCATCACCGCGGTGGCTACCGCGCGGTAGCGGGTTGTCGAGCAGGAACAGCACGGCGCAGGCTTCCATCAGCTGATCTTCGCTCTGGGCCCGCACCGCCTTGACCAGCGGCAGGGCGGCGTTGTTGAAGCCGACGCTCACCTTGAACTCGTCCCAGCTTGGCTGCTCGCCGCTGGCGAGCCACTTGTTCCACTGCGACTTGGCCTTGGCCGGGAACTGCACCCGGCCATAGAGGGCCAGCGGCAGATACTCGGGCATAAACTCCAGCATGCTCATATCGGCCAGCAGCAGGCTCTTCATCTGATCGGTGAACTGTTCCAGCCCCTTGGGGTCGTCCTGATCCCGGTAGGATTCGATGTTTTCGCTGGCATCGCTTTGCAGCGACTTGAGCCGCGCCTGGTCCCATCTCTTTTGCATAGTTGCTCTTTCTGCCTGCTGTTTCAGGGGTAGAACTGATCCCACATCTCCTGCATGGCGGAGGCGGGGTCGGTCACGATGACGTTGTTGAAATCCTTGATAAAGGCGGCCCGCTGTTTCGGATCGGACAGCACTTCATAGGCCTGCTTTACCTGGTGCAGCTTGATGGCTGCCTGCTCTTTCTCTTCTTCACTGGCCCCGTGCAGCTTGTCGGGGTGGTACTGGTTCGACAGCCGACGATAGGCTTTCTTGATGTCGTTTTCGCTGGCGTTGGACTTGACGCCCAGCACCCGAAAGTAGTTGTTCATGGCAGATCCTGCATCACTGGCATCATAGGATTCACGCTGCGAGTGCCTGATGGTGGGGATTGGCAAACCAGGCACGGCAAAAACCCGTCATTTTAACGGAAACAGCCCGCCAACGCGATGAGTTGGGCGATCAATTAACGGGCGAAATGAAGAGGGGTCAGTTGAGTGCCTATTGTTGCCAGTCGGTCTGGCCAGTGCAAGGGCAGCGGGGAAAAAGCGATGAAAAAACGGGCAGAAAAAGGGCGGGCGGCAGGCCGGGGCGAGGCTGCCGCCGCAGGGGTTACTCCTCCCAGAAGGAGGCAGAGGTGTGGTAGATCATCTTCTTGCTCATCCCGCCATCGACCACCAGATTGGCACCGTTGATAAAGTCGTTACGGGGATCCGCCAGAAAGAGGCAGGCGCGGGTGATGTCGTCGGGGCGACCGACCCGGCCACTCGGGTGCTGGCGATGATCCGCCTCGGTCAGGGTGTGGTAATCCTCCGCCTGGATCCAGCCCGGACTGATGGCATTGACCGTGACGGGGTAGTCGGCCAGCGAGTTGGCGAGGGACTGGGTGAGGGCGACCAGCGCCCCCTTGGAGGCGCCGTAGGCATCCCAACCCGGTTCGTTCTGCTGCCAGCGGGTGGAGGCGATATTGATGATGCGGCCATAGGGCAACCCGCGGTTGGCCTGCACAAAGGCGCGGGCGCAGAGCATGGCGCCGCGCACATTGACCGTCATCACCTGATCGAACTGGGCTGCGCTCAGCTCCTCGAAGCGGGTGTGGAACTTGCTGATGGCGCCGTTGTTGATCAGCAGATGGATGCCGCCGTGCTGCTCGCGCACCTCGGCAAAGAGGCGCGTGATAGCCTGCTCGTCCCGCAGATCGAGCGGATGAAAGTGGATTTCGGGATGGTCGAAAGCGTGAGGGGCCAGATCGGTGGCGATCACCCGATAACCCGCCTCGGCCAGCCCGATGCAGAGCTGGCGGCCAATCCCGCCAGCGGCGCCAGTGACCAGTGCGATTTGTTTACCGTTCATAGTGCCGCTCCATTGCGTGCCCGCAGCACCTTGATGAGGGCTGACACCTCCTGCTGACCAAACCCTTGCGCCACCCCTTCCTCAAACAGATCGGTGGCAAAGCGCGGGAAGCGGCTGTCGATCCCGACATCGCTGGCGTGACCGGCGAGGCGGCTGATGGCGGCGCTCCAGGTTTTCAGGCTGGCGTAGGGGTGATCGAAATCGCCGCTCGCCAGCGTCTTGCCAAGGTGGGCCACATCGCCACCGAGAATGGGGGAGAGCTCGCTGAACTGGGCGCACACCTTGGCCACCGGTAGCCCTTCCGCCTCGCAGATCAGTGCGCCGTGCAGGGCTCCGAGCAGACCACCGGCAAAGTAGGCGGCGACGGCGCAATCTTGCGCCGCAGCGGCCCCCACCGCCTCGGCCACATGGTCGAGGGTAGGGGCGAGCAGGCGCAGCACCGGCTCGGCGTCGCTAAAGGCAGCGCTGGCCCCCGAGCAGATGATGCTGGCATCGCTGGTACCGATCTGATCCGGGAAACAGAGAATGGCGCCATCGAGATAGCTAGCGGCGCGAGCGTGGCTCCAGCTCTCCAGCGCTCTGGCCCCCTGCGGGCTGCCGGTGGAGAGCTGCACCAACAGCTTGCCCGCCACCGCATCGCTCGCCTCGTCCAGCAGCTGCTGGCTGACGGCGTAGTTATCGACGCAGACAAGGGTGATATCGCTTGCGGCGATGGCTGCACCAACCGAGGGGGCGAGTGTCGCACTCAGCGCCTGCAGCGGGGCAGCCTTGGCGGCGCTGCGATTCCAAACGGTGACCGGATGGCCCGCCTTGAGCAGGGTGGTGGCGAGGGCGGAGCCCATGGCCCCGAGGCCGATGACAGAAAGATGGCGCATGATGGCTCCTGACGGTGTTGATAGACGCTGATATAGGGAATTGAGATGCCTTGTGGCAGGTAAGCCACTATATTTGCCCAATGTCGCCGTGAAAAATGGCTTTTATGACTGTCTGGTATAGGTAAATTCTATGGATGTGCGAACCCTGCGTGCGTTTGTGGCTGTCTTCGAGGAGCGCAACATCACGGCGGCGGCCACCCGCCTCTTCATCACCCAGCCCACCCTCTCCACCACTATCAAGACGCTGGAGGATGAGTTGGGGGTGACCCTGTTTGTGAGGCAGGCGCGCGGGGTGGAGGGGACCGAAGCGGCGCACCGGCTCTATCCCCGCGCCAAGCGGTTGATCGCCGATACCGACTCCCTCGCCCGCGAGTTTCGTGAAACCTCCCCCTGTCTCGAGGTGACGGTGGGGATTGAGGCGGATCTGGGTGATGGCGTGGTGGGGGCGCTGGTGCAAGGGGTGCTCGCCCACGAGGAGATCCTGCTGACTCTGGAGGAGGGCTGCTGTGGCGATGTGCGGCTGGGCTGCGAATCCCTGCGCTGTGGTGACGAGCTCTTTATTCCCCTGCTGGAGGAGGAGTTCGTGCTGGTGCTGCCACCGGATCACCCGCTGGCAGGCAAGGGGGCGCTCACCCCGGCAGCGTTGGCGGACGAGCCCTGGGTTACCTGTCCGCGCCACGACTCCCACCTGCGGCTGATCGCCATTCTCGGCAATCAGGCGCCGCTCTATCCACGGCGGGCGGGGTCGCTGCGACTGGCGGCGACCATGGTGGCCGCCGGGGCGGGGATTGCCTGGTTGCCCCGTTCGCTTTGTTTGCCCGGTTGTTCGGTCGTCGAGCTGGCGGCCTCTTCCTTCAAGCGGCGGGTGGGGCTCTGCTACGCCCCCGATGCGTTGCGCTCGGCGGCCGTGGTCGCCCTGCTGGCGCAGGTACGCGGCATGCAGCTCACCGCCTGATGTCGGCATAAAAAAGGCCATCCGGTGGGATGGCCCTGTTGCAGGCAGCGATGTTGCGTGGCTAGAGCGACGCCCACCAGAGCCGCAGCTGCAGGCCCCACTTCGAGCTCCAGCCGGTGGTACTGCTCACCAGCTTGCCATCCTTGATGATGAGGAACGTCGGGGTGACGCCCACCTGCCACTGGGCGGCCAGCGCTCCCGACTCGTCATTGTGGGTCGGGAAGGTGAGGCCCTTCTTGCTCATCCCCTTGCCAAGCTGCTCTGCGTTGCCGGAGCGAAGCGCCACCGTCAGCACGTTTTCCCCCTCCTGCCAGAGCTGTTGCACGGCCGGGGTGGTGAAACGACACACCCCGCACCAGCTGGCCCAGTAGTAGACCAGCAGCGGCTTGCCGCGGCTCAGGGTGGCCAGATCCGTACTGGTGCCATCCTGCAGGGTGACGGGGGCGCTCATCGCCCCCTCTAGCAGGGTCGGGCTGCGCCACAGATCGAGCAGGGTCGAGATGACCAGCGCCAGCAACAGCAGCCAGATCGCCTCCTTGCTCCAGCGTCGCCAGCGGGGTTGAGGGTTGGTGCTCATCCCTTACCCCAGCTTGGCCAGTTCGGCCTTCACCAGCTGCTCCAGCTCCTCATAGGGAACGGCGCCCGGCACCAGCTGGTTGCCGATCAGGGTCGCCGGTGTGCCCTGCACCCCCAGAATGGTGCCGATGCGCAGGCTGTTGCGCAGCTCTTCGGTCGCCTTGGGTGCGGGCTTGAGCGCCACGTTTCCGGTGGCGGCCAGCGCCTTGTTGATATCCGCCTCGGTCAGCATCCCCTGCTTGCTCATCAGCTTGTCATGCAGGGCGAGGAAGCGGGCCGGATCCTGCTGCCACAGGGTCAGGCTGTACTGGGCCGCCTTGGCAGAACTCTGCCCCTTGAACGGCAGTAGCTTGATCACCAGCCCCAGATCGTCGGGATAGGCCTTGAGCAGCTTGGTCAGCCGGGGATCGAACTGCTTGCAGTAGGCGCAGTTGTAGTCGGTGAACAGCACCAGCGTCAGCTTGGGGTTATTGGCGCCGAGGCGCGGGCTGGTTGGGCTGTTGAACAGCACATCCTTGTTGCCCTTGATGAAGTTGCCAAGCTGCGCCTGTTGGGCTGCCGCGTTCTGCTTCTCCCAGGATTCGGCCGCCTCGTCGAGGATCTTGGGGTTGGCGATCAGGGTCTCGCGGATCAGCTCCTTGATGCGGGCCTCCTGCTCCGGGGTGAAGGGGGCGGCGTGCAGGGCCGGGGTCGTCAGCGAGCCGGTAAACAGGGCGGTGAACAGGGCGATGGAGCGCAGGTTCATGGAGTTCTCCTTAAAAATGGGTGGCGTTGGTCTGGATCAGACCGGCCTGATTCAAGAGGGTAAGCAGATCGGCCTTGTCCAGCAGGGGGGAGAGGGTCTCTCCCTGTGGCAGGCCGGGGCCGTAGATCTGGTTGAAGGGGACGGCTGCTGCCCCGCGCTGGCGCAGGAAGGCGGCGATGGTGTCGTCCGGTTTGCTCCAGTCGCCGCGCAGGGCCACCACATCGGGGGCCGAGAGGGCCTGTTGCACCTCATCGCGCAGCAACACGTTGTATTTGTTGGCTTTGCAGGTGACGCACCAGTCGGCGGTGACATCGACAAAGACCCGCTTGTTCTGGGCGAGGGCATCGGTGATGGCGCGTTCCGAGAGTGGCTGCCAGATCACCCGGTCGACGTTGCCCGACCCCTGCGCCGTAAAGGCGCCCCCCAGCAGCAGGGCTGCGCCGACAAGCGCCGAGAGGGAGAGGGCCAGCGTGAAGCCGCGCATGCCATAACGCCAGATGATGCCAATCAGCAGGGCCAGCAGCATGGCAGCCATCAGCCAGTAAACCTGCATGTTGCCCAGATGGTTACCAAGCAGGCTCGCCAGCCAGAGGCTGGAGCCCAGCATCAGCAAGCCGAGCAAGATGCGCAGGCGCCCCATCCAGCGACCCGGCTTGGGCAGCCAGAGGGCGAGCCGCGGCAGGGCCGCCACCAGCAGCCAGGGCAGGCTCATGCCAATCCCCAAAGCGGTGAAGATAAGCCAGAGCTGGCCAAGGGGCGCCGCCAGCGCAAAGGCCACTGCGGTGCCGAGGAAGGGGGCCGAGCAGGGAGTCGCCAGCAGGGTGGCGAAACTTCCCTGCAGAAAGTGGCCGCCGAGGCCATTGCCGCCGCTGGTGGCGAGGCGGGTGTTGAGGTTGCTCGGCAGACGAATTTCGAACAGCCCCAGCAGGTTGGCGCAAAACAGCAGGGTGACCAGCACCATAAAGGCGATAAAACCGGCGCTCTGGAACTGGATGCCCCAGCCGACGGCCCCTTGCGTGGCGCGCAGCAGAGTGCTCATGGCCGCCAGCGCCCAGAAGGAGGCGATGATCCCGGCGCTGGCGGCGAGGAACTGCTTGCGCACGGTTCCCTGTTCACGCTCCTGATGTTGCAGCACAGACCCCAACTTGAGCGCCAGCACCGGCAGCACGCAGGGCATCAGGTTGAGGATAAGGCCGCCGAGCAGCGCCGCCCCCAGCAACCAGAAGAGGGGCTGACTCGGCGCTGGCAATACGAGCGATTCGTCAATTGAGCCTTTGGTCTGCCACACCTGTTCGCCACTGGCCAGCAGCAGGCCGAGGGATTGGCCGCGCAGATCCGGCGCATCCCCCTGCCAGCCATCGCTCACCGGCACCCGGGCGATCAGGGTGTTGCCCTCGACCTCGAGCACCGGCTTACCAAATTCTGCCCCCTCCAGCGCATCGATAAAGAGGGCCGGTGATTGCCAGCCCTCTGCCCGCTCGGCGCGCAGTTGCAGCTGGTTGTGCTGATAACCGAGCTCGACCCGGGTGTCGGCGGGCAGCGGCTGGGGCAGGTTGCTGATGGCCTTGGCCCAGCCGAAGTCGAAACCTACCGGGGCCTGACCATCTACCGCGAGGGTAAAGGGGAAGTCGGTCAGGATGCAGACGTTGCTGCAGGTGGAGAGGCGCAAGGTGCCCTTGAGCGATTGGCCGGCCGGGTAGTTGAGGCTCAGAGGGAAGCGCACCTCACCCTGATAACCCTGGGTACTGAGTCCGGCCACCTCGAAGTGGCGCGGAGCGGGCCAGCGCCACTGGAAGTCGCCGACCGGCTCATCCCACAGGATCTGGGGGGCAATGCCCCCTTCGCCCGGGCTGTGCCAGTAGGTCTTCCAGCCGGACTCGAGGGCCACGTCGAGCAGGATGCGGGTGTGGTCAGGGGCGCTGCGGTCGGCCTGCAGCCGTACCCGGGCGTGATCATTCTGTGGGCTGGTGAGCCAGCCCGTATCGCTGGCCAATCCCGTGGATTGCCACAGCAGGCAGGCCATAAGCAGGGCTGCCTTGAAAAAGTTTGTCATCTGTCTGGTCTCGCAAAAAATGAGTAACGGCGAATGGAAAAAGGCCGGAATCATTCCCGCCAGACGCAGAGCGTGAGGTGAAGTCGCCGCTCGGGTGGTGAGATAACCCTTGGCGGTGGTAAGGGAGGGGTATAGCGCCAGAGTGGTGCCAGCAGGGCAATCAGCAGGGCGACGGCAAAGAAGAGTTGTTCGACGCAGAGCAGGCTGGCGGCGCTCAGCCATTTGCCATTGAGCTGGCAGCTGGTGGGCTGCGGGCTGACCGGCTTGCCGTCGTTCTGCTCACCATCGATGCTCTGAACGGGCAGGGCCTGACAGGTGAGGGCATGAGCGAGCAGTGCCAGCCGGGCCAGCGGCTGGGCCGCGCAATTGAGCACCAGCAGGCAGACCAGCAGCAGGAGTCGTTTCGCCACGCGTTGTTGGTGAATCATGCTCGCCCCGTTCATCAAGATGGCCACATCCTAACGGCCAATGGCGGGTGGGGCAAGTTGCCGGCCGTTTTATGAGCGCTGAGGCTGGCACCGTGTGGTCGGTTCTGTTTGGCGAACGCTTGTTCGCTAAAAGGGGGATCAGTATACTGCGCCGAGTTAAAATTCGAGGTGTTCGATGCTCAAAATTGCCCGTGTGCTGCTGCTTGGTCTGCTGCTCATCTTCTGGTTCCTGTTCGGCCTGCTGCTCTGTCTGGTTCGTCCGCGCCACCCCAACAACGTCTATGTCTTTGCCCGCATGTATCACGCGGTCTGTCCGCTGATCGGGGTCCGGGTCAAGGTGACGGTAGCCGACGAGGTGAAATCGGTCGGGCCTGCGGTCTATGTCTGCAACCACCAGAGCAACTATGACATCTTCACCGTGACCGGTGCCGTGCAGCCCGGCGTGGTTGCGGTGGGCAAGAAGAGCCTGCTGTGGCTCCCCTTCTTCGGCCTCATCTTCTGGCTCTCCGGCAACGTGTTGATCGACCGCTCCAACCGCTCTCGCGCCATCGGCACCATTGGTCAGGTCGTTGAGCGTATCAAGGCGCGCGGCACCTCCATCTGGATGTTCCCGGAAGGGACCCGCTCGCAGGGGCGTGGTCTGCTGCCGTTCAAGGCGGGCGCTTTCCATACCGCCGTGCAGGCTGAAGTGCCGGTTGTGCCCATCGTCTGCTCCAGTTACTTCGGCCAGATTGACCTCAACCGCTGGGATAACGGCGAGGTGCTGCTGGAGGTGATGGCCCCGGTTTGCAGCAAAGAACACGGCGCCGCCGGCATTCGCGAGCTCTCCGAGGTGTGCCGTGCCCGGATGGAGGCCAAACTGGCCGAGCTGGATGGCAAGCTGGGTCGCCATCACGCCGCCTGAACGCCATCATAACTGCATTGAACAGGGAGCCACGGGCTCCCTTTTTGTTGGTAAAAATCACCACGCCATTGGTGTTTTTCACCAACAAACCGTTATTGGATTCCCTCGTTAAATTCCCATCTATCTGTAAAACAACAATAATTTTTCTTGGCACGGCTCTTGTAATGCAATGGGAAGAGATAGTCATCCCATCCACAAGGAGCCAGACCATGAGCGTGTTCAGCCGCCTGACCGACGTAATCAATGCCAACCTGCACAGCCTGCTCGACAAGAGTGAAGAGCCCGAGAAGATGCTGCGCCTGATGATCGAGGAGATGGAGCAGGTGCAGGTCGATATGCGCACCCAGGCCGCTCGCGTCATCGCCGAGCAAAAACAGCTGGAGCGCCATCAGCAGGCGCTGCAGGTGCAGACCCAGGAGTGGTCGGCCAAGGCCGAGTTAGCCATCCAGAAGGGACGTGAGGATCTGGCCCGCGCCGCCCTCACCGAGAAGCTGGCGGAGGTCAAAAAATGTGAACAGCTGGAGCAGGACAAGGCCCGGGTCGCCGAAGTGCTGGCCCAGCTTACCGCCGACAGCGAACGGTTGGCCGCCAAGCTGACCGAGGCGCGGGAGAAGCAGAAACTGCTGACCCTGCGCGAGCAGACCGCCCATAGCCGCATTCGTGCCCGCGCTCAGGTGGACAACCAGCGCATGCATGAGCTGATGGCCCGCTTCGAAGGCTTTCAGGGGCGGGTCGATCAGCTGGAAGCCCAGCTGGAGGCGGCTACTCTGGGGCAGAATCCCTCGCTGGAGGCACAGTTCCGCGAGCTGGAGCTCAATGACGAGATCGAACGCGAGCTGGCCCGTCTCAAGGGTCAGAAGGTGGAGGCATAACCATGACTCCCTGGCCCAAGGATCTTGTCCATCGCAAGCTGACCGGCGTCTGCGCCGGCATTGCCAAACGGCTGGGGATATCCAGAGTGACGGTGCGAGTGGTGGCTCTGCTCGCCCTGATCCTGGTGCCGCCGCTGGCGCTTGCTGCCTATCTGCTGGCGGTGCTGGTGATGCCGCCCCGTTATGAATTGAAACGCTGGCTGGATTGACCGCAAGGCAGCCCGGCGGCACAGAGTGCCTGTAAGGAGCAAGTTATGCTGGAATTTTTCATATTGCTGGGAGTGTTGCTGGTGATGGCGCTGACCGGTTTTACCCTGGTGGCCATGCTGCTGGTGAGCGGCGTGTTTGTGCTGCTGGGGGCGCTTGGCGGCATGCTTGCCCTGATCATCAAGCTGGCCCCCTGGTTGCTGCTGGTGCTGGTGGTCTGCTGGCTTATCAGCCACCGCAGCAGGCGGTCCAATACCTACCTGTAATCGCCGCAAGTCGTGTCGTTATCCCTGAACTCCCTTTTGTCGGCCACCCGTGAGGTGGCCTTTTTTATGGCCCGGCTTTGCCTTTATGGTTCTGCGTTGCCGGGATTGAGCCAGCGCAGGCTCCACGGCAGCCAGAGATCGGGGCTGGTGATGAGCTGCTCCTTGAACGCCTTGGGCTGCTGCTTGAGGCGATATTCGAGGCGCAGGGCCGCTCCTTTGTCGCCTACCTCCTGCTGCCACACCAGTGCCAGCGGCCCCTTGCCACGCAGGGCGCGGGAGCCCTTGCCGCTCTGGTGCTGGCGCAGGCGGCGCTCCGGCTCCGTGCTGATCCCGGTATAGAGCAGGCCAGCCGCGGTGCGCACCATATAGATTGACCAGCAGGAGGGCGGGGTGGATGGCGATGCCGGAGCCCCGGTCGGGGGTTTTCTCATTCGAACTCTCTGTGCCAAACTCAAAAGCAGCTCAAGGAGGTGCGATGAGAGTCTGGTTCTGGTTGTGGTTGCTGTTGTCGGTTCCGGCTCTGGGGGAGACGATCCGTCTCTATGATTACCACCAGCATCCCCCCTTCAATACCGGGGTGAATGCCGGCTTGAGCAGCGAGCTGGTGAAGTATCTCAATGAAAGGCTGGGAGGTGAACCCAGGATCGAGCTCTGGCTGGTCAATCGCGCCAGACTGGCGCTGGAGATGTCGGATCCTGCCTTCAACGGGCTGGTCGCCTGGGTCAACCCGGCCTGGGTCGGGGATCCCCAGCGCGAGCTATACCTCTGGACCTTCCCCATCATGCGCGACACCAACGAGCTCATCTCAAGTCGCCAGCATCCGGTTACCTATCGTGGCCCTGACTCCCTCAAGGGGATGGTATTTGGCGGTGTCGAGGGGTATCGCTATCTGGGGATCGATGATGCTGCGGCCCGGGGCGAACTGGAGCGCCACGATGCCAAGAAGGTGAAGACCAATCTCGATCTGCTGGTGCGCGGCCGCATCGATGTGACCCTGGTGCCCGGTTCGGCCCTCGCATTTTTCACCCACGTCCCGGACTATGAGGGCAAGCTGTTCGTCTCGCCCTTTGCCCAGTCCAGCTATACCCGCCACATTCTGGTGCCCAAGTCCCGCCCCGAACTTCATGCCCGGCTCAACGACATTGCCGAGCAGATGGATCGGGATCCCGCCTGGCACAAGATCCTGGAGTCCTACCGCGGCGCCCCCTGAGGCTGACGCTTGAGGCGGTGCAGCGGCACCAGACTCACCAGCAAGCCCGCCCAGACGAAGGCGAAGCCGACCGTCTTGATGGGATCCGGCGTTTCACCAAACCAGTAGATGGCGAGCAGGAAGGCAAGGCTGGGCTCGATATATTGCAACAGTCCCACCGTGCTCATCCGGGTTCTTGCCACTGCATAGCAGAAGAGCCCGACCGGCAGCAGAGTGGCGGGCGAACTGCCCATCAGCAGCAGTTTGTCGGCCAGATCCCCGTTCACGAATGCCCCTTCCCCGTGCCATGCCAGCGTGCCGATGATGATCAGCGCGACGGGCAGTTGCACCATGGCTTCCAGATAGAGGCTGGTGCCGGTGTCGTAGTGGATCTTCTTCTTGATAAGGCCGTAGCAGGCGAAGTTGGCCCCCATGATGAGGGAGAACCAGGGGAGCTGGCCGTAGCAGAAGAGCATGTAGGCGAGACCCGCCAGCGCCAGGGCGACCGCCAGATGTTTTTGCGGGGTAAGCCGCTCTTTCAGGAAGATGACGGCGAATACGATATTGAACAGCGGCGTCATGAAGAAGGCGAGGCTGGTGGTCAGTACCTGTCCTGTGGTGAGGCACCAGGTGAACATGCACCAGCTGATCGACATGACCGGGCCGGCCAGCAGAATGAGGCCGAGCTGGCGCGGCTCGCTGCGCAGCCGTGTCCAGGGCACCTTGTGGCCAAGCAGCAGAAACAGGCAGCCAAGCAGGGCAACCGACCAGAGCACGCGGTGGGAGATGAGCTCCCACATGTTGACCTCGGGCATGAACTGATAATAGAGCGGCAGCATCCCCCAGAGGATGAAGGAGAGGGTCGCCGTGCCCGTGCCTAGCCAGTTTTTCATCTCTACCTGTTTATTAAATTAAACATCTATCGGTGAATAATAAATAGAGGCCAGTCCTTTCACAAGCGAGATCTGGTGGAAAACTCTGTTACTATCGCGCTCATGAGTCGACTGGATAGCCTGTTTGAAGAGATCCGCGCCTGCCGCCTGTGCGAGGCGCATCTGCCGCTCGGGCCGCGGCCGGTGATCCGCGGGGCCGAGAGTGCCCGCCTGCTGATCATCGGTCAGGCCCCCGGCACTCGGGTGCATGCCAGCGGTATCCCGTGGGATGACCTCTCTGGCGATCGCTTGCGCCAGTGGCTCGGGGTCGATAAACCCACCTTCTACGACGAATCACGCATTGCGATTATGCCGATGGGGCTCTGTTATCCCGGCAAGGGCAAGTCGGGCGATCTGCCGCCCAGACCCGAGTGCGCGCCTGCCTGGCACGACAAGGTGCTGATGCTGCTGCCCAATATCGAGTTGACCCTGCTGATCGGCCAGTATGCGCAAGCCTACTACCTGCGGGGGGCGGCCAGGGGATCGCTCACCGAAACGGTGCGCAGCTGGGCCGACTATGGCCCCGGCTGGCTGCCGTTGCCGCATCCCTCCCCGCGCAATACCCTCTGGCTCAAAAAGAATCCCTGGTTCGAGCAGGAGATAGTCCCCCATCTGCAACAAAGGGTCGCCCCTTTGCTGAAACGACCCTGAGTATTAGACCGCTGGCTCGGCCAGCGGTTTTGGCTTGCTGCGCGCCATGGCGATAAGCGGCAGGACGATGCAGATACAGCCCAGCAGCAGCGGCAGACCCGGCTGCTCGTCAAACAGCCATACCCCGATGGCGACGGCCATCAGCAGACCGGTATATTCCGCCGAGGCGATCTTGCTCGCCTCTGCCTTGCGATAGGCCACCACGCACAAGCCCGCATAGACCATGATCAGCGCCGAGGAGCCGAAGGCGGGCCACCACATCTGCCACTGCCAGTCGCCCCCTTCCCACCAGGCCAGCGCGAGAATGAAGGGCATGCTCAGCACGTTGGTGAAAAACAGGGTCTGGGCGATGGGCTGCTTGAGCGGGATCCGCTTGATCAGCAGGTTGTTGAGCGCCATCGACAGCGCTACCCCGAGCGCCGCCAGCGCAGCCCAGTTCACTTCGGTCGGGCGTAGTACGATCAGTACCCCGATAAATCCGATGACCGCGGTCAGTACCTTCTGGCGAGAGATCGCCTCTCCTGCCATCCATACTGCCAGCGGCACCATCATCAGGGGCGCGGCATAGAAGAGGGCATTGGCAGTAGCGAGCGGCAAGCGGGTGAGGGCGACCACCATCAGGCAGACACCGACCGCCCAGATATGGGCACGCAGCAGGTGCCACTTGATGGCCACCGGCGGGTTGCGGCGCCATGACCAGAGCAGCCAGGGCATCAGCAGAAGGGCTGCAGAAACCTGGCGGAAAAAGACAAACTGGAAGATGGGCTGATCCGGCTCCAGCACCTTGACCAGCGCATCGGAAAAAACCGCCACCATATTGCCCAGCACCAGATAAAGGATGCCGATCCCCACTGCATTCATACCACCTCCCACTTCAGATGAGGGGAGGGTAGCGTGCCGGTTGATATCCAGTAAAATGATAAAAAATGACCACCCATGAGATATTTAGATAATGAAACTTCCTCCCCTGCGTGCGGTGCAATATTTCGAGGTGGTGGCCCGGCTGCTCAGCTTTTCCCGTGCAGCCCTTGAACTGAACGTCAGCCAGAGTGCGGTCAGCCACCAGATCCGCCTGCTGGAGGATTTTCTGGGGGAGCGGTTGCTGCTGCGTCAGGGGCGGCTGCTCTCGCTGACGACGCAGGGCGAGAGCTATTTCGAGGGGATTGCTGCCGGGCTCGGCCAGATTGCCCAGAGCAGCGAGCAGCTGCGCGGGGGCGGCGAGATGCGGTTGCGCCTCGCGGTCTACAGCTCGTTTGCGGTGAAGTGGTTGATCCCGCGGTTGGCCGGATTGCGCCAGCTCTATCCCGAGTTGGATTTGAGTCTGGAGATGGTAGCGGAGGATCCCGAGCTCTCCGATCGGGTGGCCGACTGTTTTATCACAGTCTCACCCCATGGGCGGGGCTACTGCCATGACCTTATCTATCAGGAGCGGCTCTTTCCGGTCTGCAGCCGCCGTTTGTTACAGCAGGTGGAGGGGGAGTGGCCAGATGCCATCTGGCAACTGCCGCTGCTGTCGGTACAGTCCATCTACAAGGCGCGGGGGGAGGATTGGCAGCGCTGGGCCAAGGCGGGTGGTTTGGTGATCCCAGACGAGGCGCGGATGCACCACTTCAGCCATGTGTTGCTGGCGATGGAGGCGGCGGCTTGGGATCAGGGAGTGGCGTTCGTGAATGACTACATGCTGCGGCCCGATGATCCCCAGCTGGTGGCCTTGCCGGTACACCAGCTGGAGACGGGGGATGCCTTCTACTTTACCTGCAAGCGCTCGCGGGCCCATGAGCCCGCCATCAACCGGTTACGCCAGTGGCTGATGATGGAGACACGCCAGAGCATGCCTCTCTAGCCTGCGCCGTTACGCTCTTTTGAACTGGCTCAGCACAAACAGGCTGGTGGCACAGACCACCACTGATGGGCCCGCCGGGGTGTCCTGATACCAGGAGAGGGTCAATCCACCCAGCACGGCGAGGCAGCCGATCAGCGCGGCAAAGCCGGCCATCTGCTCCGGCGTCTGGCTGAAACGGCGGGCGGTAGCGGCGGGGATGATCAGCAAGGAGGTGATGATCAGCGCGCCAACAAACTTCATCGCTACGGCGATCACCAGCCCGATCAGCAGCATCAGCACGCAGCGCAGCACATCGACCCGGATCCCCTCTACCCGTGCCAGCTCTTCCGAGATGGTCATGGAGAGCAGGGGATCCCACAGTCGCCATAGGGTGAGCAGCACCAGCGCGCCACCGCCGTAGATCCAGAGCAGATCCATCGGTTGTACCGAGAGCAGGTCGCCAAACAGGTAGGCCATCAGATCCACCCGCACGTTATCCATAAAACTCAAGGTAACCAGACCGAGGGACAGAGCGCTATGGGCCAGAATGCCGAGCAGGGTGTCGGTGGCTACCTGCTGGTTGCGACTCATGATCACCAGCAGCATCGCCATGGCAAGGCAGCAGACTACCACCGCCAGGGTGAGATCCACCTGCAGCAGGATGCCCAGCGCGATGCCGAACAGGCTGGCGTGGGAGAGGGTGTCGCCAAAATAGGCCATTTTTCGCCATACCACGAAGCTGCCGAGGGGGCCAGCCAGCAGGGCGATGCCGAGGCCGGCCGCGAGGGCGTATAACAGAAAGCTGTCCACTTGAATGTCCTGTTGCTTGCGCTATTTGCTGTGAGCGTTGTTGCGAGAAGGCAGGCGGATGACGGGGGCCTGCGGTTCATGATGATGGTGTTCGCCGTCGCAGTGGTGATGGTGGGTATAGACCGCCAGCACCTCCTGCTCCGGTCGCCCGAACAGACGGGCAAATTCGGGGTGGCGGGCCACGCTTTCCGGCTCGCCATGACAGCAGACGTGGCGATTGAGGCAGATCACCTCGTGGGTGCTGGCCATCACCAGATGCAGGTCGTGGGAGACCATCAGCACGGCGCAATTGAATTCGGCGGCGAGCTTGCCGATCAGGGCGTAGAGCTCGATCTGGCCGTTGATATCCACCCCCTGCACCGGCTCATCAAGCACCAGCAGTTCGGGTTTGACCAGCAGAGCGCGCGCCAGCAGTACCCGCTGCATCTCGCCACCGGAGAGCTTCTGCATCCGGTTGTCCAGCAGCCCTTCGGCGCCGACTCTGGTCAACGCCTCTTCGATGGAGATCCGCCCCTTCTTGCCCAGTTGCAGAAAGCGGCGCACTGTCAGCGGCAGGGTGGGATCCAGATAGAGGCGCTGGGGTACATAGCCGACTCTCAGGTCGCGGCTGCGGATGATCTGGCCTGAATCGGGGGTGAGCAGACCCAATACCAGTTTGCTCAGGGTGCTCTTGCCCGCCCCGTTGGGGCCGACCAGGGTGGTGATTTTGCCTTTATTGAGGGTAAAGGAGACCTTGTCGAGCACTGAGCGTCCATCGAACGAAAGACAGACCTCTTTCAGCTCTACCAGTTGGGTCATGACAGCTCCGGGGTTTACAGCCAGTGAGAGTTATAATATAACAAAAAACAGAAGCTGTTATATTATCACACAATCACCCGCTGACGAGATTCACCAATGAGAATTATTGCTTTTTTCACTGCCCTGCTGGCGGTGAGTTTGCCTGTTCGTGCCGTGGAGGTGCTGACCACCATCAAGCCCCTCGGCTTTATTGCAGCGGCGATCACGGAAGGTGTGAGCGAGCCGGAAGTCCTGCTGCCAACCGGCGCTTCCCCCCACGACTTCTCTCTGCGTCCCTCCGATGTTCGCAGCATCAGAGAGGCCGATTTGGTGGTCTGGGTCGGCCCCGAGCTGGAGGGTTTCATGAGCAAGCCTCTGGCCAATCATCCCCATGTCTTGACCCTGACCCAGGTGCCGGGCATGCCGCTGTTCAACTACGCGACCAAGGGTAGCCATGATGGCCATCAGCACGATGACCATGCGGCTCATGACCATGGCGATGAAGGGCATGAAGGTCATCATCATGAAGGGATCGACCCCCATATCTGGCTTGAACCGATGCAGGCCAAGGTAATTGCCAACGCTATCGCCAGCGAGCTGGGCAAGCAGGATCCGCCCAACAAGGCGCGTTACGAGGCCAATCTGGCCGCGTTTACCGCCAAGGTCGATGCCAGAGACAAGGTGATCGCCGGGCAGATGAAAGCGGTGAACCAGAAGGGGTACTTCGTATTCCACGAGGCTTATGGCTACTGGGAGCGTCACTATGGCATGAGTTCCAAAGGCCACTTTACCGTCAGTCCGGAGCGTCGTCCGGGAGCAAAAACACTGGTCGAGATCCGCAAGGCGCTGGAGGAGAAGCAGGCAAGCTGCATCTATGCCGAGCCGCAATTCTCGCCAGCGGTGATCGAGTCGGTTGCCCGCAATACCGGCGCCAGAGTGCTGCTGCTGGATGAGGTGGGTGAGCAGGTTCCGCTCGGCCCGGATGGTTATCCCCAGTTCATGGATCAGTTGGCCAACGCTTTTGCCCAGTGTCGTTGACACTGGGCCCGAAGAGCCTGCTCTCTGTTGTCTGGGACTATACTGACCTCCAGCATCTGACATGGAGTGTCCGGTATGAAATGGCTGTTAATCCCCACCTGCATGCTGGCACTCGGTTGTGTCGGCGTGCAGGCTTCCCGCCTGTCGGAATATATTGCCAGCCCCGAGCTGCGGGAGAAGTTGCAGGAAGTCTACGGCGGGCGCGCCATTCAGCGCGCAGAAGCGTTTTCCCACTTGCTGACGCCCAGAGCCGGCACCACGGATCAGCAGAAGATCGAGCTGGTAAATCACTACTTTAACAACCTGACCTACAGCGATGATCCCAGATTGTGGGGAGAATCGGATTACTGGGCCAATCCGCTGGAGTTCATTGGTGCCCGGGGTGGGGATTGCGAGGATTACAGCATCTCCAAGTACTACACCCTGATGGAGCTGGGGGTGGACGAGAAGAAGCTGCGGCTGGCTTACGTCAAGGCGGTGCGTTACAACCAGTTCCACATGGTTACACTCTATTTCGCGACCCCCAAATCAGATCCGCTGGTGCTCGACAACATCAACAGCCGCATTCTGCCCGGCAGCCTGCGCACCGACCTTATCCCTGTCTACAGCTTCGATGCCAAGAGCATCTGGATCATGAAGTCCCGCCGTGAGGGAACGCTTGCTGGCAGTGCCGACAGGCTGGCACAGTGGACATCGATGAAGACCCGGTTCTCCAGCGAGCAGCTGCGCTCCCCCCGCCGCCAGCTATAGCTTTCCGGCGGCTTTCAACTCGGCAAAATAACGGGCTGCGCCCGGATGCTGCTCAATGCTCAGCACCGGGCCGGTTTTGTTGCGCGCCTGATGGAACATGTTGGCGTAGCCATAAGTCTGTTCGTTGAACTTGGTCTGCTGTGCCAGCATGGCACGGGTCAGGTTATAGACCTCTTCTTCGGGAGTAGTTGCATTGGTCACCAGAGTGGCCGCGATGGCAAAGGTGGGTGTGGCTTTCAAGTTACCCGGATAGATGCGCGCGGGCACCTGGCTGCGCTGGTAATACCTGACCCCCTTGATCAGCTGGTCGCGCAGAGCGCCATCGACCGGCAGAAATCGGATGGCACACCGCTTGGCGGTATCGAGCACAATCCGGTTGGGGTGTCCCATCACCAGCCCATAGGCATCGATCTGTTTGCTGCAGAGCGCCTCGGCTGCATTGGCCATGCTTTTCAGATCGAGATCCTGCTCCTTGGCGCCCAGCAAGTTGAAAAGAGCCAGCGCAGTCTGGCGGGTACCGGAGCCCTTTAGTCCCATATCGATAGGGGCGAGCTTGAGCTGCTCTAGCGAGGTGATGTCACCGTCGGCCCGGATCACTATGGTAAAGGGTTCGGCGTGGGTCGCGAACAGCGCGCGCAGGCCGGTTTGTGCGGCGTTGGCGAAGGGGCCGCTACCCTGACTGGCCTGATAGAGCCAGTCTGACTGCACCATGGCGTAGCGGCTTTCACCGCTCCGCAGTCGCTGCAGGTTCTCCATCGAACCGGAGGTTGCCTGCAGCGCACAACCGATCTGCGGGTCTGTCTTGTGAGCCAGGCGGCAGAATTCGCTGGTGACCTGATAGTAGATCCCCTGTTCACTCCCTGTTGCTATGGTGGCCGGTGCGGCCATTGCTCCGGCTTGGCCGAACAGCATCAGCAAGATAGCCAGCTTTTTCATGATTGTGTCTCCCTGGCATAACCATCAATTCCCCAGGTGCGCAGCTTGTCGATGTCACTGCCAGTACCCGCCTCGGCCAACAGGGTGTAGCCAGCCGCATGCATGGTTTGCGAGAGGAGATGCCAGTAGAGCGGCTCCTCAGTCAGCTGGCAGCAGACAAAGACAGGATTGAGGGGATCGAGTTGATTGAAGGTCTCCGTATTGAGCGGAATAGCGCTAAACGCCAGCTCTACCCCCTGCTCCTGCAAGCGGGTCAATATCGACTCACCCTCAGCCGGGAAAGCGGTCACATCCCAGCGCCAGTCGAGAGTCTTGCCTCTACCTTGAGTCAGCAGCGGTACTATGGCTTGCCACTGCGGGTGGTGGAGCAGGGAGAGCGGTAGCGAGATACCTTCAACATGGAGTTGTAACCACTGTTCCAGAACCGCTTGAATGGTGGCCAGCTCGCTGTCGGCGGTGAGTGCCGGGTGTGGCAGGAAGCGCTGGTAGAGGGTGATCTGGCCCTGTGTCGAGACGAAGGTTTGCAGGTGGCCGCCACGGGTGTCGGTCAGCCCTTGCAGGGGCTGCGCTGCGGATGGCTGCAGTTGCTTGCCCATCTGGGTGATTTTGAGGCGTTGCTGCAACAGGTCGCGCTTGCGCTCGGAGACCAGCTGGTTGATGGAGAGCGCCACCTCTTTGAGATCCTGCAGCCAAGGGGTGGGGAGGGCGCTGTTGAACTGGTGCTTGCGGATCCGGATTAGCTGCTGGTTGATCTGCGCCAGCGGCTTTAGCAGCCGTTGGCTGACCAGGGAGATCACCAGAGTAAAGACAATCAGTCCACCCAACAGTGCCAGTCCGATACGGCTGATGGCATTCCACAGGTGCTGGTAGGCGTAGCCGCCGTGACCTTCCAGTGTCAGGGTACCGAGCATGCGCCAGCCATCGGTCAGTTCTTGCTCAATCTTGACCGGTGGCATGCCGATAACCGAGGGAAGCCAGCCAGGCACGTTTTGCTGGGTAGCCTGGAATACCTTCTGGAACAGCAATTGTCCGTCCGGGTCGACCAACCTGACCGAGCTGACGAAGCCGCCATCGAACATTGCATTGACGATGGTTTCGGCCAGCACCTTGTCATCGTTGAGCAAAGTACCTTGCAGCACCAGACCCAGAGCGGTGACGGCAGTCTCCAGATTGGCGGACATCTGGTCGATGATGGATTGGCGGACTGTGGTGATTTCCAGCACAAACAGCAGGACGGCACCGATCAGAAACAGGATGAGGATTATCCTGCTCAGTAGTTTTGATAACGTCATCTCCACTCCATGGAAAAGTTATTGCAACATTTGCGGTTTTTATTCTGGCGCTATGGCGAGCCGGTTCTTAAAAATAGGAAAAAATGGTTAAAAAAGACGATCATTTCTGCCCATCCGGGCTGGTTATGCATAAAATGTGAAGTTCATGCAGATTGCGATGAACTATTTGTATCGTTTTTTGTCAAACAGACAGTTTTATGCGGATTTGGTACTACCACATCGCAACTCACACTCTTCAGATATAAAGACAGGATAGCGGATGAAACGTCTCCGTCCCTTGGTAGCACAGGCTGCCAATTGGGAACCACCGGTTCCCCGCAAACACTTTTATGCAATGGTGATGCTGACGGCGATGACCCTGTCAGCAGTGGCATTGCTGCCTGCTCCGGGTGACATTCTGGAGCGGCCCCTGCGTCTGGAACTGCCGATTGATACCGCGGGTACGGCAACCAACGAAAACAACACCGACTTTAACGAAATCCCCGATCACGAACTGGTTGAACCCACCACATCTGACGATGACATTCCGGTCGATACCGCACCGCAGTGGCAGGATTACCGGGTACGCAATGGCGAGAATCTGACCGCCATCTTCAACAATCTGGGGCTCTCGACCACCACCCTTTACAAGGTGCTGGATGCGGATAACAAGAACTATCTGGCGCGGCTCAAACCGGGTCAGACCATCGAGCTGCTGATCGATCAGGACAACATCCTGCAGCAGCTCAAGATCCGCCTGAACATCAAGCAGACGCTGGTGATGGCGCGCACTGACGACACCTATACCGCTTCGATGATCAACGAGAAGGTGGATTGGCAGCCGCAGCGTTACGACGGCCAGATCAACGGCAGTTTCTATGTCAGTGCCCGCAATGCCGGCATTCCATCCACCCATATTCAGAAGATTGCCAACCTGTTCCAGTGGCGGATGAACTTTGCTCAGGATCTGAAAAAGGGTGACAAATTCAAGGTGTTGGTACGCCAGGAGACTGTCGAGGGCAAGAGCACCGGCAACAGCCAGCTGCTGGGTGTGGAAGTGACCAGCCAGGGCAAGACGGTATCGGCCTGGCTCTCCGATGATGGCAACTATTACGATGGTCAGGGCAACAGTCTGGAGCGCGGCTTCCGTCGCTATCCGACTCACAGCCGCTACCGGATCAGCTCCAGCTTCAACCCGGCCCGTAAACATCCGGTGACCGGTCTGGTGCGTCCTCACGAGGGTACCGACTTTGCACTGCCGATCGGCACTCCGGTGCTGGCGACCGGTGATGGTGTTGTCCAGAAGGCAACCAGCCACCCGCTGGCAGGTACCTATGTCGTCATCAAGCATGGCCGTACCCTGTCGACCCGTTATCTGCACCTGAGCAAGCTGCTGGTCAAACCGGGTCAGCGGGTCAAGATGGGCGACAAGATCGGCCTCTCCGGCAACACGGGTCGTTCGACCGGTGCTCACCTCCACTATGAGCTGCGCATCAACAACCGCCCGGTCAACGCCATGACAGCCAAGCTACCGATGGCCGAACCGCTCAGCGGCAAGGAGCGTCGCCAGTTCCTGGCCAAGGTGAAAGGCTACCGCAAGGAGCTGGAGGCGAGTTAATACCGCCCTCCGGATATGAAAAAGAGAGGCCCCGCCAATTGGCGGGGCCTCTCTTTTTGCGGCAAGGATTGGGTGTTAGTAGCCCTTGTCGAAGTCTATTTTGCCGTCGAGGGGCTGGCCGTCGATGAAGCGGATATAGTTGCGCACGAAGATTTGGGCCACATCCTCGGGGAAGCTGTAGGCGCTGTTGTGAGGGGTGACGATGAGGTTGGGTTGCCCCCACAGCGGGCTGTCGGCGGGCAGTGGCTCCTGCTCGAATACATCCAGCACCGCCATCGCCAGCTTGCCGGTGCGCAGGGCGGTCAGCAGATCGCCGGAGTGGACGGCATTGCCGCGTCCCACGTTGAACAGGATGGCGCCCGGCTTGCAGAACTCGAAGCGGGCCGCATTAAAGAGATGGCGGGTGTCGCGGGTCGCCGGCAGAACGCTGACGATCACATCGGCCTGCGCCAGGATCTTGTTGAGCGCCGGCAGCTGGTAAACCTGATCAAAGCTGGCCCGCTCCCGGCCGCTGCGGCTGATGCCAAGTACCTTCATGCCAAAGTGCTTGCCGGTCTGGGCGATATGCTGGCCAATGCTGCCGGTGCCAAGGATCAGCATGGTTTTCCCCTTGAGCCCCTGATAGGGGTGGCTCTGCCAGAGACGCTGCCTCTGCTGTTCCCGATAGAGAGGAATTTGTCGCATCAAGCTGAGCAGATGGCCAAAGACATATTCGCTCATCAGCGGGCCGAAGATACCGCGCACGTTGGTAAGCTGGTAGTCGCGCCGGCTGTCCGGGTCGAGCAGTACGTCCACTCCGGCATAGGTGGACTGGAACCATTTGAGTTTCCCCGCCTTGGGGAGAAGCGGTTTGGCACGGGCCGGTTCTGCCATCAGAATATGGGCTTCGCCAATCAGCTTCTCGGCATCGCTCTGGTTATCGGCTCGCAGAATGCGCAGATGGGGGAGATTGGCGGCCTTGAGCAGACGTTCGTAGTGAGCATTATCCTGGCTGAGCAAAAGAAGGGTACGTTGGCTCATACTCTTGTTCCTTATCAGAATTTGCGGCGCAACAAGATGCCGCTCTCGTCCCATCTTACCCGAGTTGCCTGCGCAACATAGCCGACCAGGGCGCTTTTTCGTTTTCGCCGCGCCCCTCGTGGGCTACAATCTGCCCCACATTTTGCAGAGGATCCGACTCCAGTGTTTGGTGACAAGTTTTATAAGCGACTGGCCGAGCTACAGCCTTGGCAACAGACCGTCTACACCCTGGCGCTGGCAGAGCGCATGTACCCCAACTATGCCCTGTTCAGTCAGGCCTCCGGCTTTGGCAATGCAGAGGCCTTCCGGCATGCGCTGGATCAGATGTGGAACTACCTGACCGTCAAGGGTTCCCGGGTCAATCTGGGTGCCATTCTCGAAGAGTTCGAAGCTCATATTCCGGATCCCCGCAAGTTTGAATCCTACGGTGCCTATCCGGCACTGGATGCCTGCGTGGCGCTGGGCTGTGCCTACAACTCGGTGATCTGCCGTGTTGGGGAAGAGGCCAACGATGCCAGTCATGCCTCCGTCGGTACCGTTGCCGGTTTTATCGAGATGATGGAAGAGCGGGATCTGACCGAAGAGGAGCTCTACGAGCACGAATACATGGAAGCCGAGCTGGAGTTTCAGGTCGAGCTGCTCAAGCGGGTTGCCCACGAGCGTGACAGCGACCGGATTCTGGCCATCAAGGCCTTTGCCGCTCAGGATGGCGTCTCCAACATTGGTATCAGCCTGGAAGAGTAATCGCCGGTGCCAGCCCACTAAAAAAGCTCCCGTTTCGGGAGCTTTTTTTATGCCTGCTCGGCGGTCAGGGGGCTGACGCTCAGCACCGGGGCGGCATCGATTCCATCGGCATTCATCATGGCGGAGATGCGCTGCAGGGAGGAGAGCAGCAGGGTCTGTTCCCAGGTTTCAAGGGATTGAAAACGCTGGATAAAACTCTCTTGCAGTGGTGTCGGCGCCTCGGTCAGCAGGGCGCGGCCGGCATCGGTCAGGGTCGCGTGTACCTTGCGCTTGTCGGTCTCGCTGCGAACGCGCTGCACCAGTTGGCGGCTCTCGAGGCGATCCATGATGGTGGTGGCGGTGGCCTGACTCATGTTGGTGTGGTCGGCCAGCTGGCGCATGGAGATCTGGCCCAGCTCGTCAATTCCTTTGAGCAGCAAGAGTTGTGGCGAGGTAAGACCCGCCTCCTTGATCAAGCGCTTGGAGTGCATGTCGATGGCACGAATGATCTGGCGCAGCGCTACCAGCACTTCATCATGTTTTTCCATGGTGTCGGAGTAGGAAGTCGGGTTGAAAGGAGGAAAATTCTGCTCCCGGCAGATAAAAAGGTCAATATAGTTATTACTCAAATGGTTTATGTTCAAATTAATTTTGTGTTAGTTTAGCCCCTCTTTGCGCGGTTTAACCTGACAAGAGAGGAGTAAACATGACCAATGAACTGGATATCAAGACCCTGGCCAGCGGCCTGAAAGTTGTGCGGGTTCGCTATGAACTGCCTGATACATCAGCCTTTGTCCGCTATCAGCCCGCCTATGATGAAGACCCGAACAACCTCAAGGTTCACCACTACGACGGCGAACTGCCGCTCTCCTGTAGTGAAACAGGTACTTTCAACCTAAAGGAGTTGGTGAACGAATTGCGTTACGCCTATGTGCTGGTGCACCTCTTTCCTGACGAAAGCGCCATGCAGTTCTATCTGACCGGCCTCGATACCGGATTGGCCCAGCTGGAGTTCATCGGCGGCTCTTACGACTTCAACCGGCTCTGGATCACCAGCGGTATCTCCAATCTGGGCGTGCCCATGGCCATCTTCCTCGGCAAACGCCACGCCGTGAACGGTCAGCCCTCGGTCACCCTGGTGGATCACCGTGAACAAGCGGCAGGCAAGCTGGTCTATCGCGCCATCGGTGGTGCCGGTGATCACGTGGGCGAAGAGTTTTTCAACAACGACTAAGGAGGCTGGATGAGAGCAAGCAAAGGGCTATTTAAAGGCCTCAACCCCACCATGGCCATGACGGCGTTGACCGTTATCACCCTGTTTCTGCTGTTCGGGGTCTTTGTCCCCGAGACGGCCGCCAGCTGGTTTGTCGGGGCCAAGGATCAGATTATTGCCGGGTTTAAATGGTACTACATTCTGGTAGTCGCCCTGTTCCTGTTCTTCGCCGTCTACCTGATGTTCAGCCGTTTCGGCAACATCCGGCTGGGCGACGACGACCAGGTACCGGAGTTCGGCTACTTCGCCTGGTTCTCCATGCTGTTTAGCGCGGGCATGGGGATCGGGCTGGTGTTCTGGAGCATCGCCGAGCCGATGAACCACCTGCAGGGCAACCCTTTTATTACCGAAGGGATGACCCCGGAGGCGGCCCAGATCGCCATGCGCCTCACCTTTTTCCACTGGGGCCTGCACCCCTGGGCAATCTATGTGATCGTCGGCCTGTCGCTCGCCTTCTTCAGCTACCGGCGCAAACTGCCACTGGCAATTCGTTCTGTGCTCTATCCGCTGCTTGGCGATCGCATCTACGGCTTCTGGGGCCATGCGGCCGACGTGCTGGCGGTGTTCGGTACCGTGTTCGGGGTGGCGACTTCCCTTGGCCTGGGTGTCTCCCAGATGAACACCGGCCTCAACCAGATGTTTGGCATGGAAGTATCGCAAACGAATCAGCTCTGGCTGATTGGTGGCATCAGCCTGATCGCCACCCTCTCGGCGGTCTCCGGGGTCGGGCGCGGGGTGAAGATCCTCTCCGAGCTCAATATCTGGCTGAGCGTCTTCGTGCTCGCGCTCTTTCTGGTACTGGGGCCGACCACCTATATCCTCAACGCCTACGTGCAAAACATCGGTGATTACCTGCAGAACATCGTCAAACTGAGCTTCTGGACCAACACCGAAGCTAATGGCACCTCGGCTTGGCAGTCGAGCTGGACGGCGTTTTACTGGGGCTGGTGGATTGCCTGGGCGCCGTTTGTCGGCATGTTTATCGCCCGTATCTCCAAGGGGCGTACCATCCGTGAATTCGTGCTCGGCGTGCTGCTGGTGCCTTCGCTGCTCGGCATGTTCTGGCTCACCGTCTTTGGCGGTACGGCGATGAATCTGGAGCTGTTTGGTGGCGGCGGCGTGGTCGCTGCGGTCAATCAGGATGTGACGCTGGCGCTCTACAAGACGGTCGAGCTGCTGCACTGGGAGACCTTCGGCTGGATTGCCAAGGGCGTGCTGACCCTGCTTATCTGTACCTACTTCATCACCTCCAGTGACTCGGGCACGCTGGTGATTACGACCCTGCTCTCCATCGGTGATCAGGATCCTCCGGTGCCGCACCGCGCGCTCTGGGGGCTGGGCCAGGGGCTGGTCGCTGCGATTTTGCTGGTCTCCGGCGGCCTTGCCGCCCTGCAGGCGGCCAGCATCATAGCCGCGCTGCCCTTCTCGGTGATCATGCTGGCTATGTGCTATTCGCTGATGCTGGGGCTCAAACAGGAGAGCCAGCGCCAGTTCGAGTATCGTCAGAACCTCAAGCGCCACGATGGCTCATCCCATATGAGCTTGCTGGAGCGCATCGGCCCGGCGTAAACCGCCAGTCTGAACTCAGCTAAATGACAAAACGGCCGTACTGGTGAGGTCTCCTGCGGGAGCCTCGTCAGTACGGCCGTCTGTTCTTGCGCCGGGGTAGGGGTTACTCCTCGATAAAGGCTCACTCATCCTTGATGCGGCTGATGGCATCGGTCCGCTTTTTGGCAAGCTGTTCCTTGATCTCTTCCCCCTTGTAACCGGCCGCCACAATCTCTTTTGCCGGCACCGCCTGGGCGGCAGCCAGCGCTTCGGCCACATAGTCTGGCTCGGCGTAGACCCGCTCCTCGAAGCCGGTGCGGCCATGGAAGTCGGCGCGGCAGGCATCCAGCAGCTGGGCAAAGCGCTCGGGGCGGCGCCAGGCATCTGCCTTATCAAACACCTTGAGCAGGGTAGCGGGCTTGAGCTCAAAGGCGATGTGGATGTGGGTGTGCAGATCGCTCACCAGCAGCGCCAGATCCCGGCACTCGTTGGGTACCCGGAACCGCTCGCACAGGGCGCGAATAAGCGGCAGCCCCTTCTGGCCGTGACCATGATGGCTGGGCCAGAACTCCTTGGGGGTCACTCCCTTGCCAAGGTCGTGGCAGAGGGCGGCAAAGCGGACGGTCAATTCCGGGGAGATCCGGCACGCCTGCTCCAGCACCATTAGGGTGTGGATGCCTGTGTCGATCTCAGGGTGCCACTTGGCCGGGGCGGGGACGCCGAACAGGGCATCAATCTCGGGGAAGAGCGCCTTGAGGGCACCACATTGGCGCAGCACCTCGAAGAAGATCTGCGGGGTTGGCCCCAGCAGCACTTTTTCCAGCTCCTTCCAGACTCGCTCCGGCGTGAGGTGGGCCAGCTCGCCAGCCGCTGTCATTTCGCTCATCAGGGCTAGGGTTTCCGGCGCGATGACAAAGCCCTGAGCGTGGAAGCGGGCGGCGAAGCGGGCGACCCGCAGGATGCGCAGCGGATCTTCGGCAAAGGCGGGGGAGACGTGGCGCAGCAGCCGTTGTTCCAAATCCTTGATGCCACCGTAGGGGTCGTGGAGCTCTCCCTGTTCATCTTCGGCGATGGCGTTGATGGTGAGATCCCGGCGCAGCAGATCCTGCTCCAGCGTCACATCGGGGGCGGCGTGGCAGACAAAGCCGGTGTAGCCCTGACCCTGTTTGCGTTCGGTACGGGCGAGGGCATACTCCTGCTGGGTTTTGGGGTGAAGAAACACGGGAAAGTCGCGACCGACCTGGGTAAAGCCCAGCGCCAGCATCTGCTCCACAGTGGCGCCGACCACCAGATAATCCCTGTCGCCCTGCGGCAATCCCAGCAGGCGATCCCGTACTGCGCCCCCAACCAGATAAGTCTGCAAACCATCTCTCCCGTCAACAATCGTGGGGCCGAGTATATCGTCTTTGTTACTGCATTGCTGCCCGACCGTGACCGGGAAAATGTGGGGTAATCGAGTGTGTCAGCAGGGCTTTGACTTGGGCGTGACGAGGCCGTACCCTGCCGCACCAGACGGCTGGCTCTGTATTGCGCAATGGCCTTACTACCGAGCAGCCAAAATAAGCCGAAGGAACCGCAGAGTTCCCTATATATCAACGACATGAGAACAACGTGAATCAATCAACCTTCGCAAGCCGGGTTCTGGAGTGGTATGAGCTTCATGGCCGCAAGAGCCTGCCCTGGCAACAGGAGAAGACTCCTTACCGGGTCTGGGTCTCGGAGATCATGCTGCAGCAGACCCAGGTCGCTACCGTGATCCCCTATTACCAGCGTTTTATGGCGCGCTTCCCCGATGTGGTAGCGCTGGCCGATGCCCCCGTGGACGAAGTGCTGCATCACTGGACCGGGCTTGGCTACTACGCCCGGGCCCGCAACCTGCACAAGGCGGCCCAGCAGATCCGCGATCATCACCACGGCCTCTTTCCCGAGCGCTTTGACGAGGTGATGGCGCTGCCGGGGATTGGCCGCTCAACCGCCGGGGCCGTGCTGTCGCTCTCCCTCGGTCAGCCCCACGCCATCCTTGATGGCAACGTGAAGCGGGTACTCACCCGCTGGCTGGCGCTGCCGGGCTGGCCCGGCCAGAAGCAGGTGGAGAACGAGCTGTGGGAGATCGCCATCCGGCTCACTCCAAAGCTGGGTGTGGCGCAATACAATCAGGCGATGATGGATATCGGGGCGACGATCTGCACCCGCAGCAAGCCTGCCTGTGAACGTTGCCCGGTGCGGGCCGATTGCCAGGGGCTGTCGCAAGGCAACCCGACTGCCTACCCCAACAGCAAGCCGAAGAAGAGCATTCCGGCCCGGGATGGCATCATGCTGCTGATCCGCCATGACGACGAACTGCTGCTGGAGAAGCGGCCGCCGCAGGGGATCTGGGGTGGGCTCTACTGCTTCCCGCAGGTCGCCTCGCTGGCGGAGGTGGAGGGTCTGCTGGCGTCCCTTGGCCTGAGTCATCACGGTTATCGGGAACTGGCTGGTTTTCGCCATACATTCAGTCACTTCCACCTCGATATCCAGCCGCTGCTGATCGAGATTGAGGCAGCGCCAGCGCTGCGCCTCATGGAAGCAGATAACCGACTCTGGTATAACTTACGCCATCCTGCCGAGGTGGGGCTGGCGGCCGCCACGGCCCGTCTGCTCGCCTATCCGGAGCTACAACCATAGAGGTCAACATGAGCCGTACTGTATTTTGCCAACGCCTGAAAAAAGAGGGCCCGGGCCTGGATTTTCAACTCTACCCGGGCGAACTCGGCAAGCGGATTTTTGACAACATCAGCAAGGAAGCCTGGGCCGAGTGGCAGAAGAAGCAGGTGATGCTGATCAACGAAAAAAAGCTCAATATGATGAATCTTGAGCATCGTCAGTTGCTGGAAAAAGAGATGGTCAGCTACCTGTTTGAAGCGGGTGAAGTGCAGATCGAGGGTTATACCCCTCCCAGTCAGTAAGCAATCGAGCTGTAGTACCTGTGAGCGGGGAGTGGAGCCAAAGGTGGTCAGTCTCCCCTTGTTTACTCGCGGCATATGAATGATGGGCGGCACTGCCGCCCTGTTTGAGGATCCTATGGGCCGAATTTTTTGGCTGCTGTGCACCCTGCTGTTTCTCTCTGCCTGTTCATCTTCTCCCAAGCCCAGCGGGAATGAGGATGATGATCTCGTCAACGGCAAGGACATCCGCGGCTTTGAACACATGATCAGTGCGCTCTCCCATAACGTGAACGAAATATGGGGGCGAGAGGCGCTGTTTGCGGGCAAGTATGACTACGTCAAATACACGGATCAGTACAAGAGCCGTGCCCACATCGACTTCTCCAGCGGCCATATCATGGTCGAGACGGTATCTGGCATAGATCCCCGTGCTCACCTGCGTCGCGCCATTGTCGAGACCCTGCTGACACCGGACGATCCGGCCGAAGTGGATCTTTACTCCGACCGGGAGATCATGCCCGGCGGCGAGCCTTTCCTCTATGGCCAGGTGGTGGACAATCAGCGTCAGCCCATTCGGGCATCCTGGCGTGCCGAACGCTACGCCGACTACCTGCTCAACACGGCGATGAAGAAACGCACCCTTGGTATTCGCACCATCTTCTTCGTCGATATCCCCATGGTGGCCAACCACGAAGATAGACGGGGCTACAAGTACGCCAGCCTGATCCGTGAAGCCTCCCGCAAATACGGGGTCTCTGAAAGTCTGATCTATGCGGTGATCAAGACCGAGAGCAGCTTCAACCCCTATGCGGTGAGCCATGCCAACGCTTATGGCCTGATGCAGGTCATTCCGGCGACGGCCGGGCGTGACGTCTATGTGCGGGTCAAAGGCAAGAGCGGTCAACCGACCCGGGAAGACCTGTTCAATCCGGCCTACAACATCGATGTCGGGACTGCCTATCTGCATCTGCTGCAGACCGTCTATCTGTCGGATATTCAGGATCCCCAATCTCGTCGCTATGCGGTGATCTCCGCCTATAACGGTGGGGCTGGCGGGGTGCTCAACACCTTCTCCAGCGATCGCAAGGCGGCGCCCGGGATGATCAACCAGCTCTCACCCGAGGCGGTCTATCAGGTGCTGACAGAGCAGCATCCCAAGGCAGAAGCTCGTCGCTATCTCTACAAGGTCAATCAGGCCGAGAAGGGGTTCAAGCGAACATTTGCCAGCCGTTCCGGTTAACGGGTCGCAGCGGCAGAACGGAAAATGAAAAAGGGCGCTTTCAACAGCGCCCTTTTTTACGTCTGGTCAGTCAGGGATCATTCCGGCCTTACTTGGCGATGAAGCCGCCTTTAGCCTTGGGCGCCGCGCCCACTTTCTCCAGACTTTCCACATCAAGCTCGGTCTTGTTCCAGCTGTGGTTCACCTCGCCACGGATGCGGATCAGATCGTCCGGCCCGACCTCGGTGCCGCGCCATACCTTCTCGTCTACCTCGACCTCTACTTCGCCGCTCTCGTCGCGGAACAGGTAGTTTTCACCGCCGAGGTGCTTGACTAGCTTGCCCTCCAGCGTGGCCCAGCTGTCATCGGCCAGATCCTTGAGTTGCGCCACGGAGACCTTGTTCTGCTCCATTGGGCCTGTGTAGGCCGCCATGGCGAAAGAGGATACGGACATCAGGGTCAACATTCCGATAATGGCTGCGCTTGCTTTGTTCATTTCATGCTCCTGTCGTTGGGATGGGGGCATTGTGCGGTGGGGGGCGTGAAACAAGCGTGAAAGCATCCGTTTTATTTGCGAGAAGGGGATAGAGCACAAAAAGCACGCGCTTTTTCCGACTGTGGCAGCAGCCGAAATGGGGTGAAAATGGAATAAGAGATCGTCTGTTTTGTGAGCGCAATCGATTCTATTGCGCGAAAGAGTAGGTGAAGGTTTAGCCAGCTCGTTAATCTGTCGCCCTGATCAGGCGTCAGTGGAGATCTGCTTCTTCCCAAAGGGATCTCCGTTCGAGGAAAGCGAGCAGGGGTAACCCTTGCCGAACAATGAGAATAACAATATGAAAAAGTGGCTTGTTTGTTTATTGGGGTTGATGGCATTGACCGTTCAGGCGGTCGAGCGTCCTGCCTTTTCCCGTATCGTGATGTTTGGCGACAGCCTCTCCGATACCGGCAAAATGTACCAGAAGATGAAAGGGTATCTACCCTCCAGTCCCCCCTATTTCAAGGGGCGTTTCAGTAATGGGCCAGTCTGGCTGGAAGTGTTGCAACAAGAGCATTTCCCGGGGCTTAAACTGGTCAACGAGGCTGAAGGCGGAGCCACTGCGGTGGCCTATAACCACCTTGGCCCCCTGAATGGCTGGCTTGGCTTCTGGTTCGTGGGATCCCAAGTATCAGGTGATCAATAACCTGGAGTACGAGATCAAACAGTTCCTGAAAAAAGACAAGTTCCGCCCCGATGATCTGGTAGTGATTTGGGTGGGTGCCAACGATTATCTGGCCTATGGCTGGAACAAGGAGAAGGATGCCGATCGGGTGGTAGCCACCATTCAGGCGGCAGCGAATAATCTGGTTTTAAATGGCGCCAAACAGATACTGCTGTTCAACATTCCTGATCTGGGGCAGACCCCGTCGGCTCACAGCATGAAGGTGGTCGACAAGGTACGCCATGTGGCCAAATACCATAACCAGCGTTTGCAGGCGCTCACCAACGAGCTTGCCCCTCTTGGCATCGTGAAGCTGTTCGAAGTCGACAAGCAGTTTGACGAGATGGTGCGCGACCCGCAGCAGTTCGGGCTCAGCGATATCGAACATGCCTGCTACGGCGGTGGCTATGTCTGGAAGCCCTTTGCCAAGATGCCAAAAGCGGCGGCGCTGACGCTGCCGGAGCAGCTTGCCATTGCGAGCAACCCGATCCTGGCGCAGGCTGTGGTCAGCCCCGAGTTGATGCGGGCGGCCATGACAGCCAATTGCGAGGGCAACATGTTCTGGGATCAGGTACACCCGACTCGTACCGTGCATAAAGTTCTGGGTCAGCGTGTGGCCGATTTTATCGAGCAGAACTACGAGTTCATCCGTCAGTAACAACCCTTCCGGGCCAGCGACAGGCTGGCCCGTTTCCCCGCAGAATGATGCATTCATCCCTTTCTTGGTCAAATAACAGACATTTGTTGCTGTTTTTGTGATGTCATTGAGTTAAAGTGTTATTTGTTAATTGATATCAGGTACTTGAAAATAGGCTAACGTTGATATGCTGCGATCGTGTTTGTGCGATTGCGCCTATAAGACGAGGTGATATCAATCAACCTCCTCCTACATAAAGTTGCAGAGGCTAAGACATGAAAAAATCATTGATTACCTTACTGGTTACCGGTTTGCTTGCTGCCAACGCACAGGCGGCCGGTCAGGACAACACCTGGTATGGCGGTGCCAAACTGGGCTGGTCCAACTTCTATGGCATTGATGAAAGCAACGCCTTGACTCTTGGCAATGAGACCAATGATGCACTGGGCGCCGGTGTGTTTGGTGGCTATCAGGTCAACAAGAACCTGGGTATCGAGCTGGGCTATGACTACCTGGGTAAATATAAATACGATGCGGTGAAAAGCGGGGCTGCATTCAGTGATGAAGTCACTGCACAGCTTGCGCAGCTGACTCTGAAACTGGGCTTCCCGGTGACAGATAGCCTAGATCTTTATGGCCGCGTTGGTGGTGGTTATGGCTGGGCGGATGCCAAGAGCGATGTCTTCAAGGATGACAGCCGCTTTGTTGTCGTAGGTGCGCTGGGCGCTGAATATGCCTTCAACCGCGACTGGGCTGCTCGCCTCGAGTATCAATACTCCACTCCGTATGGCAGCCGTGACGACACTGGTCTGCGCATGGACAACGGCCTGCTCTCGCTGGGCGCTGTCTATCGCTTCGGTCAGGTTGCTCCTGTGGTTGCCGCACCGGCTCCTGCACCGGCACCCGCTCCCGAGCCTGTTATTGTCGAGAAGCAGTTCACCCTGAGCTCCGACGTGCTGTTTGACTTCAACAAGGCAACGCTGAAGCCGAAAGCCAGCGAGGCGCTGGACAACCTCTACAGCCAGATTGAGTCTGCGCGTCCGAAGGATGGCGTCGCCACCGTGATCGGTTACACCGACCGCATCGGTTCTGACTCCTACAACCAGAAGCTCTCCGAGCAGCGTGCCCAGACCGTTGCCAACTATCTGGTTGGTAAAGGGATCCCGGCCAGCAAGGTCAATGTGGAAGGGCGTGGCAAGGCTTCCCCGGTTACCGGCGACAGCTGCGTCAGCAAGTCCAAGCGCGAGCTGATCGTCTGCCTGGCTCCGGATCGCCGTGTCGAAGTGAAAGTGGAAGGGGTCACAGAGGCCCAGCAGTAATCGTCTGACTGATCCACCCCGGCGGCATCGGTAAGAGATGAAGAAAAGCCAGTCAGTGATCTGACTGGCTTTTCTATTGGGGACGATCCGGCAATTCGACGGCTCTCAGGAGGGGAGTGGCATGACCCGGTTACGGCCAAGCTCTTTGGCCTTGTAGAGCAGTTTGTCGGTTCGCTCGACCAGACAGTCGGCACTCTCCTGACCGTTGAACTCGCCCACGCCAAACGAGGCGGTGATGTGGTCGATGCGCCGGCCTGACTTGCGATCCAGAATCGACATCCGCTCGATGGCGCGGCGCATGCTCTCTGCCATCTGCCTGGTCAGTGCCAGATTGCGATGGGGCACCAGCATGGCGAACTCTTCGCCACCCAGCCGATAGGCAGTCACGCCCTCCTTGCAGGCGTCGCGCAGCCGTTTGCTGAAGGCGCGCAGCACCTGATCGCCAAGCAGGTGACCATATTCGTCGTTGAAGTTCTTGAAGCGGTCAATGTCGGCGAGGATCAGCGAGAAGGGCTGCTGGCTGCGGATCAGGCTCTCCAGTTCGAGGTCAAAGGCGCGCCGGTTGAGCAGGCTGGTGAGGGCATCCTCGTTGGCCAGTTTACGGGTCTCGTTGAGTGCCGCCCGCAGCTCCTTGATCTCCTTCTCGGCATTGCTGAGCTGGTTGCGAAAGTGCATGGTCGACATGCGTACATCCCGCGATTCACGCACCAGATCGCGCAGGATCCCCATGGTGTCTTCCAGACTGAAACCCTCGTCGTCGATACGGCTCAGCTTGTCAAAACTCTTGTCGAGCATCTCCTGAAACATGCCGGTATCCGAGATGGCGTCCTGCATGGAGTGGCCCAGCTCGTTGGCCATGGCGGCGAGGTTGAGCTTCATCGCCTCCATCTGCTTCTCGTCCTGAGCCGCCAGATATTGGTGGTAGAGGCGCTCGCAGGTGGTAAGAGAGCAGGTGCCCTGCAGCTTGACCGCCTGATCGATCGCCTGATTGAGCTCGGGCATGCTGGCCGCAACGTAGTTGTACCAGAGGTGATAGTTATCCGGCGTCGTGGGGATCTGGTACTTGATCATCAGGGGGACTGCCTGCTTGAGATAGGCGGCAGATTGGGCAAATGTGTCCTTACTCATGAGTTCTGTGTCTCATCATGCCAGCGAACTGAAGATAGTATGACAGAGAGATTGGCCAAAAGGCAGCCGATGGATGCCATTCGCCCCCCCCTCCGATATAATGGCACCGTTACCACCTACCCTAAGGCCTGCTTATGTCTCAAAAAGATCCTTTCCTCGAACGCGAGGCCGAAAAATACGAGAATCCCATCGCCAGTCGCGAGATGATCCTCGACCTCATCAAGGGCCACGAAAAACCCATGTCACGGGAAGAGCTGGCCAAGGTTCTCAAGCTGACCGATGAAGAGCCACTGGAAGCCCTGCGTCGCCGTCTGCGTGCCATGGAGCGCGATGGACAGCTGGTCTTCACGCGCAACCAGTGTTATGCCCTGCCGGATCGCCTGAATCTGGTGAAAGGCTACGTACTCGGCCACAAGGATGGCTTCGGTTTCCTGCGTCCCGAGGGTGGTGGCCCGGATCTGTTCCTCAACAACCGCGAAATGCAGCGTCTGATGCACGGCGACTATGCACTGGTGCAGCCGACTGAAATCGACCGCAAGGGGCGCCAGGAGGCGCGTCTGGTGCGTCTGCTCAAGTCCCGCGAGGCGGATATCGTCGGCCGTTACTTCGTCGAGAACGGCGTTGGTTTCGTGGTGCCTGACGACAGCCGCATCGGTCAGGACATCATCATCCCGGAAGGGGAGAACAAGGGGGCTCGCCAGAGCCAGGTCGTGGTCGTGCGCATCAACCAGCGCGCCACTGCCCGCTTCAACGCGGTCGGTACCGTGCTGGAGGTGCTGGGTGAAAACATGGCGCCCGGGATGGAGATCGAAATCGCCCTGCGTACCCACGGCATTCCGCATACCTGGCCGGAAGAGGTGACCAAAGAGGTCGCCGGTCTCGGCGAGCAGGTGCCGGAGAAGGCCAAAGAGGGCCGTATCGACCTGCGTGCCCTGCCGCTGGTCACCATCGACGGGGAAGATGCCCGCGACTTCGATGACGCCGTCTTCTGTGAAGCCAAGCGTGGTGGCGGCTGGCGCCTGTGGGTTGCCATTGCCGACGTATCTGCCTACGTGAAGCCGGGCACAGCCCTTGACACCGAAGCCTATCAGCGCGGCAACTCGGTCTACTTCCCCGAGTTCGTGGTGCCCATGCTGCCGGAGGTGCTCTCCAACGGTCTCTGTTCCCTGAACCCGCAGGTTGACCGCCTCTGCATGGTGTGCGAGATGACCATCTCCGCCTCTGGCCGCATGTCCGGCTACAAGTTCTACGAAGCGGTAATGAACTCTCACGCCCGTCTCACCTACACCAAGGTGGCGGCGATCCTCGACGGGGATCCCAAGCTGCGCCAGCAGTACGATCCGCTGGTGGGCCATATCGAGGAGCTCAACAACCTCTACAAGGCGCTCAAACAGGCCCGTCATCAGCGCGGCGCGGTGGAGTTCGAGAGCGAGGAGACCCGCTTCATCTTCAACGCCCAGCGCAAGATCGACCGCATCGTGCCGCTGGTGCGCAACGACGCCCACAAGATCATCGAAGAGTGCATGATCCAGGCGAACGTGGCTGCCGCCCGTTATATCGAGAAAAACGAAGCCGCCGCCCTGTTCCGGGTCCACGACCGTCCGGGCGAAGAGCGTCTGACCGGTTTCCGCGACTTCCTGGCCGAACTGGGTCTGGAGCTCAAGGGCGGTCTCGAGCCCGAGCCGAAGGATTTCGCCGAGCTGGCTGCCAAATTTGAAGGGCGCCCCGATGCGGAGCTGCTCTCCACCATGCTGCTGCGCTCCATGCGTCAGGCCATCTATCAGGCCGACAACATCGGTCACTTCGGTCTGGCCCTGAAGTCCTACGCGCACTTCACCTCGCCGATCCGTCGTTACCCCGATCTCATCCTGCACCGCGCGATCAAGTATCAGACCGCCAAGGAGCAGCAGGCCAACCTGCGCCACAAGTGGACCCCGAGCGGTGGCTACCACTACCAGCTGGAAGAAGTGGATCCGATGGGCGAGCACTGCTCCATGACCGAGCGTCGTGCCGACGATGCCACTCGCGATGTGGCCGACTGGCTCAAGTGCGAGTACATGCTGGATCACGTGGGTGACGAGTTCGACGGCGTCATCGCCAGCGTCACCGGCTTTGGCTTCTTCGTTCGTCTGGCCGAGATCCACATCGACGGTCTGGTGCACGTCAGCACCCTCACCAACGACTACTACCAGTTCGACCCCCTGCACCAGCAGCTGATCGGCGAGAACTTCCGCCGCCGCTACCGTCTGGGCGACAAGGTGCGGGTCAAGGTGATGGGCGTCAATCTAGACGATCGCAAGATCGACTTCGTGATGGTGGAAGAGCCCCTCAAGATCACCGGCAAGAACGCCAAGCAGGCGGTTCGCAAGATGGCCGAGATCAAGAAGGAGAAGGCCAAGAGCGCCGAGCGCCACGAAAAGCGCAAAGAGAAAGATGGCAAGGAGAGCGGCAAACCCGCCAAGGGTGGCCGTGCCAAACCCAGCAACAGACGACCGGGCAAAAAAGCTCGCGATAAGGCCAAGAGCACTAAATGAGTACTGAACTGATCTACGGCATTCACGCTGTCACCGCGCTGCTGGAGCGCACACCCGAGCGCTTCATCGAAGTGTGGGCCCTCAAGGGGCGGGATGACGACCGGCTGCAACCTCTGCTGGCCGAGCTGGAGTCCCTCGGCTTGCGCGTGCAGAGCGTAAATCGCAAGACCCTTGATGACAAAGCGGAAGGCAACAATCACCAGGGCATCATGGCCCGGGTGAAAGAGGCGCCGAAGCTGGCCGAGCACGATCTGGCCAGCCTGCTGGACGAGCTGGCGGCACAACAGAGCCAGCCCTTCCTGCTGGTGCTGGATGGCGTGACCGATCCGCACAACCTCGGCGCCTGCCTGCGCAGCGCCGATGCCGCCGGGGTGCACGCTGTGATCGTGCCGCGCGACAAGGCCACCGGCCTGACTCCAATCGTGCGCAAGGTCGCCTGTGGCGCCGCTGAAGTGGTGCCGCTCATCCAGGTCACCAACCTGGCCCGCACTCTGCGCGAGTTGCAGGAGCGCGGCGTCTGGATCGTCGGCACCGCTGGCGAGGCCGATCATGACCTCTATCAGGCCAAACTGACCGGCCCGATGGCGCTGGTGATGGGTGCTGAAGGCAAAGGCATGCGTCGTCTGACCCGTGAACATTGCGACGAGCTGGTGAGCATCCCGATGGCGGGGGCGGTATCCAGTCTCAACGTTTCGGTGGCGACCGGCGTTTGCCTGTTTGAAGCCGTGCGTCAGCGCCGTGCTTGATCATGCTGACTGACAGACCCCCCTTCGATTGGGCGCAGGTCGCAGATAGAGAGGAGGCCGCGCGCCTCCTCTCTTTTGCCCGCCCGCTGACCCTCAGCCCGAAAAGTTGTCTCTGGCATGCCGGCGACAGCCCGGATCTGCTGGTCAGGGTGGAGCAGGGGCTGCTGCGGGCCAAGCTGGTGCTGGAAGATGGCCGCGAGTACATCAAGGAGTTCTACTGGGAGGGGGACGAGTTTCTCGACTTCCACCACCTGCTCAGTGGCGAGCCTGCCCGCTACAGCGTGGAGGCGCTGGAGCCCTGCCGTCTGCAGCTGTTCAGTCTTGCCGACCTGCGCCAGCTGCCCGGCTGGCCGCGCTGGTACCAGCACCTGCTGGAGGTGCAGCTGCGCATCAAGGAGGAGAAGGAGCAGTTGCTGCTGACCGGCAGCCCGCAGGCGCGCTATCAGCACTTTCTTGACAGCTTTCCCGCACTCGATGCCAGAGTGCCCGACCACCAGATCGCCGCCTATCTCGGCATTACTCCCATCAGCCTGAGCCGTATTCGCAAGCGACTGAAAGAACTTAACAAAGGTTAATGCAGGGGGCTGGCGCCACGATTATGCTGGCAGGCCGAACTGATAAGGAGTTGCCTATGAACTGGATCCTGAAACCCTGGTCTGAACTGACCACTGACGAGTTGTATGAGTTGCTGGCGCTGCGGGCCGAGGTGTTCGTGGTGGAGCAGACCTGCCCCTTTCAGGATCTGGACGGGCTCGATCGCCGCGAAGGGGTCTGGCACCTGCTCGGCTATCAGGGCGATCTGCTGGCCGCCTATGCGCGGATCATGGCGCCCGGCATCGGCGACGAGAGTGGCGCCGCCATCGGTCGGGTGGTGACCTCACCCAAGGCGCGCGGCGGTGGTCTCGGTCACCAGCTGATCGGCGAGGGGGTCAAGGCGTGCGAGGCGCGCTGGCCGACCCACAGCATCTGGTTGGGGGCGCAGGCCCATCTGCAAGGCTTCTACGGCCAGCATGGCTTTGTGGCCGAGGGAGAGGGATATGTCGAGGACGATATCCCCCATATCGGCATGCGCAAGACGGTGGCCTGACAGGCCGGCAGCATTCAGGCGTGATTCGTTGCCCGGATCGGGCGATGGCTCCGCAGGGCGTCTGACGGGCACATTCATGCCCTGATGATCGGATGAGATTCACTATAAGTTTTGGTTAGGTCATTTCCCTAAAACCCATAAATTAAATTTATAGTAAGCTGGTCTGGCTGCAAATAGCCCTGCAACGGCGGTGGCGAGCCCGGAGCGGCAGCTCTCCGATTTGCCAGATGCACAGAATGCAGAAGGGCCATCCCGCGGGATGGCCCTTCTTGTTTAGCGGTCAGCTATTACTTCTTCTTTTTCTTCTTGGTCGCTTTCTTCTTGCCATCGACCGGCTTTTTCTTCTTCACCGGTACCCGCGCCTCTTTGTGTTTGGGGCGCAGTTCGTCGATCACCCGGCGCTTGAGGCGCTCCTCGGTGTAGCGTTCGATCTTGGCGACCATCGCCATGTCGTGGGCTTCCACCAGGCTGATGGCACAGCCACGGTTGCCGGCGCGGCCGGTACGGCCGATCCGGTGGACGTAGACATCGGCGCCGTAGGGCATGTCATAGTTGATGACATGGCTGACGTTCGGCAGGTCGATACCGCGGGCGGCGACGTCGGTGGCGATCAGGAAGGGCACTTCACCTTCGTGGAACTTGCGGATCGACTCGATACGCTTGCTCTGCTCCATCTCGCCGCGGATCCAGGCGCAGGAGATACCTGCCGCCTGCAGCTGGCCGGAGAGCTCCGCCAGACGCTCGCGGGTCTTGACGAAGATGATCGCCTTCTGGGTTTCCGGGTTTTTCAGGATGTGGGTCAGCAGCGCCAGCTTGTGGGCGGCGTCATCGGCCAGATGGATCCACTGGGTGATGGGGCGACGCTCGCTGCGCGGCGGCTCGGCGTGCAGCTCCACCGGATCTTTGAGGATTTCGCTGGCGAACTTCTCAAGGCCGGCCCCTTCCAGAGTGGCGGAGAAGAGCATGGTGTGCTTGCGGTAGCGCGCCTCTTCTACGATGCGGTTCACATCCTTGATGAAGCCCATGTCCAGCATGCGGTCCGCTTCATCCAGTACCAGCACCTCGATGTCGTGGCTCTCGAACTCCTCTTTCTCGATGTACTCGAGCAGGCGGCCCGGGGTGGCGACCACGATGTCGGTGGTTTTGGTCAGGGCAGGCAGCTGCTCTTCATGGCTGACGCCGCCGATGATGGTCTCGATGCTGAGGTTGGTGTGGGCCGCCAGCGCCTTGGCGTGGGCAGTCACCTGCAGCGCCAGCTCGCGGGTCGGGGTCAGGATCAGCATGCGGCAGGGGCCCGGCTTGCGGCGCGGGAAGTCCAGCAGGTGCTGGAGCGCCGGCAACAGGAAAGAGGCGGTCTTGCCGGTACCGGTCGGAGCGGATGCCAGAATATCGCGGCCGTCCAGGGCTGGCTCCAGTACCATCTGCTGGATGGTAGTGGGGCGGGTGAATCCCATCTCGGCCAAAGCCCGGTTGAGGGCAGGGTGCAGGTCGAAATCATCAAAGGACTGGCTCATGGCAATACTCGGTCATTAAGGAAACGGCAGATTATAGGCGATTATCTCGTCGGCTCCTATGGCGAGTGTGGCTTAGTCGCTATAATCGCCAACCATTTTTGCAGATGACGGGGGCCAGATGGGGCGTAGTCGCGGTTTTACCTTCAAACAGTTCCATATCAATCACGATCGCTGCGCCATGAAGGTGGGCACCGACGGCATCCTGCTCGGTGCCTGGGCCCCGGTCGAACAGGCGCGCCGGGTGCTCGATATCGGCTCCGGCAGCGGCCTCATCGCCCTGATGCTGGCCCAGCGCAGCAGATCTGACTGTCATATCGACGGGGTGGAGCTGGATAGTGATGCAGTGATCCAGGCCAGAGAGAACGTCGCCGCCTCCCCTTGGGCCGATCGCGTGACCATCACCGAAAGCGCGGTGCAGGGGTATCAGGCCGACCCTTACGACCTGATTGTCTCCAACCCCCCTTACTTCGTGGCAGGCCAGTCATTTAGCGACCCGGCGCGGGCGATGGCCCGCCATACCGGTGCCCTCGACAGCCATGCACTGCTCGCTGCCTGCGACCGACTGCTGGCCCCGAATGGCGAGGTGGCACTGGTGCTGCCGACGGCCATGGCTGATGAAATTTTATGCATCTCGGCGGATTATGATCTGCATGGCATTTGTTATACAGCTGTTATCACCAGAGAGGGTAAAGAGGCAAATCGTGTTTTATTGCGACTTGGCAGAGGATTAAACAGGTGTGAAAGGGGGGATATTGTGATCCATTCTGCTGATGGAGCCTATTCCGACAGATATATCCAACTGACCAGCCCCTTCTATTTGAAGATGTAAATTTCGTCTTGAACTATTTTTTCATGCCATTATGCTGGTTCGAGATCGAGCGCCCGCTCCAGACCAGCCAAAACCACTGGTCACGATGAAAAATCAAGCGGGGCTCTTTTTTTTACCCATATGAACAAACTGGTCAATGACCGATAAAAACTATAACAAGCAATAATTTACAAGACAGACGAGGTTGAACTTGAAGAAATCACTCACGTTGTCCGACGTACTCGGATTGGGGTTCATGACCTTCGCCTTCTACCTGGGCGCCGGTAACATCATCTTCCCGCCGCTCGCTGGTTACATGGCTGGCGAACACCTCTCTCTGGCGATGCTGGGTTTTCTGGTTACCGCTGTGGGCCTGCCGCTCATCACCATTATTGCCGTCGCCAAGGCCGGTAACGGCTGGGCCGGCATGACCAAGCTGCTGCCTGCGGGCGTGGCCACTGCGCTGGCGGTTGCCATCTACATCATCATCGGCCCGGCCTTTGCGGCTCCCCGTACCGGTCTGGTGGCCTACGAGATGGGTCTCAAGCCTTTTATCGGCGATATGGGTCAGGCGGGTCTGGCTGCCTACACAGTGCTCTTCTTCGGGGTGGCCGTGCTGGTTTCCATGAACCAGGGCAAGCTGATGGACGCCATCGGCAAATACCTGACTCCGGTGCTGATGTTGCTGCTGCTGACCCTGGCGATCGGGGTGTTTGTGGCGCCGCAGGGCACCATGCCGGAATCTGCCGGTGACTATCAGAACAGCCCGTTTGTGAAAGGGATCCTGGAAGGCTACAACACCATGGATACCCTGGCTTCCCTGATGTTCGGTGCCCTGATCGTCGACCTGCTGCGCCAGAAAGGGATTAACGACTACCAGAGCCAGTTCAAGTATCTGGCCATCGCCGGCCTGATCTCTGCCATCGGCCTCTCCGTGGTCTACATCTCCCTGTTCGAGCTGGGCAACACTGCCGCTGGTGTGGCGACCGACATCAGCAATGGTGGCGCCATCGTCAACGCCTATGTGCTGAGCCTGTTTGGTCAGCCGGGTCAGTTCATTCTGGCTGCCATCATTACTCTGGCTTGCTTCACCACTGCTGTGGGTCTGATCTCTGCCTGCTCCGACTTTTTCCACAATCTGACCGGCATGGCTTACAAGAAGCTGGTCGTGCTGCTGGGCGTCATCTGCGCCGTGGTGGCCAACGTGGGTCTGAGCCAGCTCATCAGCCTCTCCATTCCGGTGCTGGTTGCCATCTATCCGGTTGCCGTGGCGCTGGTGCTGGTCACCTTCCTGAAGGGTTACTTCGGTCGCCCGCGTCTGGTGTTCCGCGCTGTGCTGGTGGTGGCTTTCCTGTTCGGCTGCCTGGATGGTCTGGGTGCTGCCGGCATGAAGATGGATGCGTTTGCCTTCCTGCCGCTGTTTGACAAGGGCCTCGCCTGGCTGATGCCGACCCTGCTGGCTTGCGTGGTAGGGATGGTGGTTCGCCCGGCCGAGAAGCTGGCCGCCGAAGCTGCCTGATAGCTTCCCTTTCTCTGAATAAAGAGCCTGCCTTGTGCAGGCTCTTTTGTTTGTTGAGCCCTGCACTGCTGCCGGATGCTTTCCCGCTTCCTTTCTCTCTCCCGCGCTTCAGCTCCTTCTCCACCGTGGTCATTCAGCGATTAATTCTGGCCAAGCAAATTGTTTCAAGATATTAATGTGTGATTGAGATCAAATATCTCTTCTTTATGCTCAGGATGGCGCTCCTCATCCGATTGTCGGGGAGAGCGGGAAGCGAGCATATGGTTGTCAGGTTATCTGCCAGGCAGTGGGTGTAATCAACAAGAACAAGCTGATAAGGCAGATGAGGTTGGGTTTGACGAAATCATTGAAGTTGTCCGACGTATTCGGATTGGGGTTTATGACGTTCGCCTTCTATCTGGGGGCAGGCAATATCATTTTTCCGCCGCTGGCTGGTTTTATGGCCGGTGAGCATCTGGTTGCCGCCATGTGCGGTTTTCTGCTGACGGCGGTGGGGCTGCCGCTGATCACCCTGATTGCGGTAGCCAAGGGTAGCTCCGGGCGTGGTGCCGGTGGCTGGACCGAGCTGACCCGCTATCTGCCGGCAGGCGTTGCCACTGCGTTGGCCATCGCCATCTACATCATCATGGGGCCTGCGTTCGCCATTCCCCGCACCGGTCTGGTTGCCTACGAGATGGGGCTCAAGCCCTGGCTCGGCGATGCCGGCCATGGGGGGCTGCTGCTCTATACCCTGAGCTTCTTTGCGCTGGTGATCCTGGTGGCGCTCGATCGCGGCAAGCTGCTCGATGCGGTCGGCAAGTACCTGACGCCGGCGCTGATGGTGATGCTGCTCATTCTGGCGGTCGGGGTCTTTGTGGCGCCGCAGGGCACCATGCCCGATGCCAGTGGTGAGTACATAGAAGCAGCCCTGACCAAGGGGATGCTGGAGGGGTACAACACCATGGATACCCTGGCCTCCCTGATGTTCGGTGCCCTGATCATCGGCTTGCTGCGCCAGAAGGGGATTGAGGATTATCGCAGCCAGTTCAAATACTTGACCATCGCGGGGTTGATCTCGGCGGTCGGGCTGTCGGCTGTCTATATCTCGCTCTTTCATCTGGGCAACAGTGCTGAAGGGGTGGCGAGCGATATCAGCAATGGCGGCACCATCGTCAATGCCTATGTGCTGAGCCTGTTTGGTCAGCCGGGTCAGTTCATTCTGGCGGCCATTATCACGTTGGCCTGCTTTACCAGTGCGGTCGGCCTGCTTTGTGCCGGTGCCGACTACTTCCACGGTCTGACTGGCTGGGCCTATCGCAACTGGGTCATGCTGCTGGGGGCGCTCTGTGCGCTGGTGGCCAATGTGGGTCTGAGCGAGTTGATTGGCCTCTCCATTCCGGTGCTGGTGGCCATCTATCCGGTCGCCATCGCGCTGGTGCTGGTTACCTTCCTCAAGGGCTACTTTGGTCGCCCGCGTCTGGCGTTCCGCTGCGTGCTGGCGGTGGCCTTCCTGTTTGGCTGTCTCGATGGGCTGGGGGCTGCCGGCATGAAGATGGAGGCGTTTGCCTTCCTGCCGCTGTTTGACAAGGGGCTCGCTTGGCTGATGCCAACCCTGCTGGCCTGTCTGCTTGGCATGCTGGTGCGGCCGGTCGGCGATCTGGCTGCCGAGGCAGCGTAAGCAGGTGATTTACCCGTTCGCATAACAAAAGAGGCCAGCAGATGCTGGCCTCTTGGTATGGGTCTTCAAGCAGGCGAACTAGATGCGCGGGCCTTCCGGTTTGGGCTTGCCATCCAGACCATACCAGTGGGTCTGAATGCGCCCGGCATGCCATTCGAAAGTGCCCCACGGTGCTTTGGCTTGCCAGCGCGGGAAGTTGATGACTACCCGATTGTCTTCGTATTTGTAGAGGGAGGTGCTGATCTGGATATCAGAGAGGATCAGCAGCAACGCCCAGCAGATAAAGAACCATTTCAAGGCAGTCCACATCGTGACTACTCGAAGCAGATTTCGATGGTGGCGCGACCAAAATCAGATTCGAAAGGCATCATGATCTTGGTGCCATCTGCGCGGTGAGTGATGGTGTGGTTAGGGCCGGAGACGATAACCGGAGTGGCCATGTCAAACTCGTAGCCCTTCTCGCCCAGCATCCGCTTGGCACCACCGGTCACCATGTTGGTGATCTCGCCCACCATGTCGGTCACCTCTTCATTGATGGTGGCAGGCGCTTCCCCCAGCATGCGGCGCATGATCTCCAGCGCCAGCCCTTTTTCAAAGCTGATGGAGAGGGAGCCACGGGTCTGCGGGCCGACCATGCCGATCAGGCCTGAGACATCGCCGCGAGCCAGCTCGTCCATCTTGCGTTTCGGTTTGCCCGGTTTGAGTTCCAGTTGTGCCATGGTAGAGAGCACATTGAGCAGAGAGAGCAGGAACGGATTTACAAAATCAGCCTTCATGATGACTTCCTACAGTGGGCGTACAGCGAGCACATTGGCCATGTGCCTCTATCGTCTTATTGGTAATAGTAAAACCATGCAGATGGGCCTGCTCGGAAAACGCGCTATCGATCGCCGTGTCGTGCAGCTCGACCACCTCGCCGCAGTCATCGCAGATGAGCAGCTGCATCGGGTGAGCGTGATCGAAGTGGCAGCAGAAGATAAATGCGTTCAGCGATTCCACCTTGTGGGCAAAGCCCTGTTCGAGCAGAAAATCGAGTGCCCGGTATACGGTTGGCGGTTTGGCGTTGGCTTCCGTTCGCTGCAGTTGAGCCAACAAATCATAGGCGCTGATGGCGTTGCCATGTGCCGCCAGCAGGCGAAATACCTGACGTCGGGTCGGGGTGAAGCGGATCCCTCGCTGTACACAGAGTCGCTCGGCTCGTTGTAAAAGTTGGTCTTGATTCATGATCGCGCAATTGCCCTTTCTATTAGCTGGATACTATCACAGGGCCTCGCATGGCGCGGCGACAAAATTCATTTTCTGGGGCTGCTTCACGTTGTGATAAAATCCGCCCCTTTCTTTAGCCAACCCGGATGATTTTTATGCAGGCGCAGCGTTTTTCCATCGCCCCCATGCTGGACTGGACCGATCGGCATTGCCGTTATTTTCATCGACTGATGAGCCGCCAGACCTTGCTCTATACCGAAATGGTGACCACCGGCGCCATCATCCACGGCAAGGGTGATTATCTGGGTTACAGCGAGCAGGAGCACCCCATCTCCCTGCAGCTGGGTGGCAGCAATCCGGCCGATCTGGCGCGCTGTGCCAAGCTGGCCGAGGAGCGCGGCTATGACGAGGTGAACATCAACGTCGGCTGCCCCTCCGATCGGGTGCAGAATGGCCGCTTTGGTGCCTGCCTGATGGGGGAACCGGCACTGGTGGCGGACAGCGTCAAGGCGATGCGCGATGTGGTCGATATTCCGGTAACGGTGAAGACCCGCATCGGCATCGACGATCAGGACTCCTACGAATTTCTGCAGACCTTTATTGAACAGGTGCGGGACGCCGGTTGCGATACCTTCATCGTCCATGCCCGCAAGGCCTGGCTGAGCGGCCTGAGTCCCAAGGAGAACCGCGAGATCCCGCCCCTCGATTATCCTCGCGTCTATCGGGTCAAGCAGGATTACCCGGATCTCACCATCGCCCTCAACGGCGGCGTCACCTCCATGGAGCAGACCCTTGAGCACCTGCAACACGTGGACGGTGTCATGATGGGGCGCGAAGCCTATCAGAATCCCTACATTCTGGCGCAGGTGGATAATCTGGTGTTCGGCCAGAACAACGCCGTGCCGAGCCGCCATGAGGTGGTACGGATGATGCTGCCCTATATCGAGCAGGAGCTGGCCAAGGGCAACTACCTCTCCCACATGACCCGCCACATGCTGGGGTTGTTCCAGAATATGCAGGGGGCGCGCGCCTGGCGCCGTCACCTGAGCGAAAACGCCTGCAAGCCGGGGGCGGATATTCAGGTGGTGCTGGATGCCATGGCCAAGGTGCCGGAGTTTGCCGCCAGCGAGCAGAGCGAATAACTCTCCTGTCAGGCAAAGCGAGAAAAGCGCGTCTTGTGACGCGCTTTTTTATTTCAATCGGCTGTGGTCAGAGGCTCAGCTGGCGGGGTGGAAGTTGTGGATCTCCCCCTCGCGCGGGGTGAAGCGGGGATCGCTGTCGCGATGCGCCTCTATTTGCAGCATGGTCTGGCAGAAGCTGCCCGCTTTGTCGTACTCCTGCCGGGCGAGATCGATAGCTCGTTCGGCCCGTCGCCGCGTCATCTTGTCCGCCTTGCGATCGCTGAACTGCTGTTGCTGATGCAGCATCCAGTCGACAAAGGCTTGCTGGCAGCGAGATTCACTCTCGGCCAGGGCTGGCAGTGTCCAGAGCAGGGAGAGCAGTAACAGGTAACGCATGATAAATGGCGATCGACAACGGCTGATGGAATCGGAAAGCGGGCATTCTATGCGGCGATATCGGGTGTGAACAGTATCAATAAGAGGGCCACCCGCAGGCGGCCCTCTTGTGCTTCAGCGCGCTATATCAGCTCAGTGTTTGACGATATAGAGCTGGCGGCTGTAGGCCACATCTTCCGGGTTGTTGATGGGGTAGCCCTTGAGCCAGGGCTTGATGAGCCGGGCATTGGTGTACTGATAGATGGGGGCGATGGGCGCCTGCTGTTCGAGGATGTTCTCCGCCTGATCGAACAGCCGGCTGCGGGCGCCGCTGTCGCGGGTTTGCGCCGCCTTGTCCAGCAACTGGTCATAGCTTGCATTGGCAAAGCCGGTCATGTTGCCGCTGTGGTGAGAGCCCCACAGGCCGAGGAAGGCGGACGGGTCGTTGTAGTCGGCCACCCAGGAGGAGCGGATCACCTCGAACTGGCCGCTCTGGCGGCTGTCGAGATAGGTTTTCCACTCCTGATTGGTCAGCTCTACCTGAGCGCCCAGCTTCTGTTTCCACATGTTGGCGATGGCGAGCGCCAGTTTCTTGTGTACTTCGGCGGTGTTGTAGAGCAGCGAGAGCTTGAGCGGTTTGTCCGGGCCGTAGCCAGCCTCCTTGAGCAGCGCCTGTGCCTTGCTGTCCAGCTCCTGTTGGCTGCTGCTCGAGAGCAGGTTGGCCTTGGGCTCGAAGCTGGCGGTGACATCCGGGGTGAAGTGGTAGGCCGGTTTCTCGCCGGTGCCGAGCACCTTGTCGGCAATCAGGGCGCGATCGATGGTGTAGGAGAGCGCTTTGCGTACCCGTACATCGTCGAGCGGTGGCTGACGGGTATTGAAGGCGTAGTAGTAGGTACCAAGCTGCATCGGGGTGTAGACCTCACCCGGGATCTCTTTCATCAGCTTGTCGTACTGCTCCTTGGGGAAGGATTCGGTGATCTGCAGATCCCCCGCCAGATAGCGGTTGGTGGCGGTGGTCTCCTGATTGATCGGCATGAAGATGACCTTGGTCAGCACAGTGTGGGCCTTGTCCCAGTAGTGGGGATTGGGCACCAGCTCCAGCTTCTCGTTGACCACCCGACTGCTCAGCACGAAGGCGCCGTTGCCGACCAGCTTGCCGGGCTGGGTTCACTTGTTGCCAAACTTCTCGATGCTGGCCTGATGCAGTGGCGACAGGCTGGGGTGGGTGAGCAGGCTCAGGAAATAGGGAACCGGTTGGGAGAGGCTAATCTGCAGGGTGTGGTCATCGATCGCCTTGACACCCAGCTCGCTGGCAGGCAATTTGCCAGCCATGATCTCGTCCACCTTGTCGAAGCGGGCAAGCTGGGCAAACCAGGCGAAAGTGGCCGCCTCTTTCGGGTCGACCAGCTTGCGCCAGCTATAGACGAAGTCGCCAGCCTTGACCAGATCGCCGTTGAACCAGCGGGCATCCGGGCGCAGGTGGAAGGTGAAAAACTGGTTGTCCTTGTTCTCCCAGCGCAAGGCAACGGCGGGGACGGGTTTGCCATCCGGCCCCTGGGTCAGCAGCCCCTCGAACAGATCCCGCAGCACCTGCAATTCGGGCAAGCCGACCAGCTTGAGCGGACTGAGACTGGCAGGTTCATCTTTCAGGTGGCGAACCACCACCTGTTTGGCGGCCAGTTCAGTTCCGGCGGGAATATCGGCAGCCTGGACTGCGGCACAGCCCAAGAGGGCCAGCAAGGGGCTCCATCCTTTCATGGGTCGGATCCTTCAAATTGTGTGAAGCGGGGAGAAAACTCGGCGAGAAAATGTCGCCGACAGACGGGAAATCATGATATCCCGTTTACTGGTCTGACCGCCAGCATTCGGCTCTCATCTGTCGCCGGGGCGGCGTCGTGTTGTCGCGTGTCCGGGATTGAATGTGACTAGGAGTAGCAAACGATGAAAGCATGGTTATTGCCGGGCTGTTTCCTGATGGTCGGGGCGCTCAGCCAGAGTGCCTGGGCGTTGACCCCGTGTCAGCGCGACACGGCGGTGGGTAGCTGGTGCGAGGCGGGGATCGAGACCCTGCACCCGACCCAGGGTGGGGTGGGGCAGTTGCAGGTGGATGAAACCCAGGCGACGCTGGCGGACATGAATCCCAAGCAGCTCGACAAGCTGATGAAAAAGAAAGAGATCCCTGTGGTGATTGCGCCGGATGGCGGCTACTGGCTGGTGGATCGACATCACCTGACCAAGGCGCTCTGGCAGCAAGGGGTCAAGCAGGTGCGGGTCAAGGTGATCGGTCGCTTGCAGGATAAAGACAACTTCTGGAGCCAGATGCAGAACAACCACTGGGCCTGGCTCAAGGACGAGAAGGGGTTACCCCTCACGCCGGAGCAGCTGCCGACCAGCATCGACAAGTTGCCTGACTACCCCTATCGCACTCTGGCGGGGTTGCTGCAGGATGCGGGTTACTTCAGCAAGCAGGATCAGGTCTACTTTGTCGAGTTCGCCTGGGCCAGCTGGCTTGGCAAGCAGATGCAGTGGATGCCAATCGACAGCGCCAATCTGGCGGCTCGGCTGCAGCAGGCCAAACGGCTTGCCTGTGGCAGCGATGCCAAAGATCTGCCCGGTTATCCCGGCCGGCAGTGCAGCCTCAACCAGTCGAAGACGGCGAACTGACAGCCAGACAACGAGAGAGGGCGACCCGTGGGTCGCCCTCTTTTTATACCAGTCTGTGCGTTATGGTGTCGCATCTGGCGTTGAAGCCTGGCTCTGCCAGGTGGCGGCAGCTTGTTCGAGCAGGGTCACCTCGCCCTGCTGGATCAGTGGCAACAGGGCATTGACCTGTTCGTCCGGCCAATCCCACCAGGCGAGGGCCTGCAGCCTGGCTATCTCGCTCTCGGTGAAGCGCATCCGCACTATGGCCGCTGGCGTGCCCGCCACCATGGCGTAGGGCGGCACATCTTTGGTGACCAGCGCCCGGGCGGCGATGATGGCGCCATCGCCGATGGTGACGCCGGGCATGATCATCGCCTCCATGCCGATCCAGACATCGTTGCCGATGCGGGTATCGCCGGCAGGGCGGTAGCTGCGCTTTAGCGCCTCCAGATCAGCAAACGGATAGGTGCTGATGAAGGCGGTATTGTGGGTGTGGTTACCGCCCATGATGATCTTCACCCCGGCGGCGATCTGCACGTAGTCACCGATATGGAGCTGGTCGACATGCCAGAGCGGCTCCCAGCCGGTATCGGGATGGCGGCTGAAGCTGTCGCCATAGAGGTAGCGCACTACCTCCTGTTCGAAGGGGCCATCCCAGGCACCCGAGTAGTAGCTGTGTTGCCCCTTGAGGCGGATGTTGGGGTTGCTGACCGTCAGATGCAGGTATTCGACCTGTGACCAGTGCTGGCAGGTTTTCATCCTGGTACTCCTTTGTTGAATGGATTTAATTGGTTGCGTTCGATGGAGCGCAGCTAATAGATCCAGACCAGCATGCGGGGCACGCAGAGCAGTGAGCAGCCCAGCATTTGGGGCAGACGGGGTCGCATTCGGGGTTGGCCCTGATATGGGAAATCGGCGCGATCATAAGGGTAATAATGGCGATTTGCCAAGCAGAATGGAGAGATCCTGCACTAACCATCTGGTTGATATTTATTCTCAATTAGCCATCATGGATCACCCTGATGAATAGCAAGGGGGAGTGAGATGACACCAGAGAGTTGGCAGCGTTACATGCTGGAGGCGGAGCGGTCGTGGCAGTCCGGTTCGCTGGGGGCCGCCGTGTGTTTCTATCAGCAGGCGCTGGGGGATGTCTACGAGATGAGCGAGGTAGCGCTTGCCGAGCTGGCCAGCATGCGGGTCGCTACCTGCCACCGGCTGGCCGATTTCTGGCGGGCGATGGATGAGCCCGCCTACGAGCTGCGTTATCTCAAGCTCGCCTCCGAGCTGGTGACGGCGCTGGTGCCGCAGTGCCCCAACCGGGAGTGCGAGGCGCTGATCAGCGAGCTGGGCTGCTGCCGCGGCGCCCTGCTCGCCTTCTTGAAGCGCCACCCCAACCCCGAAATAGCCAAACTGATCCAGTTGCAGGACAAGGTGCAGGGCTGCGAACTGATCGGCCGCTTTCGCCTCAACTGACAGGCGTCGATCTTAGCTGCGGCGTTTGAGCTTTTGAGCGATGCGCTGCTGCGCCTCTTCCCCTTGCAGCGCCTGGGCGAAGGCGCGCGCCTCCAGATCGATGACGAAGTGGACCGCCTGTTTGAGCTCCTGTTTCATAAGCGCTTTGCTCTTTTGCACCGCCCTGGGCGCCTTGGCTGCCAGCTTGAGCCCCTGCTCGCGGGCAAAGGGGAGCAGGGCATCGGCGGCCACCACCTTGTTGGCGAGTCCGAGCCGCAGCGCCTCGTCGGCATCGATTGCCTCGGCCAGCAGCAACAGCTCCGCTGCCTTGAGGTGACCCACCATGCGCGGCAGCAGCAGGCTGGAGGCGAACTCCGGCACCAGCCCCAGCTCGACGAAGGGGAGTTGCAGGCGGGCGTTATCCGCCAGATAGACCAGATCGCAGTGGAGCAGGATGGTGGTACCGATCCCCACCGCCGGGCCGCCGACCGCCGCAATCACCGGCTTGGGGAAATCGGCCAGGGTGTGGAGGAACTGCAGGATGGGATCGTCGGGTTCCAGCGAGCTCTTGCCGACAAAATCGGCCAGATCATTGCCCGCGGTAAAGCAGTCGCTCTGTCCCTGCAGCAGCAGGGCGTGCACCTCCTCATCGTTTGCCGCCTGCTGCAGGGCGCTCACCAGCTGCTGATAGAGGGCGGTATTGAGGGCATTGCGCTTGTCGGGGCGGTTGAGCGTCAGGGTGAGCAAGCCATCCTGCTGCTCGGCGACGAGAATGGGGGCCATGTCTAAATCCTTGTTATTGAAGGGTGCACAAAGGTTACTGCCGGAGTAACCTTGGAGCCGTTTAACAACATCATAAAAGGATTTCAACCATGTTTAAACGTGCGTTTTATTCTCTGCTGGTGCTTGGCATGACGGCTCCCGCGCTGGCCAAGGTGGATGCGGTTGACGGCTATGTGCGTTTGCTGCCGCCGGGCTCTCCCAACACCGCCGCCTTCATGGTGCTCAAGAACGATGCCGACAAACCGGTCAAGCTGGTGGCGGCAGCCTCTCCTGCGGCGGGTCGCGCCGAGCTGCACACCCACCTGCACGAGAATGGCGTGATGAAGATGCGTCAGGTCGAGAGCATCGAGATCCCGGCCAAGGGTGAGGTTGCGCTCAAGCCCGGCAGCTTCCACATCATGCTGTTCGAGATTGGCGCGCTCTCCGAAAAAACTCCGATGCCGCTCACCCTGACCATGGATGATGGCGAGAAGCTGGAGCTCTCCCTGCCGGTCAAACCGATCGAGCCGATGGCGGGGATGAACATGAAGCATATGAAACACTGACATTTGTCGTCGCTTGTTCAGATTTGAGACTGGGTATTTTGGCTGCACCGGGTAAAATAGCGCTCTTTCCATGTATGCAAGAGGAAGTGAAGTGATGAAAAAGACGCTGATTGCCGGTGTTCTGTTTGCCCTGTGCAGCCAGGGTGCCATGGCCGCCAATGACTGGCGTTTCGCCGCCGGTGCCGACGTATGGAACGCCCAGGGCAGTGGTCAGGTTTATGGTGCCAGCACCAACTATGACGATCACTACAACTGGAACGGCTACCTGCAGCTGGAACACGGCATCATTTTCCTGCCGAACGCCAAGTTTGAGATCTCCGACTTCAGCACCTCCGGCGGCGCCTTCAAGAACGAGCTGACTGCCTACGATCTGAACCTCTACTACCGTCTGTTCAACAACGATCTGTTCAAGATCGATCTGGGTCTGACCGGTCGTTACTACGATGGCGAGCTGACCTCCTACGGTCGCAAGGGCTACGACAAGGACACCGTGATGGCCTACGCCGGCAGCGAACTCTACATCCCGAACACAGGTTTCGCCTTCTTCGGTGATCTGCGTACTCACGACGTGGACAACTATGACTACCGTCTGGGCGCTTCCTACAAGTTCTCCAACATGCCGGTGAAGCTGCGCGCCGGCTGGCGTGAAGCCAATGTGGACTTCGACAACGTCGACCAGCGTATCGACGGCTGGTTCATGGGCGGCGAATTCACCTTCTAATCTGAGCGTCTGACGACAAGGAGAAGTAATGGGCTACATCATAGTGACGGGGGCTGGTTCCGGTCTGGGCCGCGCCTTGACCGCAGGGCTGGTTGAGCGGGGCCATCGGGTTGCCATGATGGGGCGCCGTTACGAGAAGCTGCAGGAGCAGGAAGATCAGCTCGGTCAGGCGGTGATCGGCATTGCCGCCGATCTCGCGCACCACGAAGAGGTGGAGATGGCCTTTGCCGCCGCCGTCGAGTGGGGCGGCCTGCCCGAGATGGTGATCCACTGCGCCGGGGTTGGCGAGTTCGGCCCGGTCGGCATCTACACCGCCGAGCAGATCCGCAGTGTGGTGGAGAGCAATCTTGTCTCCACCATACTGGTGGCCCAGCAGACGGTGCGCCTTATCGGCGAGAAAGGCGGGGTGCTGGCCAACGTGCTCTCCTCTGCCGCTCAGGTGGGCAAGGCCAACGAGAGTCTCTACTGCGCCTCCAAATGGGGGATGCGCGGCTTTCTGGAGTCGTTGCGCGCCGAGCTGAAAGGCTCGCCGCTGCGGCTGGTGAACCTCTACCCGAGCGGGATCCGCAGCGCCTTCTGGGACAACTCGGATCACGTTGACCCGACTCGTTTCATGACCCCGGAAGATGCCGCCGCCTACATGCTCGATGCATTGGCGGCGCGTAGCAGCTGCCACGTGACCGATCTCTTTATCGGTCGCAACGAGTAGGCTCCTTGCGGCAATCCTCTTTGCTTTAGAAGAGAAGACAAACAAAAAGCGCGCCATCGGGCGCGCTTTTTTATATCGGGAAGAGGGTGGGCTTAGCGGCCCAGTTTGGCCTTGATCATGGCGACGATGTCGCTGATGGCCACTTCCTGCTTCTCGCCGGTGCGGCGGCACTTGTACTCGACCACGCCGTTGTCCATGCCGCGCTCGCCGATGACGATGCCGTGCGGCACGCCCAGCAGCTCCATGTCGGCGAACATCACGCCCGGGCGCTCTTTACGGTCATCGAACAGTACATCCACACCGGCCGCTTTCAGCTCGGCGTAGAACTGCTCGGCCAGCTCGGCAACGCGCACGGACTTGTGCATGTTCATCGGCACGATGGCCACTTCGAACGGGGCGATGGCGTCCGGCCAGATGATGCCGTACTGGTCGTTGTTCTGCTCGATGGCGGCAGCCACCAGACGGGAAACCCCGATACCGTAGCAACCCATCTCCATGGTGACGGACTTGCCGCCTTCGTTCAGCACGCTCGCCTTCATCGCTTCGGAGTACTTGGTACCCAGCTGGAAGATGTGGCCCACTTCGATACCGCGCTTGAGCAGCAGCTTGCCCTGGCCGCACGGGCTCGGGTCGCCTTCTACTACGTTGCGCAGGTCGGCAACTTCGTAAGCGGTGATGTCGCGATCCCAGTTGGCACCAGTCAGGTGGAAACCGGTCTCGTTGGCGCCGCAGACGAAGTCCGCCAGATGGGCGGCGCTGCGATCGACGATGATGCGACCGGCAAAGCCGACCGGGCCGATGGAGCCTGCGTCGCAACCGGCGGCCGCTTTGATCTGCTCGTCGTTGGCGAAGGTGAGCGGGTTGGCTACGCCAGAGAGTTTCTCGGCCTTGATTTCGTTCAGCTCGTGGTCGCCACGCAGTACCAGCGCGATGACGGCCTGCTTGCCAGCTTCATCCTCTTCGCCCAGTACCAGCAGAGTCTTGGCGATGGCGGTCGGCGCCACGTTCAGGAAGGCAGCCACTTCGTCGATGGTGTGGACGTTCGGGGTGGCAACCTTGGTCAGGGCAGCAGTGGCGGCAGCGCGCTCGCCGGCCGGTGCCAGCGCTTCGGCCATCTCGATGTTGGCGGCGTAATCTGATGTATCGGAGAAGGCGATCAAGTCTTCACCGCTCTCGGCCAGCACCTGGAATTCGTGGGAACCGGTACCACCGATGGAGCCGGTATCGGCCTGCACCGGACGGAAGTTCAGACCCATGCGGGTGAACGCCTTGCAGTAGGCAGCGTGCATCTTCTCGTAGGTATCGACCAGAGACTCTTTGTCGATATGGAAGGAGTAGGCATCCTTCATCAGGAATTCGCGGCCACGCATCACGCCGAAACGGGGGCGCACTTCGTCGCGGAACTTGGTCTGGATCTGGTAGAGGTTGAGCGGCAGCTGCTTGTAGCTGTTCACTTCGTAACGCACCAGCGCAGTGATCACCTCTTCGTGGGTCGGGCCCAGCACGAAGGGACGGTTGTGACGGTCGGTCAGGCGGCACAGCTCGGGACCGTAGTCATCCCAGCGGCCGGACTCCTGCCACAGCTCGGCGGGCTGCACCACCGGCATGGATACTTCGATGGCACCAGCATTGTTCATCTCTTCGCGAACAATGTTCTCGATTTTCTTCAGTACCCGCAGACCGGTTGGCAACCAGGCATACATGCCGGAGGCCAGTTTACGGATCATCCCGGCGCGCAGCATCAGCTGGTGGCTGACAACTTCAGCGTCGGAGGGGGTTTCCTTGAGAGTGGAAAGCAGATATTGGCTGGTACGCATCGCGGTAGACCTTAGCTAGAACGGGCGCGGGGCCCAGGATAATTTCAAGGGCGGAATTTTAACAGGCTGGGCGTTGCGGCCCAAGGGCTAAATTTGCCGCAGCCGCGAAAGGGCGGCGCGGGCTGGCCATCTTGTCCGGATCGGAGGGGATGCCCGGCTGGCCATCACCGGCTTGCCGGAGGCGCATGTGGTTGCAATTGGCTTGGTATAAGTAAAGGTTTGGCCATTTTGGCAAAATCCATAAATTTTATTTATACCGCGCGGTTTGTCCCTGCAACGGGCCGCAGCGTGCCACTGATAGCTCGCCAGGGGGACTGGCCGATCCTGACGATGCAAATCTTGCCGCAACCCGCGGGAACGGGGGCTGGCGGGGCCTCGCCCACGGGCCATTTGGCCGGGCTGCAAAAGCGGGGCGGGTAGTACCACAACCATTGGGCTTTTAATGCCTGCAATTTGGCCGGATCTCCGCTAAACTCTGCCACCTTTTCGTGACGGGTCGGCCAAACCGGCCCCGTCGCCCCCTCTTTATTTGTACTTTTGGAGCCGCTCATGCCGCTAGTGGGACATCAACACCAGATCGAGATCCTGGAACTGACCGACAAAGGAGATGGCAAAGGACGCCTGTTCGACCGCCCCCTGTTTGTCGAAGGTCTGCTGCCGGGTGAGCAGGCGTTGGTCGAACTGACCGAGGTGAAGCCCAACTACCTGCACGGCAAGGTCGCCGAGCTGCTCCAGCCCTCCGCCGACCGGGTAGCCGACTTCTGCCCCAACACCGAGTGCGGTGGCTGTCAGGTGCGCCCGCTGGCCTATCCGGCCCAGCTCAAGCTCAAGCAGAGTCTGGTGCAGAGCGCCCTGGAACAGGTCGGGCTGGGTGAGGCCGTGGTCAATCCCATCCTCGGCATGGAGACCCCGTTCGCCTATCGCAACAAGGCGCAGTACGCGGTGCGCGGCTGTGACGCCGGTGCCGAGATCGGTTTTTATCGCAAGCACTCCCACGACCTCATCACCGCCGATGATTGTGCGGTGCAGGACTCGCTGCATGTGGAGCTGAACGCCCGGGTGCGCAACTGGATGCGCGCACACGAGATCAAAGCCTATGACGAGGTGAACCACACCGGCTGTGTGCGCAACCTGATGACCCGCAAGGGCTTCAAGAGCGGCGAGCTGATGGTGGTGCTGGTGACCCTGAGCGAGGAGCTGCCGTTCGAAGCCGAGCTGCTGGCGGCCCTGCAGGATCTGCCGATCACTACCCTGGTGCAGAACATCAACGAGGCGCGCACCAACCGCATTCTGGGCGATAACAACCGGGTGCTGCTGGGCAGCGGGGTGATCCGCGACAAGATCCACGAGCTCGAATTCGAGATCTCGCCGCTCTCCTTCTTCCAGAACAACCCGAGCCAGACCGACGTGCTCTACTCCAAGGCGCTGGAGTATTGCGAGCTGACCGGCAACGAGACGGTGTTCGACATCTATTGCGGTATCGGCACCATCTCCCTGTTCCTGGCCGGCAAGGCCGCCAAGGTAGTGGGGATCGAGTCGGTCGAGAGCGCCATCAGCGATGCCCGTCGCAATGCGGCCCTCAACGGCATCGAGCAGACCGAGTTCCACGTCGGCAAGGCGGAGCAGCTGATGCCTGCCCTGCACGCCGAAGGGGTGAGCGCCGACGTGGTGGTGATGGATCCGCCGCGCAAAGGCTGTGACAAGGCCGTATTGCAGACCCTGGTGGCCATGGCGCCCCGTCGTCTGGTCTATGTCTCCTGCAACCCGCAGACCCTGGCCCGCGATCTCGCCTGGCTGGTCAAGCAGGGCTTCGTGCTGGACGAGGTGCAGCCGGTCGATATGTTCCCGCACTCCATGCACGTCGAAGCTGTCGCTCGCCTGAGCCTGCCAGCGAAAGCGTAATCGGACATTGGCGCGGAGCGATTGACATGTTCCTCCTCCACGCCATGCACGTCGAAGCTGTTGCTCGCCTGAGCCTGCCCGCCAAGGCATAAGTCGCCTCTGACTTGCGCCCATAAAAAAACGACGCCAACTGGCGTCGTTTTTTTTATCTGATGCTCGCAGCTTGCGGTGTTCAGCCCTGCTTGCGTACCTCGTCGGCAATCTGGTCGAGCAGCTGTTGCCAGCCCAGACCCAGCTCGCTGACCAGCGCGTTGTAGCCATCGGCCGGCAGTACCCGCACCTGATTGAAGGGGGCTTCGCGCAGTACCGAGCCATCTTCCGCCAGCAGGCGCCAGCGCCCGCTCAGCACGGCGCGGCCATCGTGACGACCCTGAAAGCGCTCGACCAGAATGGTCAGCACCGGGCCCTTGCGGCCGCCATCCTGACGAACGACCCAGCCCGGCAGGCGGGTGGAGAGGCCGTTGAGGGTGAGCTGGTTGAGCTGATCGTCGAGCGAACCGGCCCAGCGGTGGTACTCGGTGAAGTGGAGCTCCTGCCCCTCCAGCTGATAGACCAGACTGATCCGGTCGAGCTGGCCCGCCAGCGCGATGGGGCGCAGCACCAGCTGGTGCTGCGGGGTAACCGGCGCCGCTGCCGGTTGCTGGCTGTCGGCGGCGAGGGAGTAGTAGTGCAGCGCGGGCTGGGTGCCACTGCACCCGGCCAGCAGGCCGGTCAGCGCCAGCGTCAGGATGAACTTTTTCATGGTGTGCCTCGCTTGGGTTCAGGGCACCGGGGACGGACGCGATCGAAGATCAGCGAACTCGGCTGCTCGTTGAGAGAGTGCACCAGCGGCTGCAGCTCGCGCATCAGCTGGTTGAGGGTCTGCACCGACTGACGCAGATCCTGATTGGTTTGCGACTGGGCATCATAGGCCTGAAGGGTCTCCTGCAACTGCTTGAGGCTCTCGTTGAGCGACGCCGGCAGCTGCTGGGTGGAGTCCTTGGCGGTGAGCTTGTCCAGATTGGCGCTGACCGCACTGATGTTCTTCAGGGTGCCATCCAGCGTCGAGAGCGAGCTGTTGACCTTGGTCAGGGTGGTGGCCATATCCATGTCGACAAACTTGTCGAGGATCAGGTTCACCTTGCGCTCGATCTGATCCAGCCCGCCCTGCACGGTCGGGAAGACCTGATAGCCGGCCAGCTTGACCTGATCAAAGCGGGGCGCCGTGGGGTAGAAGTTGAGATCGATGATCTTGCCGCCGGTCAGCAGACTCGAGGTCTTGAGGCTGGCCCGCAACCCCTCCTTGAACTGTTTGCTGAACAGGGCGCGCCACTGATCTTTCTCCGCCTTGGCATAACGGTGGGAGAGACGCTGTACCTCGATGCGGGCCAGTACCGGGATCTGGCGGTTCTGGAAGATGCGAACCCCCTTCTCCTCGATCATGTAGGGCGCCGAGATGACGGTGCCGACCCGGATGCCGCGATACTGCACCGCCGCGCCAGGATGGAGACCCGCCACGTTGTCGTCGAACAGGAAGACGTAGTCGATGAACTGATCCAGACTACCGGCCAGCACGCTCGCCTCATCCTGGAACAGGGTGAACTCGTCGTGCTGCTTGACCGGATCACCCGGTGACCAGCCGGCAGGCAGGCCCATGGTGATGCCGCCGTCGATCAGGCTCTCCAGCGAATCCATCTTCACCTTCATCCCTTCGCTGCTCATGGAGACCTCGAAGCCCGGGGTCAGCCAGAAGCGGGAGTTGCTGCTCACCAGAATGTCGTAGGGAGCGTTGATGAAGATCTGATACTGCATCTCCCGCTTCTCGGGCAGGAACTTCGCCTCTTCTACCTGACCTATGGTGAAGCCCTGGTAGTTGATGGGCGAGCCCTCGCCAAGCGCCTTGGCTTCACGGCTGGAGAGGGAGAGGCGCAGCCCCTTGGCATTGATGGAGGAGAGCGGCGGCTTGTCGAGCATTGCGTACTCGTCGCGTGCCTTCCCTTTCTTGCCGGGGGAGAGCTCGATATAGGCGCCGGAGAGCAGGGTGCTGAGACCCGATACCCCTTCACGGCCGACCCTGGGCTTGACCACCCAGAACTTGCTGTCGCCGCGCAGCATGCTGGCGGCGTCGTTGGTCAGGCGCCCCTTGAGCACGGCGTGGCTGTAGTCATCGCTCAGCTGGACGGCATCGATGCGGCCGACGGTGACCTCGCGCGAGCGGATCTCCGTCTTGCCTGCCACTATGCCTTCGGCGGTGGCGACTGTCAGGGTGAAGCTCGGGCCCTGGGAGTACCAGTGCTGAAACAGCATCCAGAGACCGATGAACAGCGCCAGCAGAGGCACCATCCAGATTGCGGCGGCGGAGCTCAGAAAGTCAGAGCCCGGTTTCCACCTTGTTTTACGCTCACTCACGTTCGCGTTCTCCTTGTTGTAAATCCCAGATCAGGCGCGAGTCGAAGCTCATGGCGGCGACCATGGTGATCAGCACCACGCCTGCAAATGCGACGGCCGCAGGGCCGGGGTAGATGGTCATCAGGTTGTCGAGCCGGATCAGGCCCGCCAGGATGGCCACCACGAAGACGTCGATCATCGACCAGCGTCCGACAAATTCGGTCATGCGATAGAGCTTGAGCTTGCCGAGCGGCGACTCGGCATGGCCGCTCTGCACCATGTAGCAGAGCCAGAACAGCGCCAGGATCTTCACCAGCGGGACTACCACGCTGGCAAAGAAGATGACGGCTGCGATGGGGTAGGAGCCCATCGCCCAGAGCAGCACCACGCCGCCGAGGATGGTGGAGGGGCTGTCATCGCCGAGAAAGACGGTGTCCATGATGGGGTAGACGTTGGCCGGGATGTAGAGAATGGCCGAGGTGATGAGCAGGGCCCAGGTGCGGTTCAGTCCGCCCGGTTTGCGGGCATGCAACTTGCCGCCGCAGCGCTGGCAGCTGTGGCTGCCCGCCTCGCTCAGGGCGCCGCAGATATGGCAGCCCACCAGACCCGATGCCATGGCGCCCGCTTCGGGGTCGAGCTCACGCTGCTCGGTCGGGCCGAACAGCCGTTGCCAGAGCCACATCCGATCCAGCGACGAGATGGTCTTGATGAGCAGGATGGTGTAGCCGACGAAGGCCCAGAACGAGAGGCCCATCTGGATGTCGGCCATCCCCATCAGCTTGACCAGCGAGATGAGCACCCCCACCAGAAAGACATCCACCATCAGCCAGGGCTTGATACGGCAGAGCAGGCGGCCGAGAGAGCGCAGGGCGTGGCTGTGCAGGTCTTTGTCGAGGCGCCACAGTACCAGCATGATGGAGCCGATATAGACCAGCGGCAGACCGATCAGGGTGATGCTGAGTACGGCGCTGAGAAACAGATACCCTTCGTCCACCAGAGTCGAGATGCACTGGAGAAAGGTCATCTCCTGCCCGATCCCCTTGGCCGAGAAGGACATGAAGGTAAAGGAGTTGGAGAGCACGAACATGATGAGCGCCGCAAACCCGTAGGAGATGGGACGCAGCTCCTGCTGTGGCAGATGCTGGCTCAGGGTGTGACCGCAGCGGGGGCAGTGGCTGGCTTCGCCCACCGCCAGCGGTGTGGCCGGGATCAGCAGGTCACACTCTTCGCAGGCGGTGTCGTCATGAACGTAGGTGGTATGGTGTTGGTGTGAAACCGGATGCAAGATAAAACCCCAGATTAGGCTCGCGAGAGAACCAGAGGGGCGATTATCGCAGTTGTACCGGTCAGCGACCAGTCCTGCGGCGGTGCGATTTGCGGGGCGGTGTGTGAGAATGACTTTGACAAGCCAGTGGCCATTTAGCACAATCAAACGCCACTTTTTTTCCGCGGGACAATAATTTATGACAACTGAATCCCCAAGCTACTCCACGATTGAGCAAGCCTTCTCCCTCGGGAACGGGCAAGATTCTGCCCTCAACTGGTTGCGTAAAAACCGCAGTCAGGTCGCCATTTTCCTGGTGAGCGGCATCAAGCTGGAGGGCACCATCAGCGGGTTTGACCAGTACAGCGTGCTGCTGACCGATGCACACGGCAACCAGCAGCTGGTCTACAAGGCCAAGATCTCCACCATCGCCATGCACACCGGCCGTCCGCAGGTAAACATCCAGCGTGCTCGCAAGCCGCGTGTCTCCATGGCGCCGCGTCCCCACGGTGCGCCGGGTCGCTATGACGACAATCAGGGCGGCGGCAACAACGAGTAATCGTACGTCACTGCCTGTCCGTTGACCGCCTGCTGCGTCAACGGCTGACGGGAGTTCCGCTCATTCTCCATCCTGTCCCGTATGAGCGCGGACTCCCGTTATCGCCCTGCCAGGGCGATAACTTTCACCTCATCAGAAGTCGATCCCTACCGGTTTACCCTCTTTGACCATGCAGGTCTGCATCCCGGCAGCCTCGCCCGCTTGTACGCCGATCCCGGTATCTTCAAACACCAGACAGCCTGACGGTGCGACCCCCAGCTTGCTGGCGACCAGCAGGAAGGTGTCTGGATTGGGCTTGTGCAGCTCCACGTCGTCGGCTGTCACCACCACCTGAAAGTAGCGATCCAGCCCGGTATTGCGCAGCACCGCTTCGGCATTGACCCGGGGTGAGCCGGTGCCAATTCCCATCGGGATGGTGCCGTGATAGCGATCGAGCAGTGTCTGCATGGCCGGAAACACTGTTGCCTTGTGCAGGTTGGCTGCATAGTGGGCGGTCTTGCAGCGGGTCACCTCGAGCGGATCGAGGGGGATCTGCTGCTCTTCGGCGACCAGCAGCGCGATCTTGCGGCTCGGCATGCCACCCAGTTCATAGAACCAGTCGGCATCGAAGCGAAAGCCAAACTCGCGGGCGGTGTGCTCCCAGGCGGCGAGGTGCAGCGGCATGGAGTCAACCAAAGTGCCATCAAGGTCAAAGACCAGGCCTTGGAATCCGGAAAGGGTCATGGTGCGGGGTCTGTCTCTGAAAAAAGGGAGCCCATTCTAGCCAGTGGCTCCCCGCCTCGCCATCACCTAGCTGGTGAGAAACGCTTGCCCCCACATTTGTGCCTGAAAATAGATGGGGGTGAGCTTGGCCGGATTGAGCTGATAGTGCGGGGCCAGCTGTGCCAGCAGAGCCCAGTTGCCCTGCTCGTAGGTGTTGACCAGCTGGAACAGATGAAACAGCGGCCCTTCGCGCAGCTCGATGGCCCGTTTGACGTTCGTGGGCAGGTGGCGCTTCATCTCCTCCGACAGCAGGGAGGCATCCTGCACCAGCCCGACCAGAAAGGCCCAGCTGGCGTCGGCTTTACCGAGCGCAGTGAGGGCGATGAGCTCGCAGAAGCGGCCGCGAGCGATGGCCATCCGGGTACAGGCTTCGGGCATATGCTGGCTGGCCCGGGCCAGCCCGTTGATCAGCACGAATTTGCGGATCTCCTGCTCCCCCAGATAGGAGAGGGCGCGGGGCACCGAGGTGATGGGGGTCGCGTGATCGAAACCGGGGGCGTTGACATAGGTGAGCAGCAGGCCCGGCAGCCAGGCATCCTGCTCCAGCAGGCGGGCGACCTGGGCAAACGAGAACTCTTCGTGGCAGATGAGCTGGAGGATCTGCTGCACCAGCGCCATGTCGGGCTGCTGGGCGCGCTGGTTGACCAGCTCGGGACGGGCGAGAAAGCCGCCGGCGAAGAAATCGACCCCCGCCTCCCGCAAGGGGAGAAAGTCCTGCCACGCCTCGACGTTGAGCGCCATCCGCTTGTGATCGGTGGGCTGACAGATCCCCTCTTCGCCCGTCCAGAATACCAGCAGGCGGCTGGCACCGAGCCAGCGGGCATCGCGCTGGGCGCCATGCACGGCGAGTCTGCGCCGGCTGTCGCGCCACTGTTCCAGCACCGGAAAGGAGGTGGGTAGCCGTTCGCTGGATGCCTCGACCAGCGGGATGGTCTCCTGAGCAAACAGCAGGGGGCGTTGCTCATCGAGCTGTTCGTGGTTGAAGGGGAGCAGATATTGGCGCCCCTGCGCCAGCAGGTGGCTATGTTGGGCCAGTGCGGGCCATTCGGCCGGTGAGCTGAACTGATAGTCGATGCCGTAGGCCACCAGAGCCAGGCGACGGTTGAAGATGGGATAGCGACGCAACAGCATGGGATCACCGATAAGCCAGTGTGCGGGCCCTCCCTTCTGATTTGGCGTGGTAGAGCGCCTGGTCGGCCTGTTCGGTCAGGCTCTGCCATGCCTCGTCCTGGGAGGGAACCAGATAGCTAAAGCCTATGCTAACCGTAATGAAATCAGCAACTCGGGATGCGGGATGTGGCAGGTGCAGGCGGGCGAGCCCCTCGTGAATCCGCTCCGCCAGCTGCTCCGCTTCACCAGGTTGTGGCGCGCAGAGCAGGATGACGAACTCCTCCCCGCCATAGCGAGCCACCAGATTGGTGCGGCGGCGCTCCGCTTCCTGTAGCACCCGGGCCACCTGCTGGAGGCACTCATCCCCCTTGGCGTGACCAAAGTGATCGTTGTAACCCTTGAATTCGTCCACATCGATCATCAGTACGGCCAGCAGGCTCTGGGTGCGTCTTGCCCACTCCCACTCCCGTTGCATGGTGATATCCCACTGGCGCCGGTTGGCGATGCCGGTGAGGGGATCTTCTAGGGAAAGCAGGGAGAGGCGCCGGTTGGCCTCTTCCAGCGCACGGTTGGTCTCGGCCAGTTGCATGGTGCGCTCGGCGACCCGCTCCTCCAGCTCGCGATTGAGCCGCTCCAGCTGCTCCTGGGTGCGCTGGCGGATCAGCAGTTGTGACAGGATGGCGGCGTACTGTTTGAAGATCTCGCTCTGATAGGCTTTGAGCGGACGGTGCCACAGCAGGTTGTCGGCGGCAATCCAGCCGATGGGGATGGCGCCATCCCAGAGCGATACCATGGCGTTCCAGCCCTGTCCCACCTGCTGTTTCTCGTAGTAGAGAGGGGTATCTTCCAGCACCAGCACGTAATCCTTGCGCTTGAGCGCCTCCTGCACCGTGGGGTGATCCGGGATAGGGCTGACAAAGTCGTGTTCGTCGACCAGCTCTCCCTCTTCACTGGTGCCCCAGGTGCCGCGCATGGTCTTGCCGTCGGGCTCAATGAGAAAGATGGCAACCCGGTCAAATTGCAGCTCCTTGCGTGCCAGCAGCACGGCATCACGCAGTAACTGGTTCTCGCTGCGGCTGCGGGAAAGGGTGACGCTGACCATGTGCAGTGCCTGCAGCATGGTGAGGAAGGAGCCCTGCAGCGCCTGACTCTGCACCAGATCTGTCTGGGTATGCAGTCGCTGGTCCCGCTCCTGATCAACCTGATCTGCGAGCAGATGGTTGCTCAGTTCGGCGGTCAGGTAGTGGATCAGCAGCTGGATCCCCTGACGCTGATGGCGGGAGAGGCGATCGATCCGGCGGTGGGTTTCGAGGTAGATGACCCCTTCCAGCTTCAAGTGACGTTTGAGGGGGAAGCAGGCGCGCAGACGAGGAGGCTGGGGCTCCGATTCATCCCGCTCGTCCGGAGGCTGGTGAACCGGCTCGATCATCAGCTGGCCCTGATGAATCGCCTTGTCGATCAAGGTGTGGGGCAGGGGCAACGCATCCAGATGGGTGAGATCGAGCGTCGTCAGCCCCTGCTCCAGCTGGAAGCGATAGAGTTTCGGTTCGGGGGATTTCAGCCAGAGATAGAGGTAGTCGGCATCTGTCTTGTCACGAATGGTAGCGAGGCTGACTTCGCATAACTGGGCAAAGTTGGTGAAGTGTTCCGGATCCCATTCCTGCATGCCAATATCCCTTTGGGTCTAACCCCGCGAGTATATATAGAGTCCGTTTAATTTATTGATTGAAATGTCAAAATGGAGATCCAGAGCCCAGATTTTGGCTCCTTTTATGGTGCGTGATGACGGGCTTTGCATGGGGCTATTAACTGTTACGGGTAACAGCAATCAGTGGCCGGTTGGCAGGGAGATTTGAAGGATTATGAAAAGAAGAGCCCGCACAGTGGCGGGCTCTGGAGAGGGGGATTTATTCCGCCTTGCCGGCTTCATCGGCCGGTGCCGCGGCGTTATCAGCACTGTTCTCGGCGACCGGCGCTTCCGGTGCTGCGCCCGGTACCAGATCTACCGCCGGTTTGGCGATGAGAGAACGGGTCTCTTCCACCGCTTCGGTCAGCTTCACCTCGATGATCTGGCCGAGCTCGTAGACCACCTCGGTCTTGTCCAGATAGACGCGGCCGTTGTCCCAGTTGCACTCCAGTCGATCCTTGTTGTCGAGGATATGACGGGCAGGCATGAAGACCACGGCGCCGTTCTCCTGCAGACGCAGCTTGAGACCGGCACGCATCACGTCGATGATCTCGGCGTTGAACACCTGATCGGTGCCCGCGGCGGCTTTCAGATAACGGACATAGAGCCAGTCGCCGATGTCGCGCTCCACCATGCGGTGCAGACGGCGGCAGGCGGTCAGATGCTCGGTGAGTTCGGTGCTCGGGCGCTCGCCCGGGGTCTTGCCGGCGATAACGGCTTTGAGCAGACGATGGTTGACCATATCGCCGTACTTGCGAATAGGTGACGTCCAGGTGGCGTAGGCATCCAGACCCAGGCCGTAGTGGGCGCCCGGCTCGGAGGACATCAGCGCATAGCTCTGGAAACGGCGGATCTTGCCATCCAGCCAGCGGGTGTCGAGGTTGTCGATCCAGCGGCGCAGGGCACAGAAGCCGGAGAGGCTGGCGATCTCGTCGCGCTCGAACGGGGCTTCGGCACTCTTCAGCAGGTCGATGGCGCCGTCGAGGGACTCTTCGTCAAAGCCGGTGTGAACGTTGAAGATGCCGTAACCGACGCTCTTGCCCAGCACGCGACCGGCGCAGATGTTGGCGGCGATCATCGACTCTTCCACCATGCGGTTGGCGATGCGGCGTGGCTCGACGTGGATAGCCAGCACTTCGCCATTCTCGCCCAGCTCGAAGTCGTAGTCGGGACGATCCGGGAATACCAGCGCATGTTCGGTGCGCCACTTGATGCGCGCTTCGGTCATGGCCTTCATCAGCGGCAGCTGGGCCTGCACGCCGGCGTCGATGACCAGCTCTTTGCCATGCTCCGCCCAGTCGGAGACGTCGTCATAGTTGAGACGGGCGTGGGAGCTGATGCGGGCGGCGAAGAACTCGGTCTCTTCCAGCAGCAGACCATCTTCGGCGATGAGCAGACGGGCGCACAGGGTGTTGCGCTCCTCGCCCTCCTTCAGGGAGCAGAGCTCGTCGGAGAGGGTGCGCGGGATCATGGGTACGTTGCGGCCCGGCATGTATACGGTGAAGGCGCGCTGGGCGGCCTCCTTGTCCAGCTCGCTCCCTTCGGCCACATAGGCGGTCGGGTCGGCGATGGCGACCAGCAGCTCCCAGCCGTTATCCAGCTTGGTGATGGCCAGCGCATCGTCCATGTCCTTGGTCTTGGCACCGTCGATGGTGAAGAAAGGCACCTTGGTCAGGTCACGACGGGGCAGCTCCTCCTCTTCGATCACCTTCCACTCCGGCAGATCAGCCGGTTCGACCTGGGCCAGGTTGTGGCGCGCCAGCACCACCCACCAGGGCACGTTGTGATCTTCCTGAGCGGCGATCTTCTGGATGATCTCGGCAGAGAAGTTGCCGTCAACCAGCGCATGGCGTTTGAGGGTGGCGACCACCCAGTCCCCTTCCTTGAACTCTTTCTCATCCAGACCCTTCTTGACGCGGGCCTTGATGGCATCCTTGATCAGCGGGTGGTCGGCGACCACGTTGAGGCGGTCGCGGAACATCTTGACCCGGGCCACGAAGCGGGTGACGGACTGCTCCAGCAGGGCATCCGGCTCGGCCACTTCCTTCTCTTTTTCGGTGCGGATCAGGGCGCTCACCCGGTCACCGTGCATCACCTTCTTCATGTAGGGAGGCGGCACGAAATAGCTGGTCTTCTCATCGACCTCCAGAAAGCCGAAGCCCCGATCGGAGGCGCGGATAACACCCTCTTTCTTGGGGATGTTTTCGCGGATTTGTTGCTTGAGCTGGGCCAGCAGCGGATTGTCTTGGAACATAAGTGAGGAACCTGAAGTGAAAACCTGGGTGGAGACCTGATGAAGGATCGCCCAGCACTATACGTTTTTAGCCCTGCAAAGCCAAGATGAATGGCCTGCTCAGCGTGGTTTCAACTGCGATCTGGCATGGTCAATGAGACGTTGGGAGAGCTGCTTGTGTACCCCCTTTTCCAGTACCCAGCGGTGCCAGTAGAGGCGTTCCGTCAGGAGATAGTCGGGACTGAGGTTGAGCAGTGATCCGCCAGCGAGCTGGCCTCTGATCTGCAATTCGGGGATGAGACAATAGGCCAGGCCCTGTTCGGCCATGGCGACGAAGGCCTCGGACGAGTGAACCGTGTGGCAGGGATAACCGCCGGGCTCCAGCCCGAAGTGTTGCGCCATGAAGCTGACATGCATGTCGTCGCGTTGATCGAAGGCCACTGCCGGAGCCTTGGCCAGCGCCTCCCGGGTCAGACCCTGGGGAAAGTGGCGCGCCACGAACGCGGGGCTGGCGGTAAGCTGATAGTTCATTTCGCCCAGCTCATCGACGCAGCAACCGGCCAGTGGCTGGGGGCTCAGGCTGACGGCGCCGAAGGCTTGGCCCTCGCGAACCTTGTCGAGGGTGCGGCTCTCGTCATCCACCAACAGATTGAGTTCGATGGGATGCTGCTCCAGCAAGGGGGCGATAGCGGGCAGAAACCAGGTGGCCAGGCTATCGGCATTGACGGCGATGCTGATACGGATAGGAGCTTTTGGCGTGGCGGGGGCCAGTTCGCCCGCCAGCTCAAGTTCGAGCTGGTGCACCTGACGATAGTGAGCCAGCAGCTTTTCCCCCAGTGGGGTTGCCTGCAACGGCTGACTGCGGATGAGCAGCGGTTCGGCAAATTGCTGCTCCAGCTGCTTGATGCGTTGAGAGATAGCCGATTGGGTGATGTGCAGCGACCTAGCTGCTCGCTCGAAATTCTGCTCCTGCAACACGGCATCCAGTGCCCGCAGCAGTTTGTAATCCAGCTCTTTCATCCCTCATCCTCCCCTCGGCGCAGAGCATAACTCTACGTGACTGCGCCGGGGACAACAACGGCGAGAGATGGCGCCATTCTGGCGGTGCTGTGATATCTGACAGTGGTAGAGGAGCCTTTTGGAGCAGATACTGGGCTCGTCGCGCTGGCAGCCCGGCGCGGAGTCATGGCGAGCCATTTGTCCCGGGGCGGGCTCCCGGGATTTTTTATACCTGAGCAGCCAGTTGTTCCACCTTGTGCTCGACGCTCTGGTATTGACCCAGCAGGGTTTGCGAGACGACTTTGCCAAAGTGTTCATTGAGGTGAAAACGTAGGCCAACGCCTCTGACGGCCCCGAGATCCACGGATTGGCGGTGGCCCAGACGTTCCATCGGTATGCCCATTCTGCGGTAGATACGCTCAGCAGGCAGACTGGCGACGCCAACCACCTCCTTGATGCCGTTGGCTTTGGCAAAAGCATAAACTTCGCGAAGAATGACGAAAGTGAGTTCGCTGACGCCATTTTCCATGCGAGGTGCACGGCTGGCATCTATGGCCAGACGAGTCAGCTCCCAGATGTCGGGTGTGTCGGGAGGGCATTCGCCAGCCAGCGCAGTTGGAAAAATGGTGGACAACATGTAGGTACCAGAGCAGTCGAGCATGCGGATACAGCCGCATATCCCTTCGCTGTCTTCGATCAGTACCCAGTGGGTGTCCGGGGAGTCGAAGCTATCGCGCTCAAGACCGCGGTATGATTCGACATCCCAGCCCAGACGACCAGAAAAGATGCGATTTCGAAAGCGATAGAGCTCGTTCTCTATCTCATTTCGCGGGTGATCTCTCAATTTTCCTGTGAAAACCAACATTGTGGCCCCTCTCTCTTTCTATTCGCCGTTATAATCACATGCTCTGCCAAGGGGGCTAGCACATGCAACGAGAGCAACTGTTTGAATATCTGGAACATTTCACTTCGGTGACTGATGGGGATTGTCTGGCCAGATTAATTGGTCAGTTCGCACTCGATATGGGGTATGACTACTATGGCTTTACCCTGATCATTCCCATGTCGATGCAGCGCCCCAAAGTTGTGCTGTTCAATCAGTGTCCTGCTCCCTGGGTACAGACTTATACCGACAACAACATGCTGGCTTGCGACCCCGTTATTCAGCTGGCGCGCAAACAGACGCTTCCTATCTACTGGAACCGGCTCGACGAGCGGGCCCGTTTTCTGCAGGAAGGGAGCATGAACATGATGGGGCTGGCAGCCGAATTTGGGCTGCGCAATGGCCTCTCCTTCCCACTGCATGGCGCAGGCGGAGAGAACGGAATCCTCTCCTTCATTACTTCCGAGCGGGCATCAAGTGATTTGCTGCTGGAGTCCTCGCCCATCCTCTCCTGGATGTCCAACTACATCTTTGAAGCTGCAATTCGGGTCGTTCGTCATAACATGCAGGAGGCTCCAGCCCCTGAGCTATTGACCGAGCGTGAAACCGAGTGCCTTTTCTGGGCCAGTGAAGGGAAAACCTCGTGCGAAATTGCCTGCATTCTCGGCATCACCGAGCGCACGGTGAATTACCATCTCAATCAGGTCACTCGTAAAACCGGCTCCATGAACCGCTATCAGGCGATTGCCAAGGGCGTGAGCAGCGGCATCCTGTTACCCAATCTGGAGCAGGTCGTCGTGACCCATTACCCGGTATCGCTGCAGTAGTGTTGTTCCTGGCGGGAGCGATGAATTCTCCTGCCGCTATTCAGGGGGTACAATTGTCAGATCCGGTAATTGACAAGAGAGCTGCAACTGCATTTAGAGGGGCATGGCTGAGTCCGTTGCTATTAGCAAATCGAATCAAGCAGTAAATTAATGAATTTTTCTGGATAGAAGCTCACCGCTATAGTGCCGTTCATTCCCAATTTCAGACGGTGCTTTTCATGTTCGCGACTACTCTGCAAGGCTTTACCCTTGGCCTTGCCATGATCATTCCTATTGGTGCCCAGAACGCCTTTGTGCTTAGCCGCGGCATTCATCGCAACCACCATCTGCTGACCGCAATGCTCTGTAGCTTCTGCGATCTCATCCTGATCGGGATTGGCGTATTTGGTGGTGCTACTGTCCTCTCGGCAAGCCCCATCGGGATGGCGCTGCTGACTTGGGGCGGTGTGCTCTTTCTCTCCTGGTTCGGCGTGCGCTCCCTGCGCAGTGCCTGGCGTGGTGCTCAGGTCGGGCTTGCCGACTCGCCCCAGCAAATGGGGGCCAAAAGCGTGCTGGCGATGACGTTGGGCGTCACCCTGCTCAATCCCCATGTCTATCTCGATACCCTGATGTTGCTCGGCTCCGTGGGCAGTCAGGTGGCAGTGTCCTTGCGCCCGGCATTTGCCGCAGGTGCCATGCTGGCCTCGCTGGTATGGTTTTACTCACTGGCGCTGGGGGCTGCAGCTCTGGCCCCTTGGCTGGCAAAGGGGAGGGTGCAGCAGGGGATCGATTTGCTGGTCGGCATCATCATGCTGATCCTGGCGCTGCAACTGGCCAGAGGGGGGTAACTCATCCAGATAAAAAGATGCCACTCGCTGGGAGTGGCATCTTGGTTGTTAAGAGGGATCAGACCCGGAACTGCGAAAGCAGCCGCTGTTGCAGCAGGCTGGCCTGATGCAGTGACGAGGCGAGTTGCAGACACTCCTGTGCCTCCTGTTCACCGGTTTTGGCCTGTAGGCTGATCCCCGAGACTTTGTCGGAGGAGTTGCTGAGGGTGTGTGACAGCTGTCCGGTGGCGACGGCCACCTGCTGCACCATATCGGCCAGCTGATCGATGGCTCCTTGTACCTTGAACAGGATCTGCTTGGTGTTCTCGGAGTCTTGCATACCCGCTTCCACCGTCTTGAGGTTACGCTGCATCATCAGGTAAGCGGTCTCGGTTTGTTGCTGGATGCTGCTAATCACCTGGCTAATCTCGGCACTGGAAGCCGCTGTGCGGTTGGCCAGGGTGCGCACCTCGTCAGCCACCACTGCAAAACCCCGCCCCATTTCCCCTGCTCGGGCCGCCTCGATGGCTGCATTGAGTGCCAGCAGATTGGTTTGCTCCGAGATACCGCTGATGGTGGAGATGATCTGGCCGATCTGCCCCGCCTGCTCCTTGAGGGAGTTGATGGCGATGGCGCACTCGCTCACCTCCTGTACCACACGCTGCATGCCCGCGCTGGCAGAGGCGACATACTGGCTGCTCTCGGTGGTCAGCTGGCGTACTTCATTGGCATTTTGGGCGGCCATGCTGCAGTTGTCCGAGATACCGGTGGCAACCTGTACCATCTCTTCACTGTCATGATGCAGAGCCAGCGCGTGTTCTGCTGTCTGGCGGCTGCTCTGGCTGATGGCTTCCACCCGATTGACCGAGGTATGGACATGCTCGCTGATGTGCTGATTGTTGTGCATCGTCGAGCTGATCATCTTCTGCAGCTTCTCGATAAAGCGATCCACGCTATTGGCGAGCGATCCGATCTCATCATCCCGTTTCAGGTTGATGCGCACGTTGAGATCGCCATCGCCTGCGGCTATATCCTCCATGCGTTTATTTACCTGGAGCAGTGGGGTTACAAGCTTGCGGGTCAGCCAGAAGCCACACAGGGTGACGATGACGAGGCTGAATACAAGGCCAGCCAGGATCAGAGTGTTGGTCTGGCCGATGATGCCATTGAGCTGGATAATCTGATCTTCCACGGTTGCATCGCCTTTTGCCTCGACATCGACCAGCTGTTGCGCTAGTTGATCTGCGCTTTGCTCATAGGTCGCCTGTTGTGTCTGATAACTGGCGAGGGCCGCTAGCCAGCTGCCCAGCAACTGTTTGTGGCGGGCCTGCAGCTCGCGGTATTGGCTCGACAGCGTATGGCCGCCGAATTCTCCGCTGCCCTGTGCATCGAACATGCCAGTGGCCAGCATCCGGCTGGCGGCACTCTCATAAAATGTGATTGCCTCTTCCAGCTCCTTTTTGATGGCATCCGAGATGCCGAGTCTACGCATCTTTTCCATGGCGTAGAGTTGACGCAAGAAGCCGATATTGGCCTCCATACCGCCATCGGCAGCCTCCCATCGCGTTTCCAGACCGCCATTCCAGCTAATGGGTTGATCAGGCGATTGCGTCAGGCCTTCCACGGCCCCATCACCGATGACCTCCATCTGTTCCGAGAGGCGAGCCAGTCGATCGGCATTATCGCGCAAGGATTGATCCACATCGGTATAGCTGCGATAGAGCGCCAACAAGGCATCTTGCTGCTGTCGATAGTCCTGCTGCTGCTGCTGCATGATCTTGACTGCGGAAGGGTCGATGAGTTGCCCGTTGGCCACCCGCGTCAGTGCATCATCGGTTGCCGCCTTGGCTGAATTCAGTTTGCCATTATCGAGCGGGATCCCGTTGAGCATCTTCTGTATTTGCAGTTGCTGGTGGCCCAGTTCGATGGAGCCTTCCATGGCGCCATCTGCAGTTTGCCAGGCTGCCCCCAATACATAGGAGAGCAGATTGGCCAGTCGCTGGCTGCCGTACCAGCCGACGATCCCCATGCCCAGCGTGCAGCCAAGCAATATGGTGAGGCCCAGATTTGAGGTCGTAACAATCTTCATGTGATGGCCTTCCTTGGTGTATAGCACTATCAGGTGCCGAATAAGTCTAATCAGACAACGCCATGTTTGCCAAAGATGCGGAGTCGGCTACCGGTTATCCCGTGCCTGAAAAAGCACAGGATCAAGCATGGTGGATCTTGCATAAAATGCTTCTCCGATGAGCGGCCACCGATAGGGCAATGCTGGATACTTATCCAGTTATTCTTTATGCTATGAGCCAATTTGCGAATTGCTGTACTGGTGAGGAGAGAGCCGTGATTGGTCGCTTGAGAGGCATTGTCATTGAGAAGCAGCCCCCCGAGGTTTTGCTGGAAGTGGGTGGCGTTGGCTACGAGGTGCAGATGCCAATGAGCTGTTTCTATGATTTGCCGGAAATCGGCAAGGAGGCGACCATCCACACCCATTTTGTGGTGCGTGAGGATGCCCAGCTGCTCTATGGTTTCAACCACAAGCAGGAGCGGGCCCTGTTCCGCGAGCTGATCAAGACCAACGGGGTCGGCCCCAAGCTGGCGCTGGCGATTCTCTCCGGTATGACGGCCAGTCAGTTTGTCATCTGTGTCGAGCGTGAAGAGATAAGCTCACTGGTCAAGCTGCCAGGGGTAGGCAAGAAGACGGCTGAACGGCTGGTGGTGGAGATGAAGGATCGTCTCAAGGGATGGGTCAGTCATGATCTCTTCTCCCCGGCAGCGGTCACCTTGCCATCTCGCGAGCCGGAACTGCGGGCTCCGGATGCCGCGGAAGAGGCGGCCAGCGCCCTGGTGGCGCTCGGTTACAAGCCGCAACAGGCGAGCCAGATCGTCAGCAAGATCGCCAAAGATGGCATGTCGGTGGAAGATATCATCCGCGAATCCCTGCGTAGTCTGGTGTGAGGTAGCAGATGATTGAAGCAGATCGTCTCATTTCGTCCAGTGCCGCCCGTGAGGACGACATAATCGACCGTGCCATCCGCCCCAAAAAACTGGCGGACTATACCGGTCAGGATGCCGTTTGCGAGCAGATGGAGATCTTTATCGAGGCGGCGCGGCAGCGGGGGGAGGCGCTCGATCACCTGCTGATCTTCGGCCCGCCGGGTCTGGGCAAGACCACCCTCGCCAACATCGTCGCCAACGAGATGGGGGTCAACATCAAGACCACCTCTGGCCCCGTGTTGGAGAAAGCGGGTGATCTGGCTGCATTGCTCACCAACCTCGAACCACACGATGTGCTCTTTATCGACGAGATCCACCGCCTCAGCCCGGTGGTGGAAGAGGTGCTCTATCCGGCGATGGAGGATTACCAGCTCGATATCATGATCGGGGAGGGGCCGGCGGCCCGCTCCATCAAGCTCGATCTGCCCCCCTTTACCCTGATCGGTGCTACCACCCGGGCCGGCTCTCTCACCAGCCCGCTGCGGGATCGCTTCGGCATCGTGCAACGCCTCGAGTTCTACAACGTCAAGGATCTCACCGATATCGTCTCCCGCAGTGCTCGCTGTCTGGGGCTCGACATGACAGAAGATGGTGCCATTGAGGTCGCTCGTCGCTCTCGCGGCACGCCGCGGATTGCTAACCGCTTGTTAAGACGGGTGCGCGACTTTGCCCAGGTCAAATCCGATGGCCGGATCGATGGCCCCATCGCTGCGCGGGCGATGGACATGCTGGACGTCGATAATGAGGGGTTTGATTTTATGGACCGCAAGTTATTGTTGGCTGTCATAGACAAGTTTATGGGGGGGCCGGTGGGTCTCGATAACCTGGCGGCGGCTATCGGTGAAGAGAAAGATACCATTGAGGATGTACTGGAGCCCTATCTGATCCAGCAGGGCTATCTGCAACGTACCCCAAGAGGGCGGATAGCGACTACGCGGGCATATGCTCATTTTGGCCTTCAGCGGCCTGATGAGAAGTAAGAAAACAGCTGTTTGAGTAAAAAACCGCCACATAAGGCGGTTTTTTGTTATCCGGGCAAAAAAAAGCCCACGGCGGATGCGGTGGGCAAAGACAATTCAGGATGGATGTTCACAGACAGTGAGTGCGTCTGGACACAGACCGGAAAATAAACAGGTGAGCCGTCGCGAGCTCTCAGAGTCGGTTCAGTTGATAGAGCTGAACAAAGGAAAGCTTGTAGTAACGGATGGTTTTAGCAACAAACTTTTTCATCTTCGATTCCAATAGTCAGGTTCAAAATGATGGTCGAATACGTACCGTGAACCCCGATTAACCGGCCTGTATCCAAGGGTATGCCCTCACTGCGAGGCGCATTGTAGGAGTTCGAATCGGCGTGGGCAAACAAGAAAAATTGCACCGTTCAGATTAGTTTATCTAATTTATTTTTTGATTGGTTTGGCTCGCATGAGTATGCATTTTTAGCAGTATTAAATTGTGTTTTTCAGAGCCGGAGTCAGTTGCGAATAACATAAGAAAAAGAGGCTTGGCTCCATTTTTAAAATTAAATGAAGGCATTGTCGGTTAAATAATTAAATTGATTTAAATCAATAAATTACTGTTTTTGTTATTCTGTGATCTGACTCATGTCATCAGACGTTAAATAGTTTAAAAATGCCTTTTGCAGCCATCTTTGGCGGGTGCTTTTACATTGATTTCAATCAAATAAAGGTGATATAAAACCACAGTCATCATGGGCGAGAATAAATTCCAGCTGGTTGTTTTATAAATGTTAAACATTAGCTTTCTTTGTTCTCAGTTATTGCCTTGTTGTTAATGCTGGTTGTTAGTAATGGGGTTTTGTTGTGAGTGCTCATGGCGGGACCCATTTGATGGCCATCAACGGAAGCTTTGTGCTTAAAACTTAAAATAGCCGTGCCAATAATCGGTGAGGAAACATCATGATTGCTGAGCATGTGGTCGACCTATCGCGGTTCCAGTTCGCTGCGACGGCCCTTTATCACTTCTTGTTTGTCCCCCTGACGCTGGGAATGACCTTCATTCTCGCGATCATGGAATCTGTCTATGTTATGACCAACAACCCCATCTACAAGGACATGACCAAGTTCTGGGGTAAGTTGTTCGCCATTAACTTCGCCCTCGGGGTAACGACCGGTTTGACCATGGAGTTCCAGTTCGGAACCAACTGGGCTTACTACTCCCACTATGTTGGCGACATCTTCGGGGCCCCACTGGCTATCGAAGGTCTGATGGCTTTCTTCCTTGAATCTACTTTCGTCGGCATGTTCTTCTTCGGTTGGGATCGCCTGAGCAAGCATCAACACCTGGTTGCGACCTGGTTGATGGCGCTGGGTACCAACCTATCTGCCCTCTGGATCCTGGTTGCCAACGGCTGGATGCAGAACCCGGTTGGTGCCGAGTTCAACTTCGAATCCATGCGGATGGAGATGGTGAGCTTCGCAGACCTGGTCTTCAACCCGGTTGCTCAGGTCAAGTTCGTCCACACCGTGGCGGCTGGCTATACCTGTGGCGCCATGTTCGTTCTGGGCATCTCCTCCTACTACCTGCTGAAGAATCGTGATGTGGCCTTTGCCCGTCGCTCTTTCGCCATCGCTGCCGCTTTCGGTATGGCTTCCATCCTCTCCGTACTGGTGCTGGGTGACGAGTCCGGTTACGAGACCGGTGAAGTGCAGAAGGTGAAACTGGCTGCCATCGAAGCCGAGTGGGAGACTGAGCCTGCTCCGGCTGCCTTTACCCTGTTCGGTATTCCGAATCAGGAAGAGATGCGCACCGACTACGCCATCAAGATCCCCTATGCCATGGGCATCATCGCGACTCGTTCCCTTGATACTCAGGTCACCGGTCTCAAGGATCTGAAGAGCGAGCACGAACTGCGCGTGCGTAACGGTATGACCGCTTACGATCTGCTGACCAAGCTGCAGTCTGGTGACAAGTCTGACGAAACCCGCGCTCGCTTCGATGAAGTGAAGCAGGATCTGGGTTACGGTCTGCTGCTCAAGCGCTACACCAGCAATGTGACCGACGCTACCGACGAGCAGATCAAGGCCGCCGTGGATGACTCCATCCCGCAGGTACTGCCGCTGTTCTTCGCTTTCCGCATCATGGTTGCCGTCGGCATGCTGATGCTGGTGCTGATCGGTATGGCCTTCTATGACAGTGCCCGTCACCAGATCGGCCAGCGCAAGTGGCTGCTCAAGGGCTTGCTGTGGGGTATTCCGCTGCCGTGGATCGCTATCGAAGCTGGCTGGTTCGTTGCCGAATATGGTCGTCAGCCCTGAACCATTGCCGAAGTGCTGCCGACCTCGGTCTCCGCTTCCAATGTGCCTGCCGCTGAAATCTGGTTCTCTCTGATCGGTATCTGCCTGTTCTACACAGTGCTGCTGGTGATCGAGATGTACCTGATGTTCAAGTTTGCCCGTCTCGGCCCAAGCAGCCTGAAGACCGGCAAGTATCACTTTGAACAGCTCAAGGCATAAGGAGAGTGACCATGTTTGATTACGAAACTCTGCGTGTCATCTGGTGGGTACTGGTCGGCGTACTGCTGATTGGCTTCGCCATCACTGACGGCTTCGACATGGGGGTGGGCGCACTGCTCCCCTTCGTCGGCAAGAAAGATATCGAGCGTCGCGTCATGATCAACTCCATTGCCCCCCACTGGGACGGCAACCAGGTGTGGCTGATCACTGCGGGTGGTGCTCTGTTCGCTGCCTGGCCGCTGGTTTACGCAACTGCGTTCTCCGGCTTCTATGTGGCGATGATCCTGACCCTGATGGCGCTCTTCTTCCGTCCGGTCGGTTTTGACTACCGTTCCAAGCTGGAGAGCCCGAGATGGCGCAACAACTGGGACTGGTGCCTGTTTATCGGTGGTGCGGTTCCGCCCATCGTGTTCGGCGTCGCGTTCGGTAACCTGCTGCAGGGCGTGCCGTTCGAATTCAACCAGTTCCTGATGTCCACCTATCACGGCAACTTCTTCGGCCTGCTCAACCCGTTCGGCCTGCTGGCCGGTATCGTCAGCCTCAGCATGTTCCTGGCTCAGGGCGCGACCTGGCTGATGATGAAGACCGAAGGCGAAGTGCTGGCTCGCTCCCGTACCGCCGCCATCGGCAGCTCGCTGCTGCTGCTGGTGCTGTTCGCGGTGGCTGGCTGGTGGGTTAGCGGCATGGAAGGCTATGTCATCGTCAAGGCTGCGGCCAACGATGCGGTCTCCAATCCGCTGGGCAAGGAAGTTGTGCTGCAGGCTGGCGCCTGGATGAACAACTACAGCCTCTACCCGTGGATGATTGCCGCGCCGGTACTGGGTCTCTCCATGAGCCTGCTGACTGCGCTGTTCGCCATGCTGAACAAAGGTTGGGTAGCGTTCACTACCTCCTCCCTGGCGATGGCTGGCGTGATCCTGACTGCCGGTTTCTCCATGTTCCCGTTCGTGATGCCCTCAAGCCTTGAGCCGTCACAGAGCCTGACCATGTGGGATACCACTGCCTCTTTCAACACCCTGCAGGTGATGACAGTGGCCGCAGCTATCTTCGTACCGATTGTGCTGGGTTACACCATCTGGACCTACATCAAGATGTTTGGCCGGGTGACCAACAAGCACATCGAAGATAACCAACATTCGGCCTACTAAGAGGAGCCCTGATAATGTGGTATTTCACCTGGATCTTGGGTCTGCTGCTGGCCTGTGCATTTGGCATCATCAATGCGCTGTGGTTGGAACATACCGAGAACATGGATCGTCAGATCGATGAGGATAAGTGATCGACTGGCTAGGCTGGCTGCTCCACTGGAGCGCCAGCCATGGCAAGGGTTGATGTTGCTCGCGGCGGCCTTGTTGGCCGTCGCTATTTTGCAGGCCCCCAATCTGATAGCAGCCAACACCAGCAGCCACGGCCACTGGTTGTCGTTCTGGCTGATGTGGGCAGTCTGCTGCGGCATCCTGAACGGACTCGGCTTTCATCTGAAAAGCGTGTTCGGGCGGATCCTGTTTAACCCTTGGCTCGCCTGGCCCAGTTTGTTGTATGGCCTTTGGCTGACACATTCATATTTCCTCTCATAAAAAACAGGGGGAGGCAGGATTTCCCTGCTTCCCCCTGCTTCTTTCCTATTCAGCCCTGCGCTATGATAGCCCCCCATCTGACTGTCGAATGGATCACAGATTGTTATGGGGGAAGTCCATGAGTTTCCGGTGCGTGTCTATTACGAGGACACCGACGCCGGGGGCATCGTCTACAACGCCAATTATCTCAAGTTTATGGAACGTGCTCGCACCGAGTTCCTTCGTGCCAAAGGGGTCGAACAGGACGTCTTGCTGCAGGAGGGATATGCCTTCGTCGTGAGTCGAACAGAGATCGATTTCCGCTCGGCGGCCCGTTTTAATGAACTTTTGAATGTGTTAACGCAAGTGACTGAAGTGAAACGCGCATCCATGCGTTTTTCACAGCAGATCCTGGCGGCTGATGGGCGACTGGTCACCCAGGCCATGGTACAGATAGCCTGTGTCAGTCATCCGCAAATGAAACCTGTTGCAATACCTGTAAATGTGAAGGGAGTGCTGTAAGTGCACGCTGAAATTTCGTTTATTGGCCTGTTTTGGCAAGCCAGCCTGTTGGTAAAACTGGTCATGATGACCCTGATGAGCATGTCGATTGTCTCCTGGGCGCTGATTATCCAGCGCTCCAAGGCGATCAAGGCTGCCAATATCGCATCTGAGCAGTTTGAAGATCGCTTCTGGTCCGGGGTTGATCTCAATCGCCTCTATCAGGAGTCCTCTTCCCGCCGCGATGACATCGAAGGCATGGAAGATATCTTCTACTCCGGTTTCAAGGAGTATGCCCGCTTGCTGAAGGCCGGTGCCCGCGGTCAGGATGCGGTGATGGACGGTACCTACCGTGCCATGCGCGTCTCCCTCTCCCGTGCGGTGGACGATCTCGAATCCAACCTGCCCATCCTGGCGACCATCGGCTCCATCAGTCCCTATATCGGCCTGTTTGGTACCGTATGGGGGATCATGAACGCCTTTATCGCCCTGGGTCAGGTGCAACAGGCGACCCTGCAGATGGTAGCCCCCGGTATCGCGGAAGCGCTGATCGCCACCGCCATGGGTCTGTTTGCCGCCATCCCGGCCGTTATCTTCTACAACCGCTTCTCCAACAAGGTGGAAAAGCTGGAGAACGCCTATGCCAACTTCATGGACGAGTTCACTACCATTCTGAACCGTCAAATTGCACAGCAGCAGGGTGATCAGTAATGCAAACCTATCAGCGGATCCGGCGCAAGAAGGTGGCCGAGATCAACGTGGTTCCCTATATCGACGTCATGCTGGTGCTGCTTATCATCTTCATGGCGGTAACGCCGGTGATCACCCAGGGGGTCAAGGTTGACCTGCCGCAGGCGGAATCCGAGCAGTTGCCGGAAGATGCCAAGCCGCCCTTCATCGTCAGCGTCAACACCGATGGCGAGTATGTCATCAAGGCTGGCGAAGCCGAGGATGAGCCGGTACCCAGCGGCACGCCCGAAGCGATGCAGCAGTACATCACCGAGAAAGCCATGGGCTATCTGGCCATCAACCAGAACGCACCCGTGGTGGTGGCCGGTGACAAGTCGGTGCGCTACGAAGAGGTGATCCTGTTGATGGTGGCTCTCAAGAAAGCCGGTGTGCCTCAGGTGGGCCTGATGACTGATCCGGTGAATTGACGGAGATGGATGTGAAGCGTGGTATTTCCGGTTATCTCATCGCATCGTTTCTGCTGCACCTGATCATCGGCATCATCCTGTTTGTCGGTCTCGACTTCAGCAAGCCGAAGCGGCCCGAGTCGCAGGGAGTCATCCAAGCTGTCATGCTCGATGAAAACTTCCTCAACGAACAGGCCAAGCAGATCCAGCAGCAGAAATCTCAGCCCAAGCCTCAGAAGGTAGAGAAAGAGAAGGATAAGGAAGACACGGATCTCGCCAAGCGCGAGCTGGCCGAGCAGCAGGAGCGCCTGCGTATTGCCGAGACCAAGCGCAAGCAGGCCGAAGAGGCGACCCGCAAGGCAGAAGCCGAAAAGCAGAAGAAAGAGGCTGAGCAGAAGCAGGCGGAAGAGAAGGCCCAGAAAGCCGAGGAAGCCCGCAAGCTGGAAGAGCAAAAAGCCAAGAAGGCAGAGGCCGAGAAGAAAGCGGCGGAAGATGCCAAGGCGCTCGCGCTGAAGAAAAAGAAAGAGCTCGAGAAAAAACAGGCGGAAGAGAAAGCCAAGGCTGAAGAGGCCAAGGCCAAGAAAGCGGAAGCCGAGAAGAAGGCCAAAGCCGAAGCTGAGAAAAAAGCGAAGGCAGAAGCTGAGAAGAAAGCCAAAGCCGAGGCCGAGAAGAAGGCCAAGGAAGAGGCTGATAAAAAGGCAAAAGCTGACGCAGAGAAAAAAGCCAAAGCCGAAGCCGAGAAGAAGGCCAAGGCGGATGCCGAGCGCAAGCGCAAGGCAGAAGAGGCCAAGCTGCAGAAAGAGATGGAAGCCATGATGGAGCAGCAGATGGCGGCTGAAGCCAATGCGCGCAGTCAGGCTGCATCGGCGGCAGCCAAGGGTGAAGTCGACAAATATGCGGCACTCATCAAGGCCACTGTTGAGCGTTATATGATTTTGGATCCCACCATGCGGGGCAAAACATGTACTATCGGCGTACGTCTTGCGAGCAGTGGCTTTGTCATTTCGGTGGATAACGGCCAGGGTGACCCGGCGGTATGTCGTTCCGGTAAAGCGGCCGTATTGAAGGCCAACCAGCTGCCGGTGCCGAAGGATCCTGCGGCATTCGAGATGTTGAAGGAATTTAACCTCAAATTGGAACCGAGTATTTAAGCCATGATCAGAAAAGTGTTTTTTGCTTTGGTTGGTTGTTTGCTGCTGGGCCAGAGTGCCCATGCGGCTCTGGATATCGTCATCACTGGCGGTATTGACAGCGCCCGTCCCGTCGCCGTTGCCCCCTTCAAGTGGGAAGGCAACGGCCAGCTGCCGCAGGATATCGCGGAAGTGGTCTCCAACGACCTGATGCGCAGCGGCAAGTTCAAGCCGCTGGCGCGCAGCCAGATGCCGCAGACCCCGAGCAGCAGCAGCGAAATCAACTTCGCACCCTGGGCTGCCCAGGGGGTCGAGGCTGTGGTGGTAGGCTCCATCGCCGCCGTGGGTGACGGCACCTACAAGATCAACTTCGAGCTGGTCGATGTGCTCAAGGGCCAGTTGGCCAAGGCGCAGGGTGGCGAGAGCAACGGTTACATCCTGGATAGCCGCATGGCGACCATCCCGGGTGCCCAGATGCGTCAGTTCGCCCACCGCATCTCCGACATCGTCTATGAGCGTCTGACTGGCGAGCGTGGCGCCTTCCTGACTCGTCTGGCTTACGTTTCCGTACAGCAGGGGACCCAGTTCCCGTATCAGCTGCGGATCTCCGACTACGACGGTTACAACGAGAAGACCCTGCTGCGCTCCCGCGAGCCGCTGATGTCCCCGGCCTGGTCGCCGGATGGCAGCAAGCTGGCCTACGTGAGCTTCGAGAACCAGAAATCCGAGATTTACGTGCAGGATATCTACACCCAGCAGCGCAGCCTGATCACCAGCTTCCGCGGTATCAACGGTGCGCCGGAGTGGTCTCCGGATGGTCGTCGTCTGGCTATCGTTCTCTCCAAGGACGGGTCACCTAACCTCTATGTTGTTGATGTCGCTAGCAAGCAGTTGACCAGGGTCACCACCAGCCGGGTAATCGACACCGAACCCTCCTGGATGCCGGACGGGCAAAATTTGCTGTTCACCTCTGAACGTGGTGGCAAACCCCAGATTTATAGCGTAAATTTGGCGACTGGCATGACTCGCCGGATGACCTGGGAAGGTGAATCCAATCAGGGCGCATCCATCACACCTGATGGCAAGATCATGGTGATGGTGACCCGGGTTCAAGGGCAATACCGTATTGCCCGTCAGGATATGGACACCAATGCCCAGTTGGTCCTGACTCAGAGTGCACTGGACGAGTCCCCAAGTGTGGCTCCCAATGGCAGCATGATCATTTATGCCACCATCTATCAGGGTCGTAAGAGTCTTGCGTTGGTGTCGACTGATGGTCGCTTCAAGGCTGTGCTTCCGACCAGTAGCGGTGAAATTCGTGCACCAGCTTGGTCGCCCTTCTTGAATTGATAAAAATCCAATTGTTTTTTGTTTTGTTATAAAGGTTTAAGGAAATAGCATGCAACTCAATAAACTGCTCAAGGGTTTGGCCATCGCACTGCCACTGTTCACCCTGGCTGCTTGTAGCTCCTCTTCTGATTCAGGCTCTGCTGGTGCCGAATCAGGTATGACCGACGGCATGGGCGGTGTACAAACCGGTGGCGCCAACGGCATGTTGTCCCCGGAAGAGCAGATGCGTCAGAAGTTCGAAGCGCTGCAGCGCGACAACGTCATCTACTTCCCGTTTGACGGCTACGAAATCCAGGGTCAGTACGCTGATCTGCTGGATGCCCATGCCAGCTACCTGCGCGAGCGTCCGAGCGTGAAAGTACTGATCGAAGGCCACGCCGATGAGCGCGGTACTCCGGAGTACAACATCGCTCTGGGTGAGCGTCGTGCCAAGGCTGTTGCCAAGTATCTGCAAACCCTGGGTGTGCAGGCCGAGCAGCTCTCCATCGTCAGCTATGGCGAAGAGAAGCCGCTGGATCTGTCCCACACCGAGGAAGCCTTTGCCAAAAACCGCCGTGCGGTTCTGGTTTACTAAGGTTCTATACGGATGAATTTTGTGTATAAGCAAGCGGCCATTTCGATGGCCGTTTTATTTGCAGTCTCTGCCCACGCCGCGGCTCCGGTCAGCGATTTGGGGGGGGATTCCGGCGGCGTTGTCCTGAGTGGCAATAACGGCGCCATCGTGCCCACCGGTAGCCTCGAAGATCGGGTTGCCCTGCTGGAGCGCACCCTGAACGCCCGTCTGCGCTTGCAAGCCGACTTGCAGCAGCAGGTCGACTCCCTGCAAGGGGAGGTCTCCGAGCTGCGTGGTCAGCTGGAGCAGCAGACCTACCAGATGGAGCAGTCGCAAGAGCGTCAGCGTCAGCTCTACCAGGAGCTGGACAAGGTGAGCAGCCAGCAGCAGGCCGCTGCTCCGGCCGCCGCCGCACCAGCTGCAGCCACCGCTGCCAATCCGGCCCCGGCCGTCAACTACTCGACCAATCAGGACGAGAATCAGGCCTACGACGCTGCCGTGAACATGGTGCTCAAAGAGAAGAACTACGACAAAGCCATTCCGGCTTTCCAGGGCTTCATCAAGCAGTACCCCAGTTCAAGCTATGTCCCCAATGCACACTACTGGCTGGGCCAGCTGCTGTTCAACAAGGGTGACCGAGCCGGTGCTGCTGCCCAGTTCTCTACCGTCGCCAACAAGTACAGCAAGTCGCCCAAGCGCGCCGATGCACTGCTGAAGCTGGGGATGCTGTCACAGCTGGATGGCAAGAAGGCCGAGGCGAAAGCGTTCTACGAGCAGGTGATCAAGGGTTACCCCAACACCTCTCCGGCACAGCTGGCGAAGCAGAGCCTGAGCAAGCTGTAACATTGCCGTATGTCACTGTTTTCGTAACGGTACTGTAAAAACAGCCTGCATTTGTACGCACAGTGAGCAAACGGATTTAAATTACGAATTTTCTGTTGCACCGGAAATTTAAATCCGTAATATAGGCCGCCGTCAGAGCCGAAGCAGTAATGCAGTCGGTACTGGTCGTGGTGAGGGTCGTTAGCTCAGTCGGTAGAGCAGTTGACTTTTAATCAATTGGTCGCTGGTTCGAATCCAGCACGACCCACCATTTTCTCCACCAGGTGGAGACAGAATTCCCAGGTCGTTTAGCTCAGCTGGGAGAGCACCTCCCTTACAAGGAGGGGGTCACTGGTTCGATCCCAGTAACGACCACCAGTTTGTAAAAAATGATTTAGATGGGTCGTTAGCTCAGTCGGTAGAGCAGTTGACTTTTAATCAATTGGTCGCTGGTTCGAATCCAGCACGACCCACCATCATTTCAGAATTCCCAGGTCGTTTAGCTCAGCTGGGAGAGCACCTCCCTTACAAGGAGGGGGTCACTGGTTCGATCCCAGTAACGACCACCATATTTGTAGTAAAAAGTTTAAAAAATGATTCAGATGGGTCGTTAGCTCAGTCGGTAGAGCAGTTGACTTTTAATCAATTGGTCGCTGGTTCGAATCCAGCACGACCCACCATCATTTCAGAATTCCCAGGTCGTTTAGCTCAGCTGGGAGAGCACCTCCCTTACAAGGAGGGGGTCACTGGTTCGATCCCAGTAACGACCACCAGTTTATAAAAAATGATTTAGATGGGTCGTTAGCTCAGTCGGTAGAGCAGTTGACTTTTAATCAATTGGTCGCTGGTTCGAATCCAGCACGACCCACCATCATTTCAGAATTCCCAGGTCGTTTAGCTCAGCTGGGAGAGCACCTCCCTTACAAGGAGGGGGTCACTGGTTCGATCCCAGTAACGACCACCAGTTTGTAAAAAAATGATTTAGATGGGTCGTTAGCTCAGTCGGTAGAGCAGTTGACTTTTAATCAATTGGTCGCTGGTTCGAATCCAGCACGACCCACCATCATTTCAGAATCCCAGGTCGTTTAGCTCAGCTGGGAGAGCACCTCCCTTACAAGGAGGGGGTCACTGGTTCGATCCCAGTAACGACCACCAGTTTGTTAAAAATGATTTAGATGGGTCGTTAGCTCAGTCGGTAGAGCAGTTGACTTTTAATCAATTGGTCGCTGGTTCGAATCCAGCACGACCCACCATCATTTCAGAATCCCAGGTCGTTTAGCTCAGCTGGGAGAGCACCTCCCTTACAAGGAGGGGGTCACTGGTTCGATCCCAGTAACGACCACCATATTCGCAAGCGAGGCTGAGATATCAGCTGCGGTTGCAGAGAAAGTCCCCACTCAGATGGGGATTTTTTTTGCCTGAAATTCAGTGAGCAGCATTTTCTATTGCTCGATCTCTTAACCTATCCCGTCTGCTCCTGTCTTATCCAAGCGCCCTTTCCATTCCCGCTCTTGGTCTGTTGATGCCTGCTCATCTTATTGCCGCTCCTTGACTGTCGTTTCTGGTGAGCGGCAAGAAAAAGGGCAGGCCAGAGCCTGCCCTCATCGGGATGGTCGACGTTACATGATCCCGCGGATCAGGATCCCGCTGATCAGCAGCGGCGCCACCACGCGCCAGCACCAGAGCAGCGCAAGGCGCAAAGAGGGTGACAGGCTTGCAGGCAGAATGGCATCACCCAGTCGCCAGCCCAGCAGCAGGGTCAGTACCAGACCAAACAGCGGCATCATCAGGTTGGAGGTGAGGTAGTCGAGCAGCTCGAAGATGGTCTTGCCAAACAGGGTCAGATCGCTCCATGGGCCGAATGACAGGCTCACCGGAATGCCGGAAGCCATGATGAGCAGGGTCAACACCCGGCAGGCACCACGGCGTGACCAGCCCCACTCCTCGGTGGTGAAGCGCACCAGATGCTCCAGCATGGAGATGGAGGAGGAGAGCGCGGCGACCAGCAGCAGCAGGAAGAAGACCACCCCCAGCCCCTGACCGAACGGCAGATGGCTAAAGACGGCGGGCATGGTCATAAAGGTGAGCCCGGGCCCGGCAGTGGGGTCGATGCCGGTGGAGGCCAGCGCCGGGAAGATCATCAGCCCCGCCAGCACCGAGATCAGGCTGGCCAGGGTAACGACCCAGACGCCGGAGCGCACCACGCCGTCGCTATTGGGCAGGTAGGCACCATAGGTGGTATGTACACCGAGCCCGATGGAGAGGGAGAAGAAGGCCAGTCCCAGCGCATCCAGCACGCTCTGGCCGGTCAGCATGGAGAAGTCCGGCAGCAGCAGCTGGCGCACGCCCGCCATGGAGCCCGGCATGGAGAGGCCAACCCCCACCAGCAGCAACATCATGATGAACAGCGCTGGCATCATCCAGCGCAGTGCCCGCTCCACCCCTTTCTGAATGCCTCCCTGCACGAACCACCAGGTGAGCCCGGCAAAGATCAGATGGGTCAGCACCGGCCACCAGGGGTTGCTGACATAGCCATTGAACAGAGCGGTGAGGGCGCTTCCTTCGCTCAGGTTGAGCTTGCCTGCCATCGCCAATGCGGCATAACCCACGGTCCAGCCACCCACCACGCTGTAGAAGCTGTAGATAAAGAAGCCGCAGGCGATCCCCATATACCCCATCCAGCGCCAGTTCGGCCCCACCAGCTTGCGGAAGGCGCCGAGCACCCCGCGCTGGCTATGGCTGCCGAGCAGGGTCTCGCCGACCTGTACTGCTACCCCCAGGGTGAAGCTGAACAGCAGAAACACCAGCAGGAAGGCGCCGCCGCCATTGGTGGCGGTCACATAGGGAAACTTCCAGATGGCACCAAGGCCAATCGCTGTGCCTGCTGCGGCCAACACATGACCGAGACGGGAAGACCACTGAACCTGGCTCATACAACCTCCGGGTAACACGACATCGAAGCAATACTCCTCTGTAGCAATAAACGACAGACAACAAAAAGGCCGCCCGAGGCGACCTTTGCAATGAACATTCAGAAAACTGTGCGTGCAAGGTCACCTCTCTTGCGAGATAAAAAATCGACCAAACAGCACGAGGATGGCAGACATGGGTGACAGCCTGAATAGTGAATGAGGGGACAGCCTAAACCATGGAAAGAAAAATTGACACATAAAATAAATTTTTTTTGATGGCGATGGGCTGCATTCATGATTCACCGCAGAGGCGGGGCTGGTGTGCCCTATCTTTTATCCCTTTTCACCCGTTACTGGGCGATAATCCAGCTAGCTTCTTGTGGAACTTGCGGTCATCAGCTGACCCGGCAGTCGCCAAACATGAAACAGGATGTCGTATGAGATGGATGGTTTTGCCCTGGCTGTTGTTGAGTCTGAGCTTGTCGGCCCAGCCGGGATTAACGCTGCTAAGTCATGATCTACCCCCCTTTACCGAGTCCCGCGACGGCAAACTCGACGGTCTGGCCATTCGGCTGGTGCAGCAGGTGCAGCATGAGCTGGGTAGTGATTATCCCGTTCGGCTCTATCCGCTCAAGCGCGCGCTGGCGCTGACTCAGGTCGAGCCGGGTTACGCGCTCTTTGTGGTGCAGCGGATCCCGGAGCGGGAGGCGTTGTTCAAATGGGTGGGCCCGCTTTTTATCAACCGGGTCTTTATCTATCAGGCGCCGGGCAGTGCCCGGCCACTGACCGAACTGGCCCAGCTGCGTCAACTGCCTAGAGTGGGGGTGGTGCTTGGCAATGCGGATGATGTGCGGCTGACCCACGAGGGCTACACCAATCTGGTGCGCTACAAAACGGTGACAGAGGCCATCGAGCGGCTGATGCTGGGCAAGATTGATGCCTTGCCGATGGCGGAGAGAGTCATGGATGCCACCCTCGACAAGATGGGGTTATCCCGTCACAGCGTGGCCAGCAGTGGCGTGCTGCTCCATGAGGCTGGCCTCTACATCGCCTTCTCCAGAGCCACTGACGATGGTGAGATAGTCCGTTGGCAACGTGCCCTGGACAAGGTGAGAGCCATAGATGGGCGGGCCGGTGAGCCCACCCATCATCATTGATCCTCAGATAAGACCGCGAACCAGGATCCCGCCGATCAGCAGCGGAGCAATCCAGCGCCAGCAGTTCATCAGCAGGTGATGCCAGTGGGCAGAGAGCCCTTGCGGCAGCGCCTTGCGCCCCAGTTTCCAGCCCAGCAGCAGCGTCAGCATCAGGCCGAACAGCGGCATCATCAGGTTGGAGGTGATGAAGTCGAGCAGCTCGAAGATAGTTTTGCCAAACAGGGTGACATGTTGCAGCGGGCCAAACGACAGGCTGACCGGAATGCCGCACACCATGACGAACAGGGTGATGGCGCTGCAGGCGTTACGACGCGACCAGCCCCAGGTTTCGCACAGGAAGCACTGCAGGTGCTCCAGCAGCGAAATGGCGGAGGAGAGCGCGGCAAAGACCAGCAGGGAGAAGAAGATCACCGCCAGACCCTGACCGAAGGGCAACAGCTGGAACACCGCCGGCATGGTCATGAAGGTGAGGCCCGGGCCCGCAGCAGGATCGATACCGGTCGATGCCAGCACCGGGAAGATCATCAAGCCCGCCAGTACCGCCACCATGCTGGCCAGCAGCACCACCCAGAGGCTGGAGCGACCAACCCCTTCACTGGAGGGCAGGTAGGCGCCGTAGGTGGTATGAATACCCAGACCGATGGAGAGGGAGAAGAAGGCCAGTCCCATGGCGTCGAGCACGCCGGACATCCCCAGCTTGCTGAAGTCGGGCATCAGGAAGTGGCGTACCCCCGCCATGGCGTTGGGCAGGGTAAGGCCAAAAGCGACCAGCATCAGGATCATCACGAACAGGGCCGGCATCATCCAGCGCAGGGTGCGTTCCACCCCTTTCTGGATCCCGCCCTGCACCACCATCCAAGTGAGGGCGGCAAACAGCAGATGAGTGAGAATGGGCCAGACGTCGCCGCTGACATAGTCATTGAAGCGGGCGGTGAGGGCCGCCGCATCCCCATGATTGAGCTGGCCGGCAGCGGCCATGCCGGTATAACCCAGGGTCCAGCCGCCCACCACGCTGTAGAAGCAGAAGATCAGCAGGGTGCTCAGCACCCCCATGACGCCGACCCAGCTCCAGCGCTTGCCGAGCAGCTCGCCAAACGCACCCGCAACGCCGCGACGACTCATGCTGCCAAGCAGGGTCTCGCCCATCAGCACCGCAACCCCCAGGGTGAAGCTGAACAGCAGAAAGACCAGCAAAAAGGCACCACCGCCGTTGACGGCAGTGACGTAGGGAAACTTCCAGATTGCGCCGATACCGACGGCGGAGCCGGCGGCAGCGAGAATATAGCCGAGGCGGGACGAACCATTGGGACTGCATCATTTGAACTCCAATCGAGGGCCCATGGCTGGGCCAGAATGGCGCTCATATTACGGAAAGGGGTCCGCAATCACTACGCAGCTTGTCAGCCGTAAATACGATTTATTGGCACGATTGCCTAATAAAATTCGCTTATTTGCGCGATTGTGCCAACAAATAAAAACCGGAGCATTTTTGCTCCGGTTTTGGGGTGATGCCAGACTGGCAGGGCAGGTCAGATGACGCCCAGCTCGCGCAGCCGCTCCATCAGGTAGCTGTGGGCGGTATGACGCTCGGAGAGCACCACCTCGGGCCGCGGATGGAGGAACAGTGGCAGGGAGATGCGCGACTTGCTGGCGCTGCCGCCGGTCGGGTTGATGACGCGGTGGGTGGTGGAGGGGTAGTAGCCGCGGGAGGCTTCCTGCAGCATGTCACCGATATTGATGATGAGGGTGCCAAAGTCGCACGGCACATCCATCCACTCGCCGTCGGAACCCTTCACCTGCAGACCTGGCTCGTTGGCGGCGGGCAGAATGGTGAGCAGGTTGATATCCTCGTGGGCGGCGGCGCGGATGGCACCCGGCTCCTCGGTGCCGTTGAACGGCGGATAGTGCAGCACCCGCAGCAGGGTCTTCTGGCTATCGTCGATCATCGAGGAGAGGGGGCAGCTGTAGTTGGCGGCGATATCGGCCGGGGTATGCTGCTCAACCCAGCCCAGCAGCTCGGCGGCCAGACCGTTGGCCAGACGATAGTACTCCATCGCCTGCTCTTTCAGCTCTGCCGGCATCTGGCCCCAGGGGTAGATGTGGAAGTACTCCTTGATATCTTTCTGGCTATGGCCCTTGGCCACTTCGGAGACCGATGGCGGGAAGTAGCCATCCTGGGTTTCGCGGTTGAACAGAAAATCCTGTTTCTGCTCGCTCATGAAGAAGCGATACCAGTTGTCGTAGATGGATTGCACCAGCTCTTTCGGGATGGGGTGGTTGGTCAACACGCCAAAGCCGGTGGTACGCAGGGATTCGGTGAAGCGTTGGGCCGCATCGGGTGAGCGGTAATCGACGGTCAGGACTTTCATTGTTTTTGTTGCGCGCCAGTTAAAAGATGGCGCAGTTTACCCTGCAAGCCGTAACAAGGAAAGGGACGCGGCCTCCAGCGGCCGCCCCCTGCCTGATAGTGATAAAAACATCAGATAAAAGAGGCGGATAGTGACGAGAGTGGCTCCCTTGTCCTGCCTGCCCATCCTCACTAGAATGCCAGCCACTGTCTTTTCCGGAGTCTGTCCATGTCCTCGAAGATCCTGTTGCTCACCCTGCCACTGCTACTGGCCGGATGCAGCTCCCTGTCGGAAGATGAGTGCCGCACCATGAGCTGGTACAACCTTGGCTATCAGGATGGTGAGCAGGGCAAGACCCGCAATCAGGCGCGGGACTACGTCTCCACCTGCGGCGAGTATGGCCTCAAGGTGGACGAGGCGGAGTGGAAACGGGGTTACGACAAGGGGCTGGAGCTCTACTGCATTCCCGAGCTGGCCTACAGCAAGGGCAAGGAGGGGCAGGAGTATCGCGGTGTCTGTCCCAATGACGCCAGCTTCCTCAAGCAGTACCAGCGCGGCTATGAAGAGTACCAGCTGGCGACCCGGCTGCGGGAGATCAGCGACGAGCTGGAGCGCACCGAGCGGGATATCGACGATCTCGAGCGCAGCATCCGCAACGAGACCAACAGCGAGCAGCGCGACTACTACCGCGCCAAGCGCAATCGCGCCATTCGCCACTATGAATCCCTGCGCCGTGAATATGACCGGCTGCGCTATCCGGATCGGGTGATCCAGTTCTCCTTCGGCAATTAAGCCATCTCTTTTGGCCAGCCATCTCGGCTGGCCATCTTGCATCCTGTTCGCTCAGGGCAGCACCCAGCGCTGCAGCGCCAGCGCGATGCCATCCTCGTTGTGATCGGCAGTGATCTGATCGGCATGGTGCTGGATCTGCGGTGCCGCATTACCCATCGCTACCGCCAGCCCCACCTGCTCGAACATGCTGATGTCGTTGTTGTTGTCACCGAACGCCACCACCTGCTCCATCGCAATGCCCTCGCTGGCGGCCCACTGGGCCAGCCGGTTGCCCTTGCTGCAGCCGGGCTGCACCAGCTCCACCGCGTAGGGGGCAGCCCAGTCGCGGGTGAAGGGGATGAGATCGCGCTCTTCGTCCATAAAACGGTGCAGACGCGCCGGATCCTGATTGAACAACTCCAGCTTCCAGACCGGGTTGTCGAGCCAGCCTGCCAGCTCCTCGACCGGATGGATGGCGATCTTGAGGTGGTCCGGCTGATTGGCCGACCAGTGGCGGATGCGGGTGACATGCTCCTCGCAGCCGATGTAGCCGATCCCCTCGCTCAGGTGGAACAGGGCGCCCATCTGCTGCGCTTCGACTTGTGCCAGCAGGGCGTTGAGCGGGGAGCTGGCCAGCGGATCGCCGGCCAGAATGCGGTCTGTCGTCGGGTCGTAGAGACAGGCGCCGTTGCTGCAGATGATGGGGGTATCGAGCGCCAGCTCGTGGTGAAAGGGGCGCGCCGTCATGAAGTGGCGCCCGGTGACCAGCAGCACCTTGATGCCGTGGGCGCGGGCCTGCGCCAGTGCCGCCCGGGTGGCCGACGAGATCTTGTGATCCCGGGTCAGCAGGGTGCCATCCATATCGAGGGCGATGGCCTTGTACTCACTCATAACTCCTCCAGCATCGAACAAACCAGCAAGAGCCTTACCGTCCCAGACCCGGCGCCCCGATGCAAGTTTTGCCGCATGGCGGAGCGCCGAACTGTGATCTTTTGCCGGCTCAGGCGCAGCTGGCCAACTGCTGGCGGCGGTCGGCACGCTGGCGCAGCAGATAGAAACCGGCGGCGCTGGCAAGGGCGCACAGGGTGGCGAGGTAGAAGGGCCACTCGCTCCCTGCCAGCAGCACCAGACTGCCCAGCACCACCGCCAGGATCTCGCTGCCCACCGCGAGGGCGCGGTAGAGCCCCATCGCCTGTCCCTGCTGCTCGGCATGACTGCGGTTGGAGACCGCCACCGAGGTGGCCAGCTCCCCCAGACTCATGCCGATGCCGGCCGGAATGAAGGTGAGCGCCAGTCCCCACCAGTGGCTCGGCAGGATAAAGAGCAGCATGCCGGTCGCCATCACCAGATGGCCGACGATGCCGAGAGTGCTGCCGCGCCAGTGGCGGGCGATGCGGGAGCCGAGCCAGGAGCCCGCCATCATCGGCAGGCTCACCAGCACCGCCGCCTGCGCCAGCTGGGCCGGATCCCAGGCCAGCCGCTCTACCAGCCAGATATTGAAGTAGGTGAAGTAGAGCTGCACCGCGCCATAGCTGACCAGAGTGAGGGCGAAGTAGGGGAGCAGGGCCGGTTGCAGCAACAGCTGACGGCTGGAGAGAGTCGGGGCCAGCCGGGCGGCTGCCACCGGCGGGCGATGGGGCACCAGCCAGAGCACCAGCAGCAGGTTGAGCAGGGTCATCGCGACGGCCAGCCAGGCCGCCAGACTGTAATCCCCCGAGATCACCGCGGCGTAGCCCCCGATCACCGGCCCCACCACCCAGCCCAGATTCATGCCGATATTGATCCAGGCGAAGCTGCGCGCCTTGTGCTCCTTGCCGGCGAGATCCGCCGCCATCGCCTGCACGATGGCGATGTTGCCGTTGCACAGCCCCTCCACCACCCGGCTGAGCAGCAGCAGGGGGAGGGAGCGCCAGGCGATGCCGAGTGCCATCAGGGCATAGCCGGTCAGCACGCCCGCCAGCGAGAGCAGCAGCAGTGGCTTGCGGCCGTAGCGGTCGGAGAGCCGCCCGAGCCAGGGGCTGCCCACCAGCTGGAACAGGGGATAGAGCCCCATGATGACCCCCAGCCACACCTTGCGGCTCCAGTCGGAGGCTTCCGGCGTCAGCATCCCCTGCGCCGGATCCAGCAGCAAGGGGGCCAATACCGGGGAGGGGAGGCTGAAGCCGGCGACCGCCAGCGTGACCGTCATCACCAGCACCCAGAGGGGGTTTTTGTGCTGTTGTTTCGCCATGTTGCATCCATTAAGTAAAGTAATTTGTTTATTTATGCTGGGTGATAATCGGCATTAAGTAAAGCGAATTGTTGATTTAATAAAGGGGGCTCCCCATAATGGGGTCATGAACGCAAGCACCGACAAGATCCTGTTTCTGCTCAAGAGCCATGGCCCGCAGAGCGCCGCCGCGCTGGGGGAGCAGTTGCAGATGACCTCCATGGGCGCCCGCCAGCACCTGCTTGCACTGGAGCAGGAGGGGTGGGTCACATTCAGCGACGAGGCGCGCGGACGCGGTCGTCCCGTGCGGCTGTGGCAGCTCACCGAGCAGGCCTGGCAGCGCTTCCCCGATACCCATAGCGACCTGACCGTGCAGCTGATCGACAACGTGCGCGAGCTGTTTGGCGAGGAGGGGATGGAGCGGCTGATCCTGCAGCGGGAGCAGCAGATGCTGGCGCGCTATCAGCAGACGCTGGGCAACAAGGGGTTGTCCGGTCGGCTGGAGGCGCTCAGGGAGCTGCGCAGCCGCGAAGGCTATATGGCGGAGATCCGCCGTGAGGAGGATGGCAGCTGGCTGCTGTGGGAGAGTCACTGCCCCATCTGTGCGGCGGCGCGCAGCTGCCGCGGTTTTTGTCGCAGCGAGCTGGCGCTGTTTCGCCAGCTGCTGGCACCGGCGACGGTGGAGCGGGAGCAGTATCTGCTGGATGGCGCGCACCGCTGCCTCTATCGCATCACGCCGACCGCGCTCTGATAGCGCCGTTGGCAACCCTCCAAAAACAACAAAGCAGGCGCCGGGATGCCTGCTTTGTTGCCTTCGGGGGAGTGGATGCTCTCGTTCCAGCCCGTCGTTGCCCGATAAGGTGAGACGGCTGATGGGGCTCTTGACCCGGTAAGGTCACTTCGCCACAGAGACCCGGTCAGGTATCTGTCTTGCCACCGGAAGATGTAACCATAGTATCCCTCCCGTGCCAGTGAGTGGTTGCAAAGTAGCCACTTATTTCGGTTGTTTTTGCAATAGTTCACCCTTAACCTAGGAAAAGTGGATTAGTCATTGCAACGAGGAAGGGGTAATGCTGAAACTGGATCGCATAGACAGACACATTCTGGAACTGATGCAGGAGAATGGCCGCATCAGCAATCTCGAACTGGCCGAGCTGGTGGGGCTCTCGCCGTCACCCTGCTCCCGTCGGGTCAAGGCGCTGGAGGATGCCGGTCTCATCGACACCCACGTCACCCTGCTCAATGCCCGCCAGCTTGGTCTCACCCTCACCGCCTACATTCATATCTCTATGGACCGCCACACGCCGGAGCGGTTCGAAAACTTCGACCGTGCCATCAGCGAGCTGCCCGAAGTGCTCGAGTGTGACCTCATCACCGGCAACGATGCCGACTACCAGCTCAAGGTGGTGGTGCGCGACATGGAGCACTACCAGCACTTCCTGCTGGACAAGCTGACCCATATTCCGGGGGTGACCGGGGTGCGCTCCAGCTTCGTGCTGCGCCGCATCAAGCACAAGACGGCGCTGCCGCTCAACCACCTCGGCTAACGGCGGGGCGACCAAAGCAAAAGAGGAGGCCAATGCCTCCTCTTTGTTTAACCGGTTGCCGGTCAGACGGCCACTTCGCGGACCTGCTCCACCTGCAGCAGCCAGCCGCTCTGATCCTGTTGCGGTGCCCCGCTCACCCGCAGCCGTTCGCCGGCGGGCACCCAGGCCCCGTCGGGCAGGGAGACCTGCAGACTCTCGCTGCCGTTGTCGAACAACCAGCGATTTTCGCCAAGCGATTCAATCAGATAACCTTCCATCTCCACTCTGGATCCGGTTTGCCAGGATGGCGCAACGGAATCACGGCTCTCGATGAAATCCCCCTGAACACCAAAACTGGCTAGCCCCCACAGAATGGAGAGCCCGACCAATGATGACTCCATCTTGTCTCTCCTCTTTTGGAACTGTGGGGCCAGTATGGGAAGAGAAAACTGAGCGCTCTATGAACAAAACCGTAAAGTGGAACCGGGATCGCTAAAAAATCGATATCCGGTACCACTTTCGTCATTTTATGGCGCAGAGATCACACTCTCTGGCGGCTTGCTCCGTGGCGGCGGTCGTTGTTGGCGTATCTCTCTGCGGGCCGTTTTTGCGGTTTATGGCGTGCAGCGCCTCCGGCAGGCTTGTCCTGCCCGTTTATCCGGCCTAAGGTAGGCCGTTTTCATTGCGCCATTGAGGAGGCTTGCTCATGTCCACCCCCTATCCCCGCGTCGGTGTCGGCGTCATCCTGACCAACCGCGACGGTCTGGTGCTGCTTGGCAAGCGCAAGGGGAGCCACGCCCCCTACTGGTTCATCCCGGGTGGTCATCTCGAGCTGGGGGAGAGCTTCGAATCGGCGGCGATCCGCGAGGTGGCCGAAGAGACGGGGCTGGCGATCAGCGCGCCCGAGGTGGTGGCGGTGACCAACAATCTGGAGACCTGGCGCGAGAGCGGCCTGCACTATATCTCGGTGACCCTGCACGCCCGGGCCGATGGCGAACCGCAGCTGCTGGAGCCGGAGAAGTGCGAGGGGTGGGTCTGGTGCGATCCGCGCGCGCTGCCCGAGCCCCATTTCGATGCCAGCCGTCAGTCGATCGCCTGCTGGCTGGCGGGGCGCAGCTATCTGCCGGGAGATGTGGCCATGGTGTCGGGCGGATCAGTCTGATTGTCATAAAAAGATCATCGCGCTGTCATATTATCTCCTCTCCATCGGCGTGAAAGGGACGGGAGCAGCAGCGTGGGCGAGGTCTTTTGGCGGTTTTTGTGGTTGGGATGCGTCAGTTTTGGCGGCCCGGCCGCCCATATCGGGTATTTCCAGCGCACATTTGTCCAGCGCCTGGGCTGGCTGGAGCAGGGCGAATTTGCCCGCCTGCTGGCGCTCTGCCAGCTGCTGCCGGGGCCAGCTTCCAGCCAGCTGGGCTTTGCCATCGGCCGCCATCGTGCCGGCCTTGGCGGGGCGCTGGCAGCCTTTGTCGGCTTTACGCTTCCCTCTTTTATCCTGCTGCTGGCGGCAGCCCTCGGGATAGCGCTGGTGGGCAGCAACCTCTGGCTGGCGAGCGCCCTGCACGGCCTCAAGCTGCTGGCGCTGATCGTGGTGGCCGATGCCGTGCTCGCCATGAGTCGCCAGTTCTGCAGCAACCGCTTGGCTCAGGGGATCATGGTGGCGACCGCCGCCGCGCTCTGGTGGCAACCCGGTTTGCTGACCCAGCTGGGGATGCTGGCGCTCGCCGCGCTGCTCTCGGCCCGCTTCCAGCGCGGGGAGGAGAGACAAGAGGCTGCCGAGTCACAAGCTGTCACCACCAGCCAACCAAACTGGCTGCTTCTGCTGCTCTTTGCCACCCTCTTCTTCGGCCTGCCGCAGCTGGGTGGCCCCCTCGGCCAGCTGGTGGCCGACTTCTATCGCGCCGGAGCTCTGGTCTTTGGTGGTGGCCACGTGGTGCTGCCGCTGCTGGCCGAGAGCGTGGGTCACACCCTCAGCGAGCAGCAGTTCCTGACCGGCTACAGTCTGGCCCAGCTGGTGCCGGGCCCCATGTTTACCCTTGCCACCTACCTTGGCGCCCAGCTGTTGCCCGGGACGCCGCTGCTCGGGGCCTTGGCGGCGACGCTGGCGCTCTTTGCGCCCGGCTTTCTGCTGCTCTGGGCGGTGGGCCCTTGCTGGCAGCAGTGGCTGGCGCGACCCCGTCTGGCGGGGGCCGTCGCTGGCATCAATGCCGCCGTGGTGGGTCTCTTGCTGGCAGCGCTCTATCAGCCGGTGTGGCAGAGCGCCGTGCTGGCGCCCAGAGATCTGGCGCTGGCCGCCATCGGCTTGTATCTGCTGCGGGTGGTGAAGCTGCCGGTGCCGGCTATCGCAGGGTTGCTGGTGCTGGCGGCTCTGTTGCAGGCGTGACGGGGATTTTCCCTGCTGCGTTTTCAATGGATGCCGCTTGGCGTTTTGCTGTTAATCGCTCATAGCGGATCGGGCGCTGGCCTGTGGCAGCTGCCGACATGCCGCGAAAGGCGAGGGAGGCTGTGACTGGCTTGGCATAAGGAAAAATTGGGTCATGCAGCCAAAATCCATAAATCAAATTTATAGTGTCGGCTTGGCGGTGCGGCAGGCGTTGAGTGCGGTGATCGCCGCTTACAGAGAGCCCCCTCCGATGCTGTCAGGCAGATAAAAAACGGCGCCTCCATGATGGAGGCGCCGTTTTTTTATCTGGTCGGGCTCAGGCGTCCGGCTCGAAGTCGAGGCTCAGGCTGTTGACGCAGTAGCGCTGGCCGGTATCGGTCGGCCCGTCGGGGAAGACGTGCCCGAGGTGGGAGCCGCACTGGCTGCAGGTGATCTCCACCCGCTTCATGCCGTGGCTGTTGTCCTCGGTGTAGGTCACGGTTCCCTCGATGGCGCGGTCGAACGAGGGCCAGCCGCAGCCGGAGTCAAACTTCGCATCCGAGTGAAACAGCACGCTCTTGCAGCAGACACAGAGGTAGTCGCCACTCTTGCGATTGTGGAGCAGGGCGCCGCTGTAGGGGCGCTCGGTGCCCTTCTCCCAGCAGACATGAAACTGCTCGGCGCTCAGTTTGCTGCGCCACTGTTCCGGGTTGTTACTGCTCATACCGACTCCTTGCCATCAATAACGGAGCCCAGCATAGCGGCTCCGTAAAGCTGACTCCAGCATGCTTGTTATGGTTTGCCCGGATCTGTGATCGGGGTTTCAGCCATATCCGCACTGGATGCCGGCAGCAGCGCCTGCTCCGGCGGCTGGGCATCCTCAGCCGTGCAGGCCAGTGCCACCCGCTCCAGCAGTTTGAGGGAGTGGGCGCGGCCGACCGCCACCTGCCGCTTGATATCGTCGGGCAGGAACGGCAGCCCGTCGTTGGTGGCGGTGTCGATGGTCTGGATCCACTCCAGCCCTTCCCCCGGCGGCGGCAGGCGGAACTGGATATCGTAGTCGCTGGCGTTGAACAGCACGTACCAGCGCTCGCCGACGCAGTTGATCATGCCGATATCCATGGCAAACGCCTGCCCCATGGGGGCGTGCCAATCCTGATCGGTGAGCTGGTGGCCATCCGGGTGATACCAGTTGACCTGATGGCAGCTGGTGGCGGTGCCGTGCCAGCTGTCATCGCTCAGTTGCAGGTTGGAGAAGACAGTGGACTCCGCCCGCAGCGCCATCATCTGTTGGGTGAAGGCGAACAGCCGCTCATCCTCCGGCCGCCACTGCCAGTTGACCCAGCTGATCTGGTTGTCCTGACAGTAGGCGTTGTTGTTGCCAAGCTGGCTGCGCCCCATCTCGTCGCCGGCAAGGAAGTGCGGGGTGCCTTGCGACAACAGCAGGGTGGCGATCAGGTTGCGCTTCTGCTGCTGGCGCAGGTTGTTGATGCGCGGATCCAGGGTCGGCCCCTCGACGCCGTGATTGCTGGAGAGGTTGTTGCCGTGGCCGTCGCGGTTATCCTCGCCGTTGGCCTGATTGTGGCGCTGGTTGTAGGAGACCAGATCCTCCAGGGTGAAACCGTCGTGATAGCAGAGGTAGTTGACGCTGGTGTGGGGCGAGCGCCAGTTCTTCGGGAAGAGATCCCGCGAGCCGACCAGCCGGGTGGCAAAGTCGCCCATCTTGCCCGCATCGCCGCGCCAGAAGGAGCGCACCGTGTCACGGTAGCGGTCGTTGATCTCCAGCCACTGGCTCGGGAACTGGCCGAGGCGATAACCGAAGGGGCCGATATCCCAGGGTTCGGCGATGAGCTTGACCTGTGACAGCACGGGGTCGGCCATCACCGCCTTGAAGAAGGCGCCCATGGGGTCGAACTCGCCCGCTTCGCGGGCCAGCGTCACCGCCAGATCGAAGCGGAAGCCATCCACCTGCATCTCGGTCACCCAGTAGCGCAGGGCATCGAGCACCAGTCGCAGGGTGTTGGGGTGATCCAGATTGACGCTGTTGCCACAGCCGGTGACGTTGGCGTGACGGGTGTAATCGGGGCCGTGGGAGCCCGCCTCGAAGGCGTAGTAACCGGCGTTGTCAAAGCCCTTGAAGGAGAGCATGGGGCCGTCGAAGCCCGACTCGGCGGTGTGGTTGTAGACCACATCCAGAATTACCTCGAGCCCGGCCCGGTGCAGCTCGCGCACCATGGTCTTGAACTCGGTCACGGCATCGTCTTGTCTGGTGCCGTAACGGGGCTCGGGGGCGAAAAAAGCGATGGGGTTGTAGCCCCAGTAGTTGGTCAGTCCCAGCTCTTCCAGCCGGGGCTCCGACATGAAGGCGGCCACCGGCATCAGCTGCAGCGAGGTGATGCCGAGGGACTTCATGTGTTCGATCATCAGCGGGTGGCTGATGCCAAGATAGGTGCCCTGCAGCTCCTTGGGGATCCCCGAGTGCTGGCGGGTAAAGCCCTTGACGTGGGCTTCGTAGAGAATGGTGCGCGAGTGGCAGATGGCCGGTTTGCTCACCCCCTGCCAGTCAAAGGCGTCATCCACCACCAGCGACTTGGCGATCATGGCGGCGCTGTCACCCTGATAGAGGGCCTTGTCCCAGTAGGTGGGGCGGCTCACCGCCCGGGCATAAGGGTCGATCAGCAGCTTTTGCGGGTCGAACAGCATCCCCTCCTGGGGGATGCCATAAACCCGGTAGCCGTAGCGCTGGCCGGCTTGCACGCCGCTTACATAGCCAAAGCGATACTGGCCGCGGCGGCCGGGCAGCTCGAGGCGCGCCAGCTCCTGCTCCTGTTCGTCGAACAGACAGAGTTCCACCTTGTCCGACTGGGGAGCCCAGACGCAGAAGTTGCAACCGTTCTCGTCAAGACGGGCCCCCAGCGGGTAGCCCGACCCTTTTTCCATTACCAGCATCAGGACTCCTGTTTGATGAACAAGGTCGCCAGTGGCGGCAGATCCAGCACTATGCTGTGTGCCATCCCCTGCCAGGGGGTCGGCTCGGCCGCAAAGACCAGACCCACATCATAGTTGCTGCCCCAGTAATACTCGCTGTCGGTATTGAGCACCACCCGATAGTGGCCCGCCGCCGGTACGCCAATCCGGTATTCGATGCGCGGCACCGGGGTGAAGTTGCACGCCACCATGATGGCCTGTTTACCCTCTTTGTCGGCCCGCAGCCAGGCAAAGATGCTGTTGTCGGCATCGTTGTGATCCAGCCAGCGGAAGCCGTTCTGCTCATAGTCCGCCTGATACAAGGCAGGCTCATGACGGTAGAGGTGGTTGAGGTCGTGGATCAACCGCTGCTGGCCGCCGTGCTTGGGATATTGCAGCAGGTGCCAGGGCAGCTGGGCATCGTGGTTCCACTCGTTGCTCTGGGCAATTTCGGTGCCCATGAAGTTGAGCTTCTTGCCCGGGTGGCCGTACATAAAGCCCATGTAGGCGCGCAGGTTGGCGGCCTGCTGCCACTCGTCGCCCGGCATCTTGTAGAGCATGGAGTGCTTGCCGTGCACCACCTCGTCGTGAGAGAGCGACAGGATGAAGTTCTCGTCATAGTGGTAAACCATGGAGAAGGTCATGTCGTTGTGGTGGTAGCGACGGTGGATCGGCTCTTTCTGCATGTAGGTGAGGGTGTCGTGCATCCAGCCCATGTTCCACTTGAAGCCAAACCCCAGGCCGCCGAGGAAGGTGGGACGGGAGACCCCGGCAAAGGCGGTGGACTCCTCGGCGATGGTCATGGCGTGGGGGTACTTGCGATAGACCTCCTCGTTGGTCCACTTGAGCAGGCTGATCGCCTCGTAGTTGTGGTTGCCGCCATCGACGTTCGGTACCCACTCGCCGGCATTGCGCGAATAGTCCAGATAGAGCATGGAGGCGACCGCATCCACCCGCAGACCGTCGATATGGAACTTGTCGAGCCAGAACAGGGCGCTCGCCACCAGGAACTGGCGCACTGTGTTGCGGCCGAAGTCGTAGATGTAGGAGTTCCAGTCCGGGTGCCAGCCACGGCGCGGATCTTCGTACTCGTAGAGCGGGGTGCCGTCGAAACGGGCCAGCCCGTGAGCGTCGGACGGGAAGTGGGCGGGTACCCAATCCAGAATGATGCCGATCCCGGCCTGGTGGCACTGGTCAACGAAGTATTTGAAATCATCAGCGGTGCCGTAGCGGCTGGTGGGAGAGAACATGCCCACCGGCTGATAGCCCCAGGAACCGCTGAAGGGGTGCTCGGAGACCGGCAGCAGCTCGATGTGGGTGTACTCCATCTCCTTGATGTAGGCGACCAGCTCCACCGCCAGCTCGCGCCAGCTCAGGCTGTCGCCGTTGGGGTGACGCTTCCAGGAGCCGACGTGCAGCTCATAGATGGAGAGCGGCTGCTCGCGCTTGTCGTTGAGCTGGCTCTCGCGCCAGGCGGCATCCTGCCACTGGTACTGATCGTGGTCATAAACCACAGAGGCGAATGAGGGATACTGCTCGCAGTAGAAGCCGACCGGGTCGCTCTTGTGCGGCAGCCGGTTGCCCATGGGATCCTTGAGCTCGAACTTGTAGCGATCCCCGGCCTTGATGCCCGGCACGAACAGCACCCAGTGGCCGCACTGGCTGCGCTCCATCGGGTGGCGACGGCCATCCCAGAAGTTGAAATCGCCGATCAGGCTCACCGAGGTGGCGCTCGGCGCATAGACCGCAAAACGGACCCCTTCCACCTGCTGACCGAGATGCTCCACGGTGCGCAGCTGGGCGCCAAGGGTGTGGTAGAGGTTTTCCGGCTGGGCGGTCAGTTCGGCCAGGCCTGCCCAGGCGGCATCCTGAAACTGGTAGGGATCGATGACTTCGGCAGTCGCTTCTGCGTAACTGACGAGCAACTGGTAGGGGAAGGCGTTCTTGCGGCGGGTGAAAACAGTTTCAAAAAGACCCGATTCATCGGTGGGCGCCAGGGTGGCAACAACTTTGCCCGACTTGAGATCCTTGACGCGAACTTCAACGGCATCAGGCAACCAGGCAGTCAGTTTGAGGCCGGGCCCATCCGGATTGGCCTGCAGGCCTAAGTGTGAGAAGGGATCGGAACAGCGGGCAGCAACCAAACGTTCAACGAGCATCGAGATTTCCTTTCATGACAGAGCGTCCGCTCCGGCCTGAGCCGGAGCGGATTTAGGTGAGTCGGCTGTAGCGGACAACCGCTCAACGACTGGCCTCATCACGGGCGCGGCTCATCTTGCCGGCCAGTGCCTTGAGTGCCTCATTGGCAAAAATATCTTCCAGGTCGGTGGAGAGCTTGCGGCGCCAGTTGGGGTATTCGTAACTGGTGCCCGGTACGTTGACCGGCTTGTCCATCTCCAGCCAGTCTTCCAGCTGGGTACTGAACAGGGCGCAGCTGCCACGGGACATGTGGATCTGCAGACCGTGGTTGAGTTCGGTATTCATACCGACCCAGTTCACGTCATGGCTGATGCTCTCGGGGATAACACCGTGGCCATGCAGGCTGTCGAGGATCCGCTGTTTGGCCTGGTGGCGATCAGCATACAGACTCTTCAGCACATCTTCATCTGGATACAAACCCAGTTGGCGGCCCAGCGCCAGATCATCGCAGTGCCAGAAGCCCTTGAGGGTTGGCATGTCGTGGGTGGTCAGGGCAGACATCGCCTGCTCGGCATAGTGAGCCGGGGAGATGAAGCCGCCATCGGCCTTGGAGCGCTCGAAGAAGAACACCTTGTAGGAGTGGACGCCGTTCTCCTTCAGGGTCACATCGATCCCCTCCGGCACGGTACCCAGATCTTCGCCGATCAGCAGGCACTGGTTGCGGTGGGACTCGAGTGCCAGGATGCCCAGCAGGTCGTTGACCGGATAGTAAATGTAGGCACCCTTGGCGGCGGACTCTCCGGGCGGGACCCACCACAGGCGCAGCAGCGCCATCACGTGGTCGATACGCAGTGCGCCGCAGGAGCGCATGTTGGCACGGAACAAGTCCACCATCGGCTGGTAGGCCGCTTCGAACAGCTTGTTCGGGTTCATCGGGGGCAGACCCCAGTTCTGACCGAGCGGGCCGAGGATATCGGGCGGCGCACCGACTGAGGCTTTCGGGCAGTAGAGATCCTGGTTGGCCCAGATCTCGGTGGAGCCTTCGGAGACGCCCACCGCCAGATCGCGGTAGATCCCCATCACCATGCCGGCAGCCTTGGCGCGGGCATCGGCTTGCGCCAGCTGCTCGTCGGCCAGGAATTGCAGGTAGAGGTAGAAGTTCACATCCTGCTGGTGTTCGGCCATCCACTTGGCAACGGCGGGATTGTGGTAGTTGCGGAACTGCTCCGGCCATACCGGCCAGCCCCAGGCATTCTCGCCTTTGCCATAGAAATAGGCTTGCAGGGCATCGAACGCAGCCTGCTGCTGCAGGCTGTCGCCACCGGCGGCGACGAAGGCATCGAAGGCGGCCTGACGTTCGGCGCTCAGGGTGGCGTCGTCGAACACCTGACGCAGCATGCCAATCTTGGTCTCGATGACGCCGGTGTAATCGACGTTCTCTTTGGCGCGCAGATCGGCCAGATGCTGCTGGAAGGCAGGGCTCGCCACGTCAGCTTTCAGGCGCGCATTGCTCTGGAATTCGGGCACCGCTTCCACATTGATGTAAGCCACGTTGAGCCAGCGACGGGAAGAGGGGCTGTAGGGGCTGGCACTCTCCGGGTTGGCCGGATAGAGGGCGTGGATGGGGTTGAGGCCGACGAAGTGGGCACCCCAGTCGGCCGCTTTCTCGACCAGCTGGCCGAGATCGCTGAAATCGCCGATACCCCAGTTGTGGCGGCTGCGCAGGCAGTAGAGCTGCACGCTCGGGCCCCACACCTTGCGACCATTGGCGATAGGCGCCTGTTTGTAGCACGCCTTGGGTGCAACGATGAGGCGCATGGTGGCCAACGGCTCGTCGTTGCCATCTTCCAGCAACACCAGCTCGTGATAACCCAGTTCAGGGGCCATCTCCAGCGTCACGCGGTAGGCGTGGCACTCCATCTCTTCAAATTCGGCCACGCCAACCAGCTCGCCCTCGATAGGGGTGAACTGGCCGGAGAGCTCGCCGCCCTGCTCCAGCTTGAGCTGCCAGGTGAGGGCGTCATTGACGAATTCGATGGGGAGGCGTACTTCGAGCGTGACGGCGTCACCGGTGCGAACCACCATGACGGGATCCAGCGCTCGCAGCCAGTGCTGGCGATGTTCCTCTTCCAGCTGCTGCATCAGGGCTGCTTCGTCATCGACGCGATAGCCCATGGCGCCCAGCATGGCGGCCTTGCTCTCTTCGGATACCTGAGCCGGCTGGCCCCAGGCATCGACATACTCGCTGGCAATGCCTTTTGCGGCAGCCAGCTGTTCAATCAGGGTGGTCATAGTTTGAGAATTCCCGCTGTGGATTCTATCTATACTATTTTGTTTGATTTTTATGGGGTGGTACTTGAACAGTGGCTCTATGGGCCATGCTAAACCGCGCACATTTTTACATATCCATCATCACGGTTGTGTGACGTGGCAGGCACTATTGTCGATCTCCGGGCGATGCAACAACTGACCTCTTTTTCGACAAAACGTGGTAATCAGTTACATAAACAGAAAATAAATTTCACAGTTTTTCATGATATAGCGCAATTTCAGACAGAATGTTGGTTGACTCACCAGAGAGTTCTAGTAAATTTACAAGCGGAATTTTCTTTGACTACTGAACAGTTAGGTAACTAAATATGACTATCAAAGTAGGTATTAACGGTTTTGGCCGTATCGGTCGTTTCGTATTCCGTCTGGCTTGCGAGCGTTCTGACATCGAAGTTGTTGGTATCAACGACCTGATCGATGTTGACTACATGGCTTACATGCTGAAGTACGACTCTACCCACGGTCGTTTCAAGGGTACCGTTGAAGTTAAAGACGGCAACCTGGTTGTAAACGGCAAAACCGTACGTGTTACCGCTGAGCGTGACCCGGCCAACCTGCGTTGGAACGAAATCGGTGTTGACGTTGTTGCTGAAGCTACCGGTCTGTTCCTGACCGACGAGACTGCTCGCAAGCACATCGCTGCCGGTGCCAAGAAAGTTGTTCTGACTGGCCCGTCCAAAGACGCGACCCCGATGTTCGTAATGGGCGTTAACCACGCTACCTATGCTGGCCAGGACATCGTTTCCAACGCTTCCTGCACCACCAACTGCCTGGCTCCGATCGCTAAAGTACTGAACGACACCTTCGGTATCGAATCCGGTCTGATGACCACCGTTCACGCTACCACTGCTACCCAGAAGACCGTTGATGGTCCGTCTGCCAAAGACTGGCGCGGTGGCCGCGGCGCGGCTCAGAACATCATCCCGTCCTCTACCGGTGCTGCCAAGGCTGTTGGCGTAGTTATCCCGGAACTGAAAGGCCTGCTGACCGGTATGGCTTTCCGTGTTCCGACTCCGGACGTGTCTGTTGTTGACCTGACCGTTAACCTGAAGAAAGCTGCCACCTACGCAGAAATCTGCGAAGCGATGAAAGCTGCTTCCGAAGGCTCCATGAAGGGCGTTCTGGGCTACACCGAAGACGAAGTTGTATCTACCGACTTCCTGGGTGAGCGTCAGACCTCCGTATTCGACGCCAAAGCTGGTATCCAGCTGACCGACAAGTTCGTTAAAGTTGTATCCTGGTACGACAACGAAATGGGCTACTCCAGCAAAGTTCTGGACCTGATCGCTCACATCACCAAGTAATTTGGGATGCGCAATCGCGTAGCTTGAAAAAGGCGGCCATGGGCCGCCTTTTTGTTTTCCGGTTTCCCTGATGACAGGAGTCCTCATGCAATCCATTCGTCCCCTGACAGCCAGCTGCCAGCTCGCCAACAATGCAGCCGGCCTGCCCGTTCTCACCGTCAACAACGACTATGCCAAGGCCGAGATCAGCCTGTTTGGTGGTCACGTGCTCACCTATCAGCGCCATGGTGAGCCAGCCTCCATCTGGTTGAGCGACAAGGCGGTGCTGGATGGCAGCAAGCCGATCCGTGGCGGAATTCCGCTCTGCTGGCCCTGGTTTGGCCCGGCGCCGGCCCGTGTCGGTAGCGGCAAGCCCTCCCACGGTTTTGCCCGCACCACCCTCTGGATGCTGGACGGGGTCTCCGACCATGCCGACGGCACGCTCGTCCATCTCTCTCTGCGCGACAGCGACGCCACCCGTGCCCTGTGGGATCACGCCTTCGAGCTGGAGCTGGATGTGCTGGTCGGCAAGGAGCTCTCGCTGGTGCTGACCACTCGCAATACCGGCAGCCAGCCGCTGGTCTATAGCGGTGCGCTGCACACCTATTTGCAGATCAGCGCACCGGAGGCGGTGAGCGTCACCGGCCTTGGCGAGCCTTATGCCGACAAGCTGACCGCTCTGAATGGCCAGCAGCAGGGGGCGTTGACCCTGAACGGGCCGCTGGATCGGGTCTACTGGCAGCCTGAGGCACTGGTAAGCGTGAAGGATGGCGAGCGCGAGATCCGGGTGGTAAGTGGCAACCATGACAGCACAGTGGTCTGGACCCCCTGGCTGGAAGGGGCTACCGCCATGGCCGACATGAGCGATGACGGCTATCGCACCATGCTCTGCGTCGAAGCTGCCATTGCTGGCGATGCGGGGGTGACCGTAGCACCGGATGAGGAGCACAGCTTCTCTACCGTGATCATCTGAGCAGGATGAGGTTCAGCTAAATAAAGAGGGCTCCCGCGGGAGCCCTCTTTGCATCTCGTTATCCCGGCAATCAGGCGTTGCCCTGGGTTTTCAATTTGAGTTCGGCGGCGAAATTGAGCATGCGGTCGAGCGGGATGAGGGCCTTAACCCGCAGCGCTTCATCGACATGGATCTCGTGGCGCTCGGCACCATCGGTGAGCGCTTCCTTGATCGCCACCAGACCGTTCATTGCCATCCAGGGGCAGTGGGCACAACTGCGACAGGTGGCGCCATCACCACCGGTCGGGGCCTCCACCATCTCTTTCTCCGGACAAGCCTGCTGCATCTTGTAGAAGATGCCCCGGTCGGTCGCCACGATCAGCTTCTGCTGGGGCAGCTCTTTGGCTGCCTTGATCAGCTGGCTGGTGGAGCCGACCGCATCGGCCAGCTCGATCACCGAGGCGGGGGATTCCGGGTGAACCAGCACGGCAGCGTCCGGATTCTGCTCTTTCAGCTCGCGCAGGGCGCGGGCCTTGAACTCGTCGTGGACGATGCAGTGCCCCTGCCAGCGCAGCATCTGGGCGCCGGTCTTCTTCTCGATATAGGCACCCAGATGGCGATCCGGACCCCAGATGATCTTGTGACCCAGACTGTCGAGGTGTTCGACGATCTCGAGCGCGATGCTGGAGGTAACGACCCAGTCAGCCCGCGCTTTGACCGCAGCCGAGGTATTGGCGTAGACCACCACGGTATGATCCGGGTTGGCATCGCAAAACGCTGAGAACTGCTCGATGGGACAGCCCAGATCGAGCGAGCATTCGGCCTCCAAGGTCGGCATCAGCACCCGCTTGTGGGGGCTCAGGATCTTGGAAGTTTCGCCCATGAAGCGCACCCCGGCGACGATCAGGGTCTGCGCCTCGTGATCGCGGCCAAAACGGGCCATCTCCAGCGAGTCACCAACAAAACCGCCGGTGGCTTCGGCCAGTGCCTGGATCTCGGGATCCGTGTAGTAGTGGGCTACCAGCACCGCCTTGCGCTCCTTGAGCAGTGCCTTGATCTCTGTCGTCAGGGCGGCTCTCTGCTCGGCACTCAGGGGCTGCGGTTTGGCCGGAAAGGGGTAGTCCATTTCGACTACCGGTGGGATACTGCTCAGTGCATTGCTCATTTGCGACTGTTCCATCAACGCTCGGGAAGGCAAAAATTATAACCAGAAGCCGGCTGCAAACCCATCAACAAATCGGGTGAGTGGCAAGTAGGGGAATATACTCAACTTATTCGTTGTTACTCTTGCCATAAGGAGTTGCTGCATGAAACAACGTTCGCTCAAGTTCAAGCTCTTGTGTCTGACCATGGGGCTCTTTCTGCTCACCGGGTTGGCCATGACCTTGTTGCAATCGGCCTCTTTCAGCTCTCTTCGTACCATGGTGATGACCCAGACCAGCGATGCGCTGGAGCAGGAGGTCTCCCACAGCCTGCAATATCAGGCTGAGCGCTATGCCATCCAGATCTCCTCTCTGATGCAGAACTCCTACCAGGTCCCCCTGACGGTCACTGCCCAGATTGAAGCGGCCATGGCCAAACCGGAACAACGTCTCTCACGGCCACAGGTGGAGTCGCTGCTCGGCAGCAGCTTGCAGCAGGCGAGCGGGATCAGCTCCATCTATGCCCAGTTTGAACCGAACGGCTACGATGGCGAGGATGCCAACTGGGTGGCCGGAGCCAGCCACTCGGTGGCGGGCAAGGGGAGCCTGGAGGTTTACTTCACCAAGGATCAGGGTGGCGCCGTTACCCAGCAGCCGATCGATGCGGCTGCCAGCGAGGCAAAGTTCGATACTTCCCTCAACGAATTCGGTATCCGCAACAGCGAGTGGTATCTCTGTGGCCGCGATACCCGCCAACCCTGCCTGATGGAGCCCTACCTCTACGAGATAAGCCCGGGCAACAAGATGCTGATGACCAGCCTGACCGTGCCTGTTCTTCATGACGGCAAATTTGTTGGTCTGACCGGGGTCGATATGAACCTGCCCATCTTCCAGCAACTGGCCGAAACGCTGGGCAAGAGCCTTTATGACAACAAGGCGGATGTCACCATTGTCAGCAAGATGGGGTTGATTGTGGGCAGCAACCGCTACGCCAACAAGCTGGGTCGCCCGCTCAAGGAGGTGGGCCTTGCCCTGCCGACCGGCCAGCCGGTCAGCAGTGACAGTGACTTTATCCTCGAGCAGCCGATCCGGGTCGATGTCGCCAATGCCCAGTGGTGGCTGATGATCAAGGTGCCCAAGGCGCTGGCGCTGAGCAAGGCGCGCAGCATCAGTAACGATCTGGGCGCCCTGCTGCAGGATGCCCAGCAGCAGCAGGTGATGGCCATGGGAGTCATCACGCTGCTGGTGCTTGGCCTGCTGATCTGGTTCATCCAGACCATTACTGCGCCGCTGGCTCTGATCAGCCGTCACGTTTCTCACCTCTCCAGCAATGAAGGGGACCTGACCCAGAAGATCGAGATTGATACCCACGCAGAACTGATAGAGCTGGGAAGGCATCTCAACGCCTTCCTTGGCAAGCTGCGCGGCATGGTACAGAGCAGCAAGGAGATAGGCCAGCAGGTCAACGATCAGGCCAGAGGCATGAAGCAGACTGCCAACACCATGCGCCAGAGTCTGGATGAACAGCATCTGGAGCTGGAGAGTGTGGTCAGTGCCATGCACGAGATGAGCACTACCGCGGTCAGCGTCGCAGGCTATGCCGAGCAGGCTGCCGAGGAGTCGGAGGCTGCGACCCATCACATCAACAGTGCCCAGCAGACCTTGAGCAATGCGCGGCAGGAGATCCATACCCTGGTTGAGGATATGCACGAGGCTGACAAGGCGGTGGCACTGGTGGCCCAGCGCAGCGCCAATATCAGCCGGATCCTCGATGTGATCCGTGCCATCGCCGAGCAGACCAACCTGCTGGCTCTGAACGCCGCCATCGAGGCTGCCCGGGCTGGCGATATGGGGCGCGGTTTTGCCGTGGTGGCGGACGAGGTGCGGGCACTGGCGACCAAGACAAGGGCGTCAACCGACGAGATAGGTCAGTTGATTGGTAGCTTGCAGGCCGAGGTGAACAGTAGCCAGCGCCTGATGAATACGGGCATCGAGCGCTCCAGCTCTACCGTGCAGGGTACCGAGCAGGCATTCGAGGCGCTCAATCTGGTCGTCTCCCAGATCCAGCAGATCCACGACCATATCAGTCAGGTGGCTACGGCTGCCGAACAGCAGAGTGCCGTCAGCGACGACATCAACCAGAATCTGATGCGTATTGGCGACACCGCCAACGTGATTGGTCAGGAGGCCAATGCCAGCCATCGGCTCAGCGAAACGCTGGAGCAAGCGGCAACGGCGCTCGCCAGCCAGCTGGATCGGCTGCGCACTTGATGGAAATAGAAGGCAAACAAAAGCCCGCGATATCGCGGGCTTTTTTATGGCTTGCAGGCGGTCAGGAGAGCGGTTCAACCAGCAGGATATGGGAGTCGGCTCCCACCACCCTGACTTGGGTGCCTGCCGGCAGTGGCTGGCTGCAGCGCACCGTCCAGACCGTATCGTCCAGATGTACCCGGCTGGTGCCCTGCACGACATCATCGATCAGGGTCAGCTCGCGGCCCAGATAGCTCTGCATCCGCTCGTTGATGGGGGCGGCAGCATCGTTGCCGGAGCGATCCCGGTTGTGTTGCCAGCGCCACCAGACCCAGGTGGTGAGCAGGGATTGCAGGGCGAACAGCAGCAGTTGTGCCTGCCAGCCGAAGGGCCAGACCAGCAGTAGCAGGCCCACCTCCAGCGCGGCGATGCCGGTCCAGAGCAGAAAACCCACCGACCCCAGCACCTCGATGGCCAGCAGCACGAAGCCGAGCCCCAGCCAGTGCCAGTGGGTCAGCCCCTCGAACAGGGCTGTCATGACTTGCCGCCCTTGCCATCCTTGAACAGCTCGGCCATGCCGGCCACGGCGCCAATCAGGCTGCCCGCTTCCAGCGGCATCATCACCACCTTGCTGTTGGCACCTTCACCGATGCGGGCCAGCGCTTCGGTATATTTCTGGGCCACGAAGTAGTTGATGGCCTGCAGATCCCCTTCGGCGATGGCCTTGGAGACCATGTGGGTCGCTTTGGCTTCTGCCTCGGCGGCCCGCTCGCGCGCTTCGGCGGCGAGGAAGGCGGCCTGACGCTCACCCTCGGCCTTGAGGATCTGGGACTGTTTCTCACCTTCCGCTTTCAGGATCTTGGACTGGCGCACCCCTTCGGCTTCCAGTACCTCGGCCCGTTTCTGGCGCTCGGCCTTCATCTGGGCGTTCATCGCTTCGACCAGCGCCAGCGGCGGGCGCACATCTTTAATCTCGATGCGGGTCACTTTGATGCCCCAGGGGGCGGTGGCGGCATCCATGGTGCGCAGCAGCTTCTCGTTGATGGTATCGCGCTGGGAGAGCATCTCGTCCAGCTCCATGGCGCCGAGCACGGTGCGCATATTGGTCATGGTGAGGTTGCGGATGGCGCTGGTGAGATCGTTGACCTCGTAGCCCGCTTTGCGGGCATCCACCACCTGCACAAAGCTGATGGCGTCGATGGTAACGTTGGCGTTATCGCGGGAGATCACCTCTTGTGCCGGGATGTCCAGCACCTGCTCCATCATGATGATCTTGTGGCCGACCCGATCCACATAGGGGATCAGCAGGTTGAGGCCCGGGGTCAGGGTGCGGGTGTAGCGGCCGAAGCGCTCGACAGTCCAGTTGAAGCCCTGTGGCACTATCTTGATGCCGGCACTCAGGGTTGCGATGACCAGAAATACAAAAATCCCTAGCACAATCAATGATTCGTTCATCATTAAGCTCCTTATGAAACACAGTCCATAGCCTAGGGTTTGCCCTTTGGCACTACAAGCGACTTTCGCTCTCTTTAGTCAGTAAATGGCTTTGCTAATTACCAAAGTGTCTTAAAAAGCATTTTTTATTATTTTGAGGGATAAGTGGCCCTGCCTATAGTCGCCCCATATTAGTCGTATTCCGAGGGATGGGTCGAAATGGATTATTTGCCGATGTTTGCCAAGTTGGACGGGCGCCCGGTGCTGCTGGTGGGCGGGGGCGAAGTGGCCCTGCGCAAAGCGCGCCTGCTGCTGGCGGCCGGTGCCAGACTGACCATCGTCTCCCCGGAGCTTGAACCCGAATTCACGGAATTTTCCGGTCGTTTTACCCATCTGGCCGAGCGCTTCACTCCGGCCCATCTGGCAGGCCAGATTTTGGTGGTGGCGGCGACCGACAACCTCGAAGTCAATGCCCTCGTTTATCAGAGTGCCAACCAGCTGGGTCTGTTCGTCAACGTGGTGGATGACCCCAAGCGCTCCAGCTTTATCTTCCCCTCGATCATCGATCGCTCGCCGCTGATGGTGGCGGTCTCCAGTGGCGGCAAGGCGCCGGTGCTGGTGCGCCTGCTGCGCGAACGGCTGGAGAGCCTGCTGCCGCGCCATCTTGGTGGGCTGACCGAGCTCTCCGGCCGGGTCCGTGACAAGGCCAAGCGGGTGCTCTCCTCGATTTCCGATCGTCGCCGCTTCTGGGAGCGCGCCTTTGCCTCCAACACCCTCGCCAGCCTGATTGAAAAAGAGGATTGGCAAGGTGCCGAGCAGTGGCTGAGCGATGGCCTCGACCAGGCGAAAAGCGAAGTGGGCGAGGTGGTGTTGGTCGGCGCGGGGCCCGGTGATCCGGGCCTGTTGACCCTCAAGGCGCTGCAACAGATTCAACAGGCTGAAGTGGTGCTCTACGACCAGCTGGTCTCCGCCGAGATCCTCGATCTGGTGCGCCGCGACGCCACCCTGGTGTCGGTCGGCAAGAAGGCGGGTGCCCACAGCGTGCCGCAGGAGGAGACCAATCGCCTGCTGGTGGACTACGCCAAGGCGGGCAACCGGGTGGTGCGGCTGAAAGGGGGCGATCCCTTCATGTTTGGCCGTGGTGGCGAGGAGCTGGAAGTGCTGGCCGATGAAGGTATCCCCTTCTCGGTGGTGCCCGGTATCACGGCTGCTGCCGGTGCCACCGCCTATGCCGGTATTCCGCTGACTCACCGTGATTACGCCCAGAGCGCCGTCTTTATCACAGGTCACTGCCAAAAAGAGGGTAAGGAGCCCGACTGGCAGCAGCTCGCTGCCACCAGTCAGACCCTTGTCATCTACATGGGGCTGATGCGCTCCGAGCATATCCAGCAGCAGTTGGTGGATCACGGTCGAAGCCAAGCCACTCCCATCGCCATCATCGAGCGAGGAACCACATCCCGCCAGCGGGTGTTGACCGGCACTCTGGCCGATTTGGCCGAGTTGGCCAAACAGGCGGTGAGCCCGTCGCTTATCGTCATCGGCGAAGTTGTCGCCCTGCGCGAGCGGCTCGCCTGGTTTGGGGAGCAGAGTGGCGAGCGGCTTCGCGCTAACCCGGATCTCGATGGCTGCGACCTCAAGCTGGTGCAGCTGGCCTGACCCAGAAAGAGCTATTTGATGCGGCTGCCGGTGCGGCCGCGCACTGAACCACCAAGCGCCCCGATCAGGCGCATAAGCAATGACCCGAGGGACCAACATGGATCGTGAAAGATTGACCCACTTGCAGCAGCTGGAAGCCGAGAGCATCCACATCATCCGCGAGGTGGCTGCCGAATTTGAAAACCCGGTGATGATGTACTCCATCGGCAAGGACTCCTCCGTCATGCTGCATCTGGCCCGCAAGGCCTTCTATCCGGGCAAGATCCCGTTCCCCTTGCTCCATGTCGACACCGACTGGAAGTTCAAGGAGATGATCACCTTCCGCGACGAGACCGCCAAGAAGTACGGGCTGGATCTGATCGTCCACAAGAACCCGGAAGGGCTCGCCATGGGCATCAACCCCTTCGTCCACGGCAGCGGCAAGCACACCGACATCATGAAGACCGAGGGGCTCAAGCAGGCGCTCAACAAATATGGCTTCGACGCCGCCTTCGGAGGAGCCCGTCGCGACGAAGAGAAGTCCCGCGCCAAGGAGCGGGTCTACTCCTTCCGTGACAAGTCTCACCGCTGGGATCCGAAGAACCAGCGCCCCGAGCTGTGGCGCGTCTACAACAGCCAGGTCAACAAGGGGGAGAGCATCCGAGTGTTCCCGCTCTCCAACTGGACCGAACTGGATATCTGGCAATACATCTATCTCGAGAACATCGACATAGTGCCGCTCTACTTCGCGGCCCATCGCCCGGTGGTGGAGCGCAACGGCATCAAGATCATGGTGGATGACGATCGCATGCCGCTCACCGCCGAGGATGAGGTGAAGCAAGAGCTGGTGCGCTTCCGCACCCTCGGTTGCTACCCGCTGACCGGAGCCATCGAATCCGCTGCCACCACCTTGCCGGAAATTATTGAAGAGATGCTGCTCACCACCTCGAGCGAGCGGCAAGGGCGGCTGATTGACCACGATCAGGCCGGCTCCATGGAGCAGAAGAAGCGTCAGGGATATTTCTAAGGAGTCGTCAGCATGAACAGCCATATTCAGACCGCCATCACCGAACAGGGTATCGAAGCCTATCTGCACGCCCAGCAGCACAAGAGTCTGCTGCGTTTTCTCACCTGCGGCAGCGTGGATGACGGCAAGAGCACCCTTATCGGTCGCCTGCTGCACGACTCCCAGCAGATTTATGAAGATCAGCTCAAAGCGCTGGAGTCCGACAGCCAGAAGCTCGGCACCACCGGCGAGAAGCTGGACTTGGCGCTGCTGGTGGATGGCCTGCAAGCGGAGCGCGAGCAGGGCATCACCATCGATGTGGCCTACCGCTATTTCTCCACCGCCAAGCGCAAATTTATCATCTCGGATACCCCGGGCCACGAGCAGTACACCCGCAACATGGCCACCGGCGCCTCCACCTGCGATCTCGCCATCATATTGATCGATGCCCGCAAAGGCGTGCTGGATCAGACCCGCCGCCACAGCTTTATCGCCAGCCTGCTCGGCATCAAGCAGTTCGTGGTGGCGGTCAACAAGATGGACCTGGTGGAGTTCAGTCAGGAGGTGTTCGAGCGCATCAGTGCCGACTACCGCGAGTTCGCCAAGAAGCTCAGCGTCGACACCATCCATATCGTGCCGGTCTCGGCGCTGGACGGCGACAACGTGGTCAACCCAAGCGACAAGCTGGCCTGGTATCAGGGGGAAACCCTGCTTGCGCTGCTGGAGTCTGCGGAAGTGGAGCGCGAGCTGGAGCGCCATCCGGTGCGCCTGCCGGTGCAGTATGTGAACCGCCCCAACCTAGATTTTCGCGGCTTCGCGGGGACGCTCGCCTCCGGCATCCTGCGGGTCGGCGACCGCCTCGCTGTGCTGCCGTCCGGCAAAGAGAGCACGGTAACCCGCATCGTCACCTTCGACGGCGATCTGGAGTACGCCCTGCCGGGTCAGGCCATCACGGTCACCTTCGCCGACGAGATCGACATCAGCCGCGGCGACCTGCTGGTGGATGCAGCCAACCGTCCGCAAGTGACCCAGAACCTGCTGGCCCACATCGTCTGGATGGGGGAGGAGTCCCTGCAACCGGGCCGGGTCTACGACGTCAAGCTCGCCACCAAGAAGAGTCGCGGTCAGGTGGAGGCTATCCGCCACCGCATCGAGATCAACAAGCTCGACGAGCTGCCCGCCAGCGAGCTCAAGCTCAACGAGATCGGCCTGTGCGAGCTGAGCCTGACCGACCCGGTGGCGTTCGACTCGTATCAGGAGATCCGCGACACCGGCAGCTTTATCCTGATCGACCGGCTGAGCAACGTCACCGTCGGCGCCGGCATGATAGTGGAAGGCCTAGCCGCGAAAGCGGTAAAAGGGCACTACAGCGAGTTTGAAATCGAGCTCAATGCGCTGGTGCGCAAGCACTTCCCCCACTGGCAGGCGCTGACCATCGGCAACGACAGCGGCAAGTCATAGCGCCAGGTGCCTCTCCCTTGGGAGAGGCAAATATTCCCTCTCCCTCTGGGAGAGGGTTAGGGTGAGGGGCCTGATCCCGCCGAGGAAAAGAGGGGGCAGGGAGTGTTCCCTCTCCCTTGGGAGAGGATCAGGTGAGGGGCAGGATTGCGCCGAAAAGAAGGAGTCTGGATGAATAACGTTGTGTGGCACCAGCATGCGGTGAACAAGGCCAGCCGGGCCGAGGCCAAGGGGCAGCGACCACTGGTGATCTGGTTTACCGGGCTGTCGGGGGCAGGCAAATCGACTCTGGCGGGGGCGCTGGAGCAGGCGCTGGCCGCCGAGGGCAAGCACACCTATCTGCTGGATGGTGACAATGTGCGCCATGGCCTGTGCGGCGATCTCGGTTTCGATGATGCCGCGCGGCAGGAGAATATCCGCCGGGTCGGCGAGGTGGCAAAACTGATGGTGGATGCGGGCCTGATCGTGCTCACCGCCTTTATCTCGCCATTTCGTGCCGAGCGGGCGCTGGTGCGCAGTCTCCTGGGCGAAGGGGAGTTTGTCGAGGTGTTTGTCGATGCGCCGCTCGCCGTCTGCGAAGAGCGCGACCCCAAGGGGCTCTACAAAAAGGCGCGGGCAGGGGAAATTCGCAACTTTACCGGTATCGACTCCGCCTACGAGGCCCCCGAGCAGCCGGAGATCCATCTGCTGAATGCCGGTAAACCGGTCGCTGCGCTGGTGGATGAGTTGCTGACCGCCCTGCGGCAGGGGAACTACCTGTAGTTGGATCGGAAGAACCTATAACAAGCGCCCGTCAGCCGTTAAGTTGGCCATCACAGGCGCTGCTGGACTGGTGGCTGCCACTATAAGTAAAAGTTGGGTCATTATCGGAAAACCCATAAATCCAGCTTATAGTGGCACCGACGAGTCTTGAGCCACCCCAAGGCGGTTGATAGCAACCCCGCAAAGGGATCTTCCGATCCTTGCTTATATCGCTGCGGGGTTATTCGCGATTGTCCGAATACGCTGCGCTATTCGAACCTATGGTTTGAAACCAATCCCGCTCCAATTTGGGGACTCGTTATTAATATGCAGATTGAATATCTTTTTCTAGCTCTGCGATAATATGTTTAATTCTTAATTTGAACAGCCTATTAATCTCATCATTACTTCTGGCTCCAATTCTTTCTTCGCCCAGATATGTCTCGAGGATTTTCCTTTTTTCTGTCACCGTTAACTTATCAAAGTTTATTATATATTTGTGATCGTCTTTGTTTTTTATTTTTGCTTCAAGGTATGCTTTCGATATTTTTTTAAAGTGGACGTCGGGTATTTTGAATCGTTTACAAAATGAGTGTACGAGTCTGTCTATTTTATATAATATCTCTTGGTCATTTATTTGTGAGAAATAAAATACCCAGCCTCGTCTTGAATCTTCGAATATACACCCGGTTAGACGTAAGTTAACTCTCCATTGGAGAATTTTCTTCAGCCTTTCTCTGTATTCAAGATGTTCACCTTCGATTTTTTCTACCTGATATTTGTAAGTTGTAAATAATTTGACGATCGATGACTCTAATTTTTGACGACTTTCTGATTTCACTGTCACTTTCGAGGGATGAAATTCATAACCTAAAAATGAGAATCTATTGTTTAGATTGTCTAGTTTTGATTTTGAACCTAGAGCTTCTATAGGGTGAGGTTCCAATCCCTCAGTAGTTAGTAATTCAAAGGTTGCTCTTAAAATCTCATGAGCATACTCCTCTTTGCATAGTATGAATATGTCATCTACGTATCTTTCGTAATGGATTCCTTCTATCTTTGATATTCTCTCGTCAATATCAATGAAGTATATGTCAGCCAAGATATTTGATATGGCAATACCCTGTGGTATTCCACATGTATTTTGTTTATTTCTATCTGGTGTAGGTAATGTTGCAGTTTTTAATGCGGATTCAATAAGGTTAAGGATTTGCTTGGAACGTATTCTTTTTGATAATTTAGCTAATAATTTTTCATGATGAATAGATGGATAAAAATTAGCTAGGTCGATTTTAATATAATGTGAATATGTACCTGTTTGTAAAGAACCTTTTATTCGTTCTATTTTTGTTTGAGGTATTTCTTGTTTTATTTTTTCTTTATACAATGCCTGTAAAAGTTCACATAGAACTTTTAGAGTTATTCGATCTCGTATTGTTGGGATTGAAATGCATCTAGGGTATTTGTTCGCTCCCTTAGAAATTAGCTTTTGTTTATAGGTGGTAAAATGATAGGTTTTATTTCTAATTTTTCTATGTATTACATCAATTTCATCATCAAGTCGTTTTGAAAAAGTGTGGTTATTTATTTTATCTAAACCAACAGCTGGTTTGTTTTTTATGTGGTTTTCATAAACTTGCGTAAGGTTTTTTTTGGATGTAAAACTTTTAAATAATTTGTAAGGTGTCATCACCATGCCCACCACAAACTAACTACAGGAATAATATACAGTGCAAGTATTGTTGTTTTTCTTTTGATTATGTAGATATAAATGTTAATAACCTCATGGCAGGATGCCTTTCTAGATGTGTCGTTCTTGCAATAAATAACACGGGCATAGAGGTCATCTAAATCAAGGTGGTTCTCACAATTCTTCAATAATTCAAAATATTCATCGGTTTGGATTGAACTTAACTGTTGTGTATTTGACGCATTAACTTTCTCATATAGGGCATGTAATGAAATGTAGTTATCTTTAAATGCCAAACCTCTACCTTTAAAATTAATACTGGTAATGAATGATGATAAAACTAATACTGCAACTGATAAAGCACATAAAATCACACCAGCCTTGCCATTAAATATGTCATCAACACCCAAATCTAAAATTGAAACGCAAACAACTAAAGATGAATAATAGATTAAAATGCATTGTGCATGAAAATCATTTTCCAGAAGACGCTCAGATGCTCTAATCCTTGCTTTTCGAGTAAACCAAATATTATTTATGTCCATATTTTTCTCTAATTAGATGTGGGGCTGTAAATAATTACAAGTTTAACACACTCAATTGAGTGTCTGAGTTAACAAATAGAGCGAATCTATTGTTTATTAGTAACACGTTTAAAAAACGTTTATTCCGAAGAATAACAGCCCCACGAATTTTGAATGTCTCATTTTCACAAATTCACGTCAAGCGTCTATCTCGTATGTTGGGCTTCGCAGCGCTCTGCGCCAACCTGCAAAAACCACGCTACCGCCCCTGAATTTCAGCCTCCAGTCTGCTGCATTTTACCTGTGTTTTGGCACTGGCTTGGTTCATGGCTGACTCCGACAAGGGGTTGCCAAGCGGCTATGTTACCGAACGGGGCTGGGGTGAAAAGCGCAAGCGAGCCATTTCCTGAGCAAGATCAATAAATTAATCAATAACGGATGGCGATGTGTTCGCACCAGAGCAGCCGCCCATCAGCGCAGGGGGAAATCGGGAGTATCGCCCTTTTGTTGGCAGACATTAAAAAACCACATGGGCCCAAGGGCCCATGTGGTTTTTCTGCGGTGATTGCTTGTTTTTATCTGGCTTAGCGAACCGGCACCACGCGGGCGGCTGGCATCTCGTAGCGGCTCTGGGTTGCCGGAGCGCCTTTCTGGAACTGGCGTACCAGACGGTTGAGGTCGCTCAGCTGGGTCACCAGCTGGGTGATGCCGTGGACGGCGTGTTGGCTGCCGACGCTGGAGTCATCGGCCAGGGTTTTGATGCTGAGCACGTTGCGGTTGATCTCGGCAGTGACGTGGGATTGCTCTTGTACTGCGTGGGCAATCTGGCTGCTGCCGGAGGCGACCTGCTGCAGCATGCTGTTGATTTGCTGCAGGATGGCGCCGGTGGCCGATGCCTTCTGCTGGCAGCTGTCCGCCAGCAGGCAGCCCTTCTCCATCGCCTGCTCTGCTTCGCCGGAGCTGTTCTGCAGCTCGGTGATCATCTTCTGGATTTCGCTGGTAGAGGATTGGGTCTTGATGGCGAGCGAGCGGATCTCGTCGGCGACCACCGAGAAACCACGGCCCGCCTCGCCAGCACGGGCGGCTTCGATGGCGGCATTGAGGGCCAGCAGGTTGGTCTGGTTGGCGATGTTGTTGATGACATCGAGGATGCCGTCGATATCGCGGCAGTGGCCGACCAGCGCGCTGATGACAGTTCTGGAGGTGGTCAGTTCGCTGTTCATGCCAGCGACGGCGGCGACGGTTTCGGTGACGCTGCTGTTGCCGCTCTTGAACAGGTCGGCGGTCTCGTCCAGCAGGCTGGAGGAGTCGGTCGAACTCTGTGAGACCTCGCGAATGGACTCGGACATCTCGGTGATGGCGGTCGCTACCTGATTGGTCTCGGCCTGTTGCTGCTGCAGGTTTTCGGTGATGGATTCGGCGTTGCGCAGATCCCCCTCGGCGGCTTGCAGGATCCGGCTGCAGGTCTGCTGGGTACGGGCCAGCACGGCGTTGAACTCGGCCTGATTCATCACCATCGAGAGCTCGATGGCGGCGATGTTGTCCACCTTGTTGGTGTAGAGCAGCTGCATCAGCGGGTTGTCAAAGCGGCTGCGGGCCATCTTGTTGAGCTTGCCGAGGCGGCGAGAGAGGGCGTTCAGGGTGATGGCGGCCACGGCCAGCGGAATGGCGGCCAGCGACAACTGCCAGCCCAGCGGGTTGGTGAAGGAGAGGCTGAGAATGGTCGCCAGACTCAGCAGCAGGCAGAGGTTGATAGCCAGGGTGTGGGAGAAGGTCGGCAGTTTCAGCGCCAGCGGCAGCTTGTTGTTGCGCAGGTCGGCATAGACCTTCTCGGCACGCTGCTTGATCTCTTCACTCGGCGCGGTGCGCACTGACTGGTACTCGACGACCCGACCATTGGCATCTTTGATCGGGGTGACAAAGGCGCTGACCCAGTAGTGGTCGCCATTTTTGCAGCGGTTCTTCACCGGCCCCATCCAGCTTTTACCTTCTTTGATGTGACCCCACAGGTCGCCAAAGGCCTGTTTCGGCATGTCCGGGTGGCGCACCAGATTGTGGTGTTCGCCCACCAGTTCGTCCAGCTGGAAGCCGGCAATCTCGCAGAACTCGTCATTGGCGTAAGTGATACGACTCTCCAGATCCGTGGTGGAGATGAGGCTCTGGTGTTCCGGATAGAGACGTTCGCGTTGGGTAACCGGTTGATTGACTCTCATGGCGTTGCTCCCGAACTATGGTGGTTGAATTTTGATCTACATCAAAAGTATCTGCAAAGGATGGGCCATGTTCCGTTTTTAATGATTTTTATGTCATTAAAGGGCTAGCGAGCGTGGTGGTGGGGATTTTGTTTTGCAAGTTGCAAAAAATGGGGACGGTGAGGGGGGCTCGATCTGCATTTTGCACATCATTTTGAAGATGAGAGCAATGCAGATCGCCCTATTCGCAATGAGGGAGGGGCTACCTCCCCGGGGTGTTCAGGAACGGGTTCAGGGATGGCTTGCGGGAGTTGGTTCGGTGGTTGAGGGGGGCGGCTCGCTCGGTTGTTGCTGCACCTCTATCTGCATCCCCTGCACCAGCACGGTTTTCAGATCCTGCAGGTACTCATCCAGCGGGGTATCGGTGAGCAGCTGGGCCAGCTCGTTACCCACCGGGGTGAGCCGGTAGTAGAGCAGAGTGATGTTGTTCTGCTTGCGCTGCAGCCGCCAGCGCTGGTTGCCAAACTCCAGCTCCACCCCATCGGCGGGCAGCGGGCCGGACTCCAGCTCGCCCTTGTGCAGCAGACCGAGCTCGAACAGCTGCAGCAGGGCGCTGTAGGGGAGGCGATATTTGCCGAGCCCCAGCCGGGTTGCCTTGGCACGGCTCAGCAGACTGGCGCCCTTGTGCAGCCCCAGCAGCAGGCGCTGCTCGTCACTGCCCGCATAGTGGCAGGTGAGGGAGCAGATGCGCTGGAACAGCTGGGCTTCGCGCTGGGTCATCTCTTTGAGGGTGGAGAGCGCCCGAATGGAGAAGCGACCCGGGGTGGCGACCTCCAGCGCGAAGATCCGCCCCCACAGCTGCTGCATCGGCACCATGCTGATATCTTCCGCCAGTTGCAGGAAGCGGGTCAGCCAGTCGCTGTCCATCTCGCCGCCGGCGGCGGTCTCTTCACAGTGACGGGAGGCCATCACCATGATGGCTTCCAGATTGCGCTGGCGGGCGGCCTGATCCGCCAGATGGCGAAAGGTAGCGCGCTGTTCGAAGGTGCTGTCGGTGTTGCGGGTGAGCATGCCGTCGATGCCGCGGCTGCGTGCCAGACGCAGTGTCTGCTCCTGACTGCTCAGGATCGAACTCTCTTTCTTGGGGGGGGGCAGATCGGCCATGCTGACTCCATTCGCACAGGTGCAGGAGGTGAATGTTACTCCAAGCCAAGTTTGAAGATAACAAAGCGGCCTCCGTGGAGGCCGCTTTTTTTGCAAAGGGAGGATTACTCCTCGTAAACGCTCACCTCCACCGCATCCATGGCGTAGGAGGCGGTGGCCATTTCGTGGCTGGAGCTGACTGTGCGCATCTTGCCCTTGACCCAGATGGCGTCCCACAGGTCATCCACTGGCGCCCCCTTGGGGTAGCTCACATAGACCACCTGATTGGTGGGCGGGGGCGGCACGTGGATGCAGGCGCCAAAGTAGGGCACCAGCAGGAAGGCGGTGATCTTCTTGGCATCCCCCTCCAGCGGTACCACGAAGCCAGGCAGCCGTACATTCTGCTCATTCAGCTTCTTGTTCACGCCACCCACAGGTTGCGGCACCGAGGCGAAGTTGCCGTCATGGTTGATCGGCGGGGGCGGCTGGATCTTCTCTCCCTGCGGGATGAGCACGTCCCAGTCGATGGTCTTGTAATCGTCTGCGGCCATGGCGGGCAGAGCCAGCAGGCTGGCGAGCAGCGCCACTATTTTCCACTTCATCATCTGTCCTTCTGTTTCTATTTTTGGGCGTCTCGCTAGACGCGAATACTCATGCCATCGCTCAGGCTGTAGCGGTAGGCGCGGGCGGCGGGGAGCAGGCCGATCACCATGCCCGCCAGCCACACCAGCCCCAGCAGCTGCCACTCGTAGGCACTCGGCAGCCCCAGACTCAGTTGCAGGCCATAGTGGCTGAGCAGCCAGGGGGTAGCAAGCCCCTGCCCGAGATAGAGCACTGCCACCCCGAACGCGATGCCGACGGTGGTCAGCGCCATTGCCTCCAGCGCCAGCAGCAGGAAGATATGGGTGGGGCCGGCACCGAGGGAGCGCAATATGGCGAGTTCCCGGCGCCGTTCGTTAAGCCCGGCGAGCAAGGTGGTCAGCATGCCGATAAGGCCCGCCACCACCACAAAGCCGGCGATGACCGACAGGGCGGTTTCCGCTACGCTCATCAGGCTCCACAGCTCCTGCAGGGCGGCGCCCGGCAGGATCGCCATCAGCGGCTCTCTGGGATAGGTGTTGATGGTGCGTTGCAGCTGGAACGCCAGAATCCGGTTGCTCAACCCCACCATAAAGGCGGTGATGGTTTTCGGAGTGAGATCCTGCGCCAGCGCCTGCTCCGGGGTGACGTTCTTGCTGTGGCGACCGGTATCCCAACCGAGATGGATCGCCTCGATCCCCGCCAGCGGCACATGGATGGTGCGATCGATGGGCGTACCGGTCGGCGCCAGAATGCCCACCACCTTGAACGGCAGGTTGTCGTGCTGGCTGAAGGAGGTGTTGCCAGCGCCGTGGGCGATGACGATGGACTGGCCAAGGTGATAGCCGAGCTTCTCGGCCACCTGGGAGCCGAGTACCGCTTCAAAAGGCGTGTCGAACGGTCGCCCCTCGCGCAGCTGCAGCGACTGCTGCTGGCCGTACTTCAGGTGGGTGAAGTAGTCGCCGTTGGTGCCGAGCACCCGAAATCCCTTGTGGGAGTCACCGAGGGAGAGCGGGATGGTCCAGGCAATGCCGGGGCGCTGCTTGATGGCCTGATAGGAGTCCCACCCCACGTTGTTGGTCGGATTGCCGATGCGAAACACCGAGTAGAGCAGCAGATTCACCTGACCGGAGCGGGCGCCGACGATGAGATCGGTGCCGGAGACGGTATTGGCAAAGCTGTCGCGCGCCTGATTGCGCACCCGCTCTACCCCGAGTAGCAGGGTGACGCTGATGGCGATGGCCAGCAGGGTGAGCCCGGCGGTGAGGCGGCGGGCCCAGAGACTTTGCAGGGCGAGAGTCAGCATGATGCCCTCCGGTTGAGCTGTTGCAGGTTCTCCACCCGCGGGAACAGGGGTTCGAGATGAGGGTCGTGGCTGACGAAGATGAGGGTCGAACCCTGCTTGTCGCACTCCTCAAACAGCAGCTTGATAAAGGCGGCCCGGTTGTCGGTGTCGAGGGCCGAGGTGGGCTCGTCGGCGATCACCAGCGGTGGTGAGCCAATGAGAGCGCGTGCCGCAGCGACCCGCTGTTGCTGGCCGATGCTGAGGGCGTGCACGGGGCGATGCAGCGCTTCGTCCGGCAGTTGCAGCTCTGCCAGCAGGCGGCGCGCCTCCTGTTGTGGCGTGGCTTGCAGCCGGCTGCGCTTCTCGGGGGAGAAGGTGAGCGCAGCGGTGACGTTATCCAGCACCGAGAGAAACGGCAGCAGGTTGAACTGCTGGAAGATGTAACCGAGATTGGCCGCCCGGAAGTGGTCACGGGCGCGGCCAGAGAGCCGGGCCAGTGGCTGGCCCAGCACCTCCAGGGTGCCGTGGTTGGCGGTCTGGATCCCGGCCAGCAGGCCGAGCAGCGTCGATTTGCCGGAGCCCGACGGCCCCTTGATAAAGACCCGCTCGCCCTTTGCAATGGTCAGGGTGGGCAGGTCGAGTACAACCTCGTGACCCGGCCAGGCAAAGGCCAGATCACGGATCTCAACCACGGCGTTTTTCATGGCGTTACCAGCTCAGCTTGTTGGCGGACGGGGTCAGTTCGGCTGCGGTCTGGCCGGTGGGCAGGATCCCCTGCACGCTCAGCTTCTCAAGGCTCGGATAGACGCTGAACAGGGTCGCTTCAAGACCGGTGAGTTTGGCCGGGGTGGCGCAGGTGTAGGTGTACATGGCGCCCATATCGGCGTGACCCGCTTCGTCATGATCATGGTGGTGCTCATGCTCCCTGCTGGCAGCCTTGTCATGGTCATGGTCATGGTCATGGTCATGGTCATGGTCGTGATCTTCTTTGGCCGTCTGCAGCTCCTGCTGGGTCAGCTTGCAGCCGGCGGCCGGGTCGAAGCGAAACAGGGGGTCAGGCTGCTGGAGACGGGCGATTGCCTTGGCATATTGTGCCTTCTCTTCATCGCTCTTGGCTGCGTGTTCGAAGCCCACCAGATCGGCAGCAGGTGCTTGCAGCTCGATCATCAGCTGGTCGCCATCGACCACCAGATTGAGGTGGCCGTGGCCATGTTCGTGGGCGCCGTGGCTGTGACTTTCGTGTTCATCGTGATTGGCGTGCGCGGCAAAGGTGGCTACCGCCAGCAACAGGGTAACTGCTTTCATCTTGAATCCTTTTAATAACAAAAAGAGAACTTAAACAAAGGGATAGATAAAAGCGGCGAGCGGCGGCGCACGGATTGCGTAGCTGTGGGGCGGGGTGGCATCTGCCGAATGTTGCATGAGCGCAACAACAGGTGTGTCGGCTGTTTTATCAGCGTAACAATATGGGGTAGGGGTGATAGCCTGTTTGCCATCCAGATGGAGGGCGCAGACCAGACAGTGGTGGTTGTCGTGACCGGGCAGGGCGGAGTCAAGCTGATGCCGGGCGAGCAGGGGTTGCAGCAACAACCAGCCCAGCAACACGATCCAGATTTTCAGCTTGATACGACCCATAGACCCTTATGGAAAGGGCGCCATCAGCGCCCTTTCACTCTGATTAGAGATGGGACTTGATGAGCCCCATCACGGTTGCGATGTTGTTGGCATCGAGCTGGCCATCTTTGGCAAACAGCACCTTGCCCTCTTTATCCACCAGGATGATGGCCGAGCTTTCCGGTGCCAGATCCCAAGCGTTGCGGGCCATTCCCTTGGCATCCAGCACGATGGCGAGCCAGGGGAACTCTTTCTTGCTGTCCTCGGCACTGCTCTTCACAAAACCGGAGGTGCCCCAGATGGCGTCATTGCTGTTGATGATGGTGACGGTCTGGTACTTGTCATGGGGCAGATGAGCTGCCTTGATCGCCTCGATCATCGGTGCATTCAGCTCTTTGGCACTGGTGCGACCGGCGATGTGCTGGATCAGGAAGACCTTGCCGGTGAGCGCCTTGCTCTGCCACGGCTGGTAGCTGATCTCTTTGCCGCTGAGTACCAGCTCACCCTTGTCGCTGATATTGACCAGCGGAACCGGGTTCGCTTCCTTGATGTTGCTGGCGAAGGCGAGGCAGGGCAGCAGCGCCAAAGTAAGTACGAGATGTTTCATCCTGATGACACTCCATTTGTTATGTTATAACGAGTTTCAGATTGAGGGAATGGGCGAGCTTCATCCTAAACTGATCGGATCTGTTTAAAAAGTGTTAAATAGAATCGCAATTCGGAAGTGCCACCACCCCGTCGGTTTGACGAGGTGGGCTAGGATGGCATGACATCGATAAAAATCAATGAATTGGCTGCTGGTCTGAGCTCTCGGGTTCAGTAGAGCGGCTGGCTGACGAGGGGAATCCTGGCCAGTGCCATCTGCTGCACCATCAGTGGAGAGCCGGTCAGCAATATCTGACGCTGGTTGTTGATCATCAGGGTATCGCCCTTTAGGCCACTGTCGGCGGTGATGGCGAGCCAGGCTGGTGAGACGCTGCCGATGCTGATATCGGGATAGATGATGCTGAGCACATATTGCGGCGCCAGCTCTGCCAGCAGGCTGGCCATCAGTAGCGCCTTCTCGTCGCTGTCGGCCTTGTTCTCCTGCAACGCCTGCAGCGGAGGAGCGAAGTGATCCATCTGCTCTGGCTGGGTCGGGATGGCGTTCAGCCACTCTTGCAGCAGGCTGACGCTGGTGGCGAGATCCTTGGCGGCAAACTGGCGGGCCAGCGGCTTGAGGGAGTCCTTGAAGTGGTAGAAGAGCCGCGAGTAGTCGGGCCGCACGCAGGGCAGCTTGCGATTGGAGGGATGCACGCAGGGTACCACCATCATCTGGTAGAAGGCGTCATCCTGATACTGCTGGTAGGCTTGCCAGAAGAGTTGCGACTCCATGCTGTCATCGTGCAGGGTGAAGGCCTGCTCCAGCGAGCGAAACTTGGTGGCGGTCTCGGGACTGTACTGATTGATGAGATTGATGCTGTTGTAGAGCCTGGGCCCTATGTAGGCGTACAGGGTCTCCAGCGGCTTGGTGAGGGAGGCATCGAGCAGCTGCATCTCGTGCTGACTCGCAGCCAGGGTCTGATCATCCGTAGTCAGCTGAAAGTGCTGGTGCTGACCACCCGGCGATTGCCACTGCCAGCTCATCTGGATCTCGCTGGCATGGGCTGTGGTAGAGAGGGTCAAAGCGAGTAACAGCGCGGCGATTGGCTTCATGGCGGTGTTTCCTGCCGGGGATGATAATTAACAACTAGGTTAGGCAGGGCCAGTTTGGTGATGTTTCGTTTTGTGAACCGGATAACAGACTGATGTGGCTTTAAATTTAATTGTGAAAAAAAGTCACGAGGAGGGGTTATGAAGCTGTGGCTCTTGGGATGGCTGGTGGCGATGAGCCTGCCTGCAGTGGCGGGGCCTGTCATCGTCAGCAAGGGAGATGACGGTATCGATGCCTTTGCCCTGCGCGACAAGCTGGCGCGTGAACATGAGTGGCAGGAGTGGTTGCGCTTCCAGCAGGCTATCAAGTGGCTGGAGGTGCTGCCGGTCAATTGCGAGCTGGTGAGTCAGAAGGAGGGAGGGTATCGCTGCGGGAGCGATTATTACCGTCCCTACCAGCAACAAGATGGTCGTGAAATATATATTCAGGGGGATCCTGCTGGCGAAACGCCCCCAAATTTGCCGCAACAACCCACTAAAAAGGCGCCATAAGGCGCCTTTTTTATCTGCAGGTTGCGCTTATTTTGCAGCGTAACGCTCGGCAGAGGTTTTGATCTCGGCTTCGGCAGCGGCCTTGTCGCCCCAACCTTCAACCTTGACCCATTTGCCTGCTTCCAGCTCTTTGTAACGCTCGAAGAAGTGCTGGATCTGTGCTTTCAGCAGTTCCGGCAGATCGTTCACATCCTGAATGTGGTCGTACTGCTTGGTCAGCTTGGAGTGCGGTACGGCAACAATCTTGGCATCTTCGCCAGATTCGTCGGTCATCTTCAGCACGCCAACCGGACGGCAGCGGATGACGGAGCCAGCCAGCAGCGGGTAGGGGGTCGGAACCAGTACGTCGACGGGGTCACCATCCAGAGAGAGGGTCGCGTTCACATAGCCGTAGTTGCACGGATAGAACATGGGGGTGGACATGAAGCGATCCACGAAAATCGCGCCGCTATCCTTGTCGACTTCGTATTTGATCGGGTCGGCATTCTGCGGGATTTCGATGATGACGTAGATATCGTCGGGCAGGCTCTTGCCGGCCGGTACCAGGTTCAGGCTCATGATATTTCCTTGGTTTTAATATCGGGTTTGCAGGCCGACATTATAGCGATGTGATGTTAAATGACCATATTTCAGCGGATATCGCCGCCAAAGAGAGGGGATGTTTATCGCGGGGGGATAGTAGGTGTGCGCAAAATGCAACAAATTGGCTGTTTTCATGCCATACCGGTGGGTTGCGTCACCGGTATGGCATGAGATTCAGAGCGAGTAGGGAAGCCGCGATTCGTTGACCAGTCGGGCGAGGGCAGCCACGACATGGGGGTCAAACTGGGTGCCGGAGCGGGACTGGATGTACTCCATGGTCTGCTCCAGCGTCCAGGGCTCCTTGTAGGGGCGTTTGCTGAGCAGGGCATCGAACACATCGACTACCGCCACAATCCGCGCCGAGAGAGGGATCTGCTGGCCAGCCAGCCGTTCGGGGTAACCCTTGCCGTCAAAATGCTCGTGGTGGCCACGGGCAATCTCGGCTCCGAGCGACAGGTAGCTGGTGCCCTCCACCATTTCGCCCGCCTTGTGCAGTATGTTGGCGCCGATGCCGGCATGCTGTTCCATGATGGCCCGCTCGTCGGGATCGAAACGCCCCGGCTTGTGCAGGATATGGTCCGGTGTGCCCACCTTGCCCACATCGTGCAGGATGGAAGCCATGCCGATCATCTCGACAAACTCTGGGGTGAGCTGTTCAGGGTAGGCGGCCATCTGCTGCAACTCTTCCACCAGAGCATCGGAGAGCTTCTGGACCCGCAAGACGTGTTCGCCGGTGTCCGAGTCGCGGAACTCTGCCAGCGCAGCCAGCGCCACTACGGTCGCCTCCTGGGCACGCAGCAACTGGTTGTAGAGATAGAGGTTGTCGTAGGCGGCGGAGATGCGCTGGCAGAACACATCCAGCAGGTCGCACTCGAGAGGATCGAGGGGCTGGGTGGGGGTAAAGCTCAGTACGAACTCGCGGCCATTCTGGGCGGCGATATAGAGCGAGTCCTGCGGATGTTCAAAGCGGTTGCAACGGGCAGCCAGCGCCTTGGTCACCGACTCGTTGAGGGTCGGGAAGTCGGTGAGACTACCCTGACTCAGCAGGGTTTCATAGTCACCGGTGGCAGCCAGGATCTCCAGTTTTTGCTCGCCCGGGCGGCGTTCAGCACAGATGGCGCCCTCGGTACCGACGTCCAGAATCGCGCTGATCTGTTTGAGCACGCCGGAGGCAAACTCCTTGAGCGAATGGAGATGATAGAGGTCTCCCGCCCCTTCCAGGATCTTGCCAAGACCTTGCCGGCTCTTGTCGATGGCACTCAGCGTTTCATACGAGCGCAGGGAGGCGATGACGGTGGTGTAGAGCTTTTGTACCGTCAGCTCGGTCTTGGTTTTGTAGTCGTTGATATCGTAATCGAGGATCACCCGCTGCTCCGGTGCCTGCCCGGGCTGGCCGGTTCGCAGCACGATACGCACCAGCGAGTTATGCATTTCGTTGCGGATCCTGTGCACCAGCCGCAGGCCGGCGTCTTCTGTCTCCATCACCACATCCAGCAGGATCAGGGCAATTTTGGGATTGGCCTCCAGCATGGTGGCAGCTTCGGTACCACTGTAGGCATTGAGCAGTTCGAGCGGGCGGGATTTGTACTGAATATTGGAGAGGGCAAGCCGGGTGGCATGATGAATGTCGGGCTCATCATCCACGATCAGCACCTGCCAGGGGTTGAGTGCCTTGGGGGTTACGACCTCTTCGTCATCGAGTTCGATGATGTCGTCATCCAGCCAAATGTCGTCCTTGTCTTGGGCACTGCTCATATCGGTTACGCCTCCGGCGTTCAATGAGTATGTAAACAGTATGCACGATCATGCTCGGTAGACGCATCAGCTTAAATGCAGATCGTGAGCTTGCTATGCCATTGCAATTACTCGAAAGGTTCCAGATACGTCTGGATCGACTTCTTCAGCCAGGCCAGCGCCTTGCCGTGATAGGCGTTCTGCGCCAGATAGACCCCGTAATCCCGCCACTGCAGGCTGAACTTGTGTTTCAGCGTCAGTAGCGAACCCTGCCTCAGCTGGCTCTGTATGAGGGGTGAGGGGAGCACCGCCCAGCCAAGGCCATCCAGCACAGAGTTGCGCATCAACTCGAAGCTGGAGAGACCGATATGCTTGCCGCCCACTGGCAGCAGACTTTTTAGCGAGAATTCATCTACATAGGAGAGGGTTATCTGGGTGTGGTCAGTCAGATCCTGCTGTACTACCCGTTTCAGTGCCGCCAGCGGGTGGTTGGGGGCGACCACCATCAGGGTGCGGATCGGGTTGAGCAGATCGATGTGGAGGCCGCAGCGCTCCTGATCTTCGGTAATAAGGCCGAAAGCGGCATCGACAAATCCCTCCTCAACCAGCGCGGGTAGCTCGGGGGGCGAGGTGAGCACCAGCGAGATGCTGGTGCCGGGAAACTGGCTGTGCAGTCCAGCCAGCATCTCGCGCCATACCTGTTCGGGGATGGCGTCATCGCGGGCGATCCGCAGCGCCACTTCGGCCCCCGAAGCGTAGTGCTCGCATTTCTGTTGCAGGCTGTTGGCGGCCTGCAGCAGGCGGGTGCAGTCATCCAGCACCAGCTCGCCGATTTCGGTCAGCCGACTCTGATTGGCACCGCGTTCAAAAAGTTCGACGCCAAGCTCGACTTCAAGAGCCGTTATGGCGGTACTGACTGCGCTGCGGCTCTTGCCTAGACGGCGGGCAGTGCTGGCGATGGAGCCACTATTGGCGGACTCGACAAAGAGTTCTATCTGATAAAGCTTCATGGTTTACGGCATATGACACAGTGATCCCATCTTCACCTTACCCTGCCCCCGACTGACAAGGCAAACGAGTAGCGTCGATATTGTCGACGCTCAGCGACTCCCGCCGGAGAGAAGACCCGAGCTACCATCTCTCCCGTCGCAGCAACAAAAGGAAAATTTATGTTATTCAGTCGCATGCTTTTAGCTCGAATATTTTTGACGGGCGCCATAGTGACCGAGGTGGCAGGCACCTCGAGTATGGCGATGATCCCCGAGAACGATGCCGGATGGCTCAACTATTTGCCGATGTGGGTGCTGATTTCGCTCTCGTATCTGCTACTGGCCAAAGCCGCCAAAACAATCTCCATTGGTATTGCCTTTGCGTTGTGGGAGGGGCTGGGGATTGCGCTGATCACCGTCGTCTCCGTGATGTTCCTCGACTACAACCTGAGTGCTCAGGAGTTGATTGGTCTGGGGCTGGCGATAGTGGGTATTGTTATGGTGACCATGGGGGAGTGCCACGATGAGCCGACAAGTGCTCACGATGACACCCGCAATGGCGAGGAGGTTGTATGCACCCGTTAATAATCGTTTTTGGCGCAGCGCTGCTGGATATCGGCGCCAACATGGCGATCAACCGCTCGGCCGGCTTTCGCTACAAGAGGTGGGGTTTCCTCGGCATCCTGCTGGTGCTGATGGCCTTTACCCTGCTCTCCGAGGCGGTCAGCGGTGGCAAGATCGACCTGGCCGTGGCCTACGCGACCTGGGGTGCAATCGGTATTCTCGGTACTGCGCTGGGTGGCTTGCTCATCTTCCGCGAGCGCCTCAAGCCCATCGGCTGGGCCGGCATGATGGTGATGGCACTGGCTGTCGCCATGCTGACCACCGCCTGATAAAACGCCAGCAATAAATAAAAAAGCCGCCCGGTTCGCCGGGCGGCTTTTTGTTTGGCCGATGCAGACTCAGCGCGGTGCTTCGTAGAGCTCCAGCGGCAGGCCGTCGGGGTCAGCGAAAAAGGTGAAGCGCTTGCCGGTCAGCTCATCCACCCGCACCGGCTCCACAGCGACTTGGTGGGCGTGCAGATGGGCGATGACGCGGTCAAGGTCGCGCACCCGAAAGGCCAAATGACGCAGGCCGCATGCCTCTGGCGTAGAGGGGCGCTTGGGCGTAATGGGGAAGCTGAACAGCTCCAGCTGGCTGCCATCCGGCAGGGCCAGATCCAGTTTCCACGACTGGCGCGCCTCGCGCAGGGTCTCTGCAATGATGGGCAGGCCCAGCACCTCGTGATAGAAGTGGCGCGAGCGAGCGTAATCGCTGGCGATGATGGCAACGTGGTGGATGGCCTCAAACAGCGGCTGGTTCATGGTGACTCCTTGTAAGCGGGATGGCGAGACGGGCAGCCCTGGCTACCCGTCTCCCTCGGTCAGTTGAAGAATCCGCCGAACCAGTCGTCCAGCGCGCTGCGTGGCGTACCCGGGCTGCTGCAGCTGGTCGGTGAGCCCATGGTCGAGACCTTGGCAGGCACCTGCAGGCTGCCCGGGCAGTCGCTGGTAACCCGGGTGCCACTGGTGCGAGAGAAGTTGGCCCAGGTAACCCCTTCCGGGATCTGCAGGCTCAGGCTGTTGACGCCGCGCTGGCTCATGTAGCCGGTGAAGAGCTGCAGGGCGCCGCTGGCACCGGTCAGGCCTGCCGGGGTGTTGTCATCGCGGCCGACCCAGATGCTGACCAGCTCGTTGTTGTCGAGCCCGGTAAACCAGGAGTCGCGCAGCTCGTTGGTGGTGCCGGTCTTGGCTGCCATGGTGGCGCCCGGGAACTTGGCACCCAGCGAGCGCGCCGTCCCCTGGCTCACCGTCTTGGTCATGGCGAACAGGGTGAGCCAGCTCGCCTGACTGTCGGTAACCCGTTTGGCGGTTTGATCATGCTGATAGAGCAGGCTGCCATCCCCCTTGACCACGGCGCGGATCGCCGACAGCGGCTGGGTCAGACCCTGATTGGCGATGGGCAGGTACATCTGGTTCACCTCCATCGGCGAGAGCGCCACGGCCCCCAGCACCAACGACGGATAGGGCTGGATCTCCTGCTGCACCCCCAGCTTGTGCAGGGTATCGACCACCTTCTCCAGCCCCACCTGCAGACCGAGATTGACGGTCGGCACGTTGAGGGAGCTGGCCAGCGCATCCATCAGCGGCACGCTCTGGCGGAACTTGCGATCGTAGTTCTGCGGCGTCCAGACCTGACCATCCTGACCGCGAATGCGGATCGGCTGATCTTTGAGGGGGGTCGCCAGGGTCAGGCCGTTGGAGAGGCCGGTCAGGTAGACCGCAGGTTTCACCAGCGAACCGATCTGGCGGCGGGCATCGAGCGCCCGGTTGAAACCGGCGTAGCGAGGATCGCGACCACCGACCAGCGCCACCACTTCGCCCTTGTGCCAGTCGGAGACCACCATGGCGGCCTCCAGCTTCTTCTTGCCGCGCAGTTTTTCGATGTCGGCGAGGCCAGAAGCGACCGCCTGCTCGGCGGCATGCTGGGCGATGGGGTCGAGGCTGGTGAAGATCTTGAGGCCGGACTGCTTGAGCAGATCCGGGCCGAAGCGGCTCTGGATCTCGCGCTTGAGCAGCCCCATGAAGGCCGGAGTGCGGCCGTAGCTCATCTGGCCGCGGGCGATGATGCCGAGCGGCTGCTTGCTGGCCAGATCATATTCGGCCTGGGTCAGGCTGCCGTGATCCATCAGCAGTTTCAGTACCAGATCGCGGCGTACTTTGGCCCGATCGGGGAAGCGCCAGGGATCGTAATAGGAGGGGCCTTTTACCAGACCGACCAGCAGGGCGACCTGATCGATGTCCAGCTCGTTGACCGGAATGCCGAAGTAAAAGTAGGAGGCGAGACCGAAGCCATAGACCCCTTGCGAGAAGTTCTGTCCCAGATAGACCTCGTTGAGGTAGGACTCCAGGATCTCGTCCTTGCTGTAGCGGTAGTCGATCAGCACCGCCATGTAGGCTTCCTGCAGTTTTCGCCACAGGCTGCGCTCACGGGTCAGGAAGAAGTTCTTGGCCAGCTGCTGGGTGAGGGTACTCCCGCCCTGCACTGTGCGGCCGGCGATCAGGTTGGCAAACATGGCGCGCATGATGGCGATAGGGGAGACGCCGCCATGCTGATAGAAGTCGCGATCCTCGGTGGTGAGCAGGGTCACCAGCAGGCTGTCCGGCACCTCGGCGAGGCGCACCAGCAGGCGATCTTCCCGATCTTCGGTGTTGAGGCGGTCGAGCAGCACCGGGTCCATCTGGGCGTAACCGAGCTGGCGCTGGTTCTCCAGCGACTGGATCCCCTCGAGACGCGGGCCGTTGAAGGTGAGGCGCAGGCCGCGGGCACCATCGGTGCCATCGTAGAAGGCAAATGGTCGGCGAATAAGCTCGATGCGGTTGCCGATGATGGTGTATTCACCCGGGGTATGGGGCTGGCGCACCTGCTTGTAGCTCAGCATGTTGAGCTCTCGCAGCATCTGATCGCGCGACAGGCGTTGGCCCGGATAGAGCTCCAGCGGACGGCTGTAGACCATCACCGGCAGCTGCCACTTCTCGCCGTCAAATCGCTCGCGCACCTGGGTATCGAGGTAGATGCCAAACACCACCATGAAGGCCGCGACCACCAGCGAGAGCTTGAAGCCAAGCCAGAACAGCTTGCGCCAGATGGTACGCTTGGGTGGCGCTTTCTTGGGGGCGCGCTTGCGTCGTTGGGTTGCCATAAATCCTCTTTGCTTTCCTTTCTACTTGTTATGTCGCATTCGCTAATGTCCGATTGGGCTTAACCAATTGGATCTGGATTCCGGGTTTCGCTCCGCCAGACAGATGGATGTCCCACCCCTCATCCCCGGCCCTTCTCCCACAAGGGGAGAAGGGAGCAAACACCAACCTCGATCGATTCCCTCTCCCTCTGGGAGAGGGCCAGGGTGAGGGTCATCTGCTGGAGTAGGGCTACGTTATTCCCTGCACCAACCTACATTCCCATCTTCTTCTTGGTGACCCTGGTCGGCATCGCCTCCAGCGGATTGTCCGGCCAGTAGTGGCGGGGATAGCGCCCCTTCATCTCTTTTTTCACCTGCTCGTAGGAGCCAGCCCAGAAAGCGGCCAGATCGGCGGTGATCTGCAGCGGTCGCTGGGCGGGGGAGAGCAGCTCTACCACCAGCGCCACCCGGCCATCGGCCACGCAGGGGGTTGCCGCCTGACCGAACATCTCCTGAATTCGTACCGGGATCACCGGTGCCTGACCCGGCTGATAGCGGATCCGCACCCGGCTGCCGGTCGGTGCCGTGAAGTGGCCGGGCAGTGCCTCGTCCAGCCGTTTGGGCAGTGGCCAGGGCAGAGATTGGCGCAGGATGTCGCTCATATCGAGCTTTTTCAACTGCTCCAGCCGGGTCATGCCGCTCACCGCCGGCAGCAGCCACTGTTCGAGGGTGGCCAGCAGGCTGTCGTCATCCATGGCTGGCCACTCCTCATCAGGCAGCCACTCACGGGCGCAGCGCAGACGGGCCAGCAGCCCTTCGCTGCTCTCGTCCCACGGCAGCACATGCAGCCCCTTGCGGCGGATGCCCTGCAGCAGGCAGCGCCCCTTCTGCTCATCCGAAAGGTCTGTCAGCGGTCGCTGGCTCAGCACCAGCTCACCGATCACCTGTTGGCGTTCGGCCCGCACCCGCTCCTCGCGCTCGTCCCAGTCGAACCACTGGCGCTCGCTCACCAGCTCCGGCAGCAGACGCGCCAGCTCATCCAGCTCTATCGGTTCGGCGATAAAGATGCGGCTGCCGCGCTCGTTCTGGCCCATCTCCACCGCAATCAACGCACTTTGACCCTGACAGGGGTGACCCTCGCTCAGATCGCAGCTCACCCCGCCACTGAGCTGGTAACGGCTGCCGCTGCGCAGCTTGCCGATGCGATCCGGCCAGGCGAGGGCGCAGAGCAGCCCGAGCCACTGACCCTGTGGATTGGCCGGGCGAGCGCCGAGCCGTTCAAACCAGCGGGCCGCACTCTGGCGCAGGGCTCCCTGACGGCGGTGGAACAGCACCGAGAGGCGCTCCGATCCTCGCAGATCTTCTTCCAGCAACGCCACCAGATATGCGGCATCGGCGACAATCCCTGTCAGACCTTCAGCTTCCAGCTCGCGGGCGCGCAGCAGCATGCGGGCGAGCCGGGGATGGGTACCGAAGGCCGCCATGGCGCGGCCAGCCGGGGTAAGTTGTTGCTCACCCTCCGGCTTCATGGCGCCGAGGGCGACCAGCAGCCGCTGGGCGCTGGCGACGGCGGCAGCCGGCGGCATGTCGAGCAGCGGCAGATCTTCCACCTTTGCCCCCCACTGGGCAGCATCCAGCAGCAGACCGGTCAGCTCCTGAGTGAGGATGTCGGGCGGACTCTGCTCGGCGAGCCGCTCCTGCACCTCGCTGCTCCAGAGCCGGTAGCAGACGCCGGGGCCGAGGCGGCCGGCACGGCCCGCCCTCTGGGTGGCGGAGGCTTTGGCGATGGGGCGGGTCTCCAGTCGGGTGACGCCGCTTTTCAGATCGAACGAGGCACGCCGCTCCAGCCCGCTGTCGATCACGACAGAGACGCCTTCGATGGTGAGAGAGGTCTCCGCCACATTGGTGGTGAGCACCAGCTTACGGCGGCCCGCAGGTGGCGGCTCGATGGCCGCTTGCTGGGCTGCCATGTCGAGGCGGCCGTAGAGGGGGGCGAGGGTCACATCATCCGGCAGCCGTCCTTCCAGCCACTGTGCCAGCCGCTCGATCTCTCCCTGTCCCGGCAGGAAGACCAGCAGGCTGCCAGCTTGCTCGGCCAGCGCTTCGAGCACCACGGCGCCGACTTGCGGCTCCAGCCACTGCTGGCGATTGGCGGGGCGGTAGTGGTAGTCGATGGGAAAGCCGCGCCCTTCCGAGCGGATCACCGGCGCATCCGGCAGCAACTTTTCCAGTGCCATGCCATCCAGAGTGGCGGACATCACCAGGAGCTTGAGGTCATCGCGCAATCCCTGCTGGCTCTCGATGGCGAAGGCCAGCGCGGTATCGGCGTGCAGGCTGCGTTCGTGGAACTCATCGAAGATGACCAGCGAGACGCCGCCGAGCTCGGGATCCTGCTGCAACATCCGGGTCAGCACCCCTTCGGTGACAATCTCGAGCCGGGTCGCGGAGCTGGTGCGGCTCTCGCCGCGCACCCGCAGGCCGATGCGCTCGCCCACCTTCTCCCCGAGCTGGCGCGCCAGAAAGCTGGCGATATTGCGCGCCGCCAGCCGTCTTGGTTCCAGCATGATGATGCGGCCGGGCAGCCGGTTCTGGCGTACCAGCTCCAGCGGCAGCAGGGTCGATTTGCCCGCGCCGGGGGGCGCCTGCAGGATCACGCTGTTGTGGCGGTCGAGGGCGGCAAAGAGTTCGGGCAGCACCGAAACGATGGGGAGTGGGGACAAAACGATCAACACCTTCTGTTGCAACCGGTAAAACGGCGCCTATTCTGCCACAGCCAGCATGGCCACCGTGAGCAGATGTGGGGGAGCAGATGGCCCTCGGCCCGGATGGCGAGACAGGAGGAGATGGCTGCCATAGAATGGGCCACCCTCTCTGTCTGGATAAAGGCATCTTCACCCGAATGGCCAAACTCTTCTTTGCCCTGCCCGTCGGGGAGCTCGCTCCCGAACTCATCAGCTGGCGTGATCAACGCCCCTGGCCCGGTCAGCCGGTGCCGCAAGCCAATCTTCACCTGACCCTCGCCTTCCTCGGTGAAGCGGACGAGGTGACCACCCGCCGCCTGATCGCCGCCGTTGAGCGCCAGCACTGTCCGCCGCTCACCATCCGGCTGGACGAGACCGGTTGGTTCAGCCGCGCCAAGGCTGGCTGGATTGGCCCGAAGGAGTGGCCCAACGAGCTGACCGTGTTGGCGAAGGCGCTGCGTCGTCACGGCGAGAAGCTGGGGCTTGGCAATGGCGAACAGGGTTATCGCCCTCACGTCACCCTGTCGCGCAAGGCGGGCGAGGCGCCAGCCACCCTGCCGGCCCCCGATTTTCTGCTCAAGGCCGATCAATTTTGTCTCTATGAGTCGATCTCGACTCCGGACGGGGTGCGCTACCAGCCGCTCGCCTGCTGGCCGCTGCGGGCCAGAGCCAGGGATGAGGGGGCTCGGGATGAGTGGGAAAACGAACAGGCGCGGAGGACGAACCCGTGATATTTGATCCGCCGCTGCAATCCGGGCAACTAATCGCCCGCTACAAGCGCTTTCTGACCGATGTCGAACTGGCTAATGGCGAGGTGATCACCATCCACTGCGCCAACACCGGCGCCATGACCGGCTGCGCTGACCCGGGAACCGGGTCTGGTATTCGACCTCCGACAACCCCAAGCGCAAGCTACCCCATAGCTGGGAGATCGCCGAGAGCCCGGCCGGCCACTTTATCTGCGTCAACACGGCGCGCGCCAACCAGATTGCCCGCGAGCTTATCGAGCAGGATGCCATCACACCGCTGTGCGGCTATGCCAGATTGCGCACCGAGGTGAAATATGGCGAAGAGAACAGTCGCATCGACCTCTTGCTGGAAGATGAGAAGAAGGGCAACTGTTACATCGAGGTAAAATCGGTCACCCTGCTCGACGAGCGGGAAGAGGCCGGTATGGGCTACTTCCCCGATGCGGTAACTGCCCGTGGCGCCAAGCATTTACGTGAATTGATGGCCATGAAAGCGGCCGGTCACAGAGCCGTGCTGCTATTTATGGTGTTGCACTCCGGAATAAGCCGGATGCGCCCTGCAGCACACATAGATCCGCACTATAGTCTGCTAATTGAACAGGCAATTGCGGCGGGGGTTGAAATTTTATGCTATCGGCCCCATGTTGGGGTGCAAGGCATGGTGGCACAAGGATTTATCCCGTTTGAATCCAGCCACCTGTTACCCGAGGGGAGTTCATAAATATTGGAGTGGGTAACATTATTGGTACGGCTCGTTTGCTTACCCGTTACCCTTCTGCTATAGATGTCGCCCTCAATTTATGGATGGCACGGGTAGCGTGCTGAATTAGGAGACAGGGCATGCCAACAGGCGAAAACAGGAAATCTCTGGGCCCCCTGGCCATTGCGGGTGTCGCGCCTTACCAGGAAAAGCCGGGTGAGGAGTACATGAATGACCAACAGAAGGCGCATTTTCGCAAGATCCTGGGTGCCTGGCGCAACCAACTGATGCAGGAAGTTGACCGCACCGTTGATCACATGAAGGACGAGGCTGCCAACTTCCCGGATCCCGTGGATCGTGCCGCGCAGGAAGAGGAGTTCGCTCTCGAACTGCGTACCCGCGATCGTGAACGCAAGCTGATCAAGAAGATCGAGAAGACCTTGCAGCTGCTGGAAGATGACGACTTCGGTTACTGCGAGCACTGCGGTATCGAAATCGGTATCCGCCGTCTGGAAGCCCGTCCGACTGCCGACCTCTGTGTCGACTGCAAGACGCTGGCCGAGATCAAGGAAAAGCAGATGGCCGGTTGATACCGACCCGCTGCAATATGAAAAAGGGAGCTTGCGGGCTCCCTTTTTTATTGCGCATTTTTATTGAGCTTTTGGGCGGGGCGTCCCAAAATGCGCCTCACTGAACTGCTTACCCGAACCGTCATGGCTGTGAATACCCCTTCCTCCCCCCAAATTCGCCCCTATGTGGGCCGTTTTGCGCCGTCCCCTTCCGGCCCGCTCCACTTCGGTTCGCTGATTGCGGCTCTCGGCAGCTTTTTGCAGGCCAGAGCGCAACAGGGGCGCTGGCTGGTGCGCATCGAGGATATCGATCCGCCGCGGGAGATGGCGGGGGCGGCCGACCTTATTCTCAAGACCCTTGAGGCATACGGTCTTGAGTGGGATGGCGAGGTGATGTTCCAGAGCGCGCGCCACGGCCGCTATGACGAGATCATCGACCAGCTCTACCGGGCCGGCGATCTCTACTGGTGCCGCTGTACCCGGCGCGAAATCATGGCAAGCGGCGGCTTTTACAATGGCCACTGCCGCACCCTGGGGCTGACGGCAGAGGGCTCTGCCGCCCGCTTGCGCCAGCACCATCCGGTCTACCACTTCGATGACCGCTTGCAGGGCCATATCGCGGTACCGGCGGCGCTCGCCGAGGAGGATTTCATTATCCGTCGCCGCGACGGGCTCTACGCCTACAACCTGGCGGTGGTGGTGGATGATATGGACAGCGGCATCACCGAGATAGTGCGCGGTGCCGACCTGCTGGAGCCGACGGTGCGCCAGATTGCCCTCTACCAGACCCTGGGGGCTGCGGTGCCGGACTGGGTGCATCTGCCGCTGGCGGTGCAGGCCGACGGCAACAAGCTCTCCAAGCAGAACCATGCGCCGGCGCTGGCGCTGGATGAGGTGCGCCCGGCCCTGTGGCAGGCGCTGCACTTCCTCGGTCAGTGTCCGCCGCCGGAGCTGATGGCAAGCCGGATCGACGAGATCATCAGCTGGGGCATCGCCAACTGGCAGCTGGCCCGGGTGCCCGCCAGCGAGAAGATCCCGTTGGTTGCCGGCTAAATCTGGCAGCCAAAGCCAAAAGCAAGGTGACAAGGCGAAGTGCTGCTCGAGTCGGCTTGAGCGGATCGGGCGCAGGCTTTCGAGAGCAGGCAAGAGAGAACAACGGACCCTGCGCCGGGGATCCGGTTCGGTATAAGGTTGAATTGGGTCATTTCCCGAAAAGCCATAAATTAAATTTATAGTGGCGGGGTTGGCACCATAGCCGCCTTGTTGCCGTGCCGACAGGCGCTAAAAGGGCAATGGCCGGTTTGTAAGAGCGAATTCCTTCGAACAGGGCGCTTTTTTAGCGGCAACGCCGATTCAAACGGGATCAATTGCCGTCACGGTTTTTCATTTGGTCAGGTGTGAGCTATCGGAATAGACCGCTATTTTTTCCGGCAACGCCGATTCAAACGGGATCAATTGCCGTCACGGTTTTTCATTTGGTCAGGTGTGAGCTATCGGAATAGACCGCTATTTTTTCCGGCAACGCCGATTCAAACGGGATCAATTGCCGTCACGGTTTTTCATTTGGTCAGGCGTGAGCTATCGGAATAGACCGCTATTTTTTCCGGCAACACCGATTCAAACGGGATCAATTGCCGTCACGGTTTTTCATTTGGTTAGGCGTGAGCTATGATAGGCCGCTATTTTTTTGGCCTCCCGTCAATTTGAAGTCATAACGAGGTGTACCATTTTTTCCCAGATCGCAAACTTTTGCCGCAAAGTGCTCGGCAAGGATGAGGGCGAGCAGTCGGCGGAGTCCCCCATTCCGGCCCGTGTTGCCGGACAACGTCGAACCCTGAGTCGTGACCAGCACCCGATTTCGCGCAAAGAGATCAGCGAGAATGCACTCAAGGTGCTCTATCGCCTGAACAAGGGCGGCTACGAAGCCTACCTGGTCGGCGGCGGAGTCCGGGATCTGCTGCTCGGGAAGACGCCCAAGGATTTCGACATCGCCACCGATGCGACGCCGGAGCAGATCAAGGCGCTGTTCAGCAACTGCCGCCTGATTGGCCGCCGCTTCCGCCTGGCCCACATTGTGTTTGGTCGTGACGTGATCGAAGTGGCCACCTTCCGCGGTCACCACCATCAGGTCAATACCAGCAAACATGTGTCGGCCCAGTCCGATGAAGGCATGCTGCTGCGCGACAACGTCTACGGCACCATCGAAGAGGATGCCGAGCGCCGTGACTTTACCGTTAACGCCCTCTACTACAGCGCCAAGGATTTCACCCTGCACGATTTCGAGGGCGGGCTGGAAGATTTGGCCGAGCGCAAGCTGGAGCTGATTGGCGATCCCGAAACCCGCTACCGCGAAGATCCGGTGCGGATGCTGCGCGCCGTGCGTTTCGCCGCCAAGCTCGACATGACCATCAGCCCGCGCACCGCAGCCCCCATCAGGGAGCTGGCGCCGCTGCTGCAGGATATTCCGGCTGCCCGCCTGTTTGAGGAGACCCTCAAGCTGTTCCTGGCTGGCGATGCCCTGACTACCTACAAGCTGCTGCGCGAGTACGGCCTGTTCCAGCAGCTCTTCCCGCAAGTGGCTGCACTGTTTACCCCGCACGGCAATTCGCCTTGCGAGCAGTTTATCGAGCAGGCGCTGATCGATACCGATACTCGCGTTCGTGAAGATAAACGCGTCACCCCCGCCTTCCTCTACGCCACCCTGCTGTGGGGCTGCGTCGAGGCCCGTGGTCGGGTGCTGGAGAACGAGAGCGGCCTGCCCTGGTATGACGCCTTCATGCTGGCGATCAACGAGGTGCTCGACAATCAGGTGCGGATCATCGCCGTTCCCCGCCGTTTCACGACAGATGTCCGCGATATCTGGGCACTGCAACAGCGGTTGACCCGTCGTCAGGGCAAGCACCCCGAGCGCGCCATGGAGCACCCCAAGTTCCGCGCGGCGTTCGACTTCCTGTTGCTGCGCAACCGGGTCGAGCGCGGTCTCGGCGAGCTGGCCAGCTGGTGGGAGCGCTATGTTGCTTCCAATCCGGATGTGCGCCCGCAGCTGCAACGGGAAGCGACCCGTCGCCCGGCCAGCGGTGAGCGCGGTGAGAGCCGTAGCCACGATGGCGAGAAGCGCAGCAGCAACAGCCGCAATCGCCGCCGCCCGCGCCGTCGCAAGCCGAAAGCGGCCGAGTGATCACAGACGTGATGACCGAGGTCTTCATCGCCATTGGTTCCAACCTGTCTGACCCGCTCGGTCAGGCGCGCCGCGCGGTCGCCGCGCTGGCGACCTTGCCGGAATCTGTGCTGGTGCAGGCCTCGTCGTTTTACAGCAGCCGCCCCATGGGGCCTGCTGATCAGCCGGACTACGTCAATGCCGTGGCCCGGCTCAACACCCGGCTGACGCCGCTGGCGCTGCTGGATCAACTACAAAAAATCGAGCTGGAACAGGGACGTGTGCGCAAAGAGGAGCGGTGGGGGCCGAGAACCCTGGATCTCGATCTGCTGCTCTTTGGCGATCAGGTGATCAACCACGAGCGCCTGATCGTTCCCCATTACGGCATGAAGGAGCGGGAGTTCGTGCTGCTGCCCCTGGCCGAAATCGCGCCCGCTCTGGTGCTGCCCTGCGGCACCCCGCTCGCACAACTGGTTGCCCGCTGCCCGGGCAATGATCTCGCCATCATTGCGCCGAGTGCAGACGTACAGGAGCCTTTATGAGCAAGATCACCACCGCCAGCCTGCTGAAGATGAAGCAGGATGGTCAAAAGTTCACCGCCATCACCGCCTATGATGCCACTTTTGCCAAGTTGTTCGATGACGAGGGGGCCCATGTGCTGCTCATCGGCGATTCGCTGGGCATGGTGCTGCAAGGGGGTCAGGATACCCTGGCGGTCAACATGGATGAGATGGTCTATCACACCCGCTGTGTGGCTCGCGGTGCCAGCAATGCGCTGATCATCGCCGACATGCCCTTCATGAGTTACGCCACCCCCGAGCAGACTTACCAGAACGCCGCCCGCCTGATGGCAGCCGGTGCCCGCATGGTCAAGATGGAAGGGGGCGACTGGCTCTGCGACTCCATCCGCCATCTCACCCGCAACGGGGTGCCGGTGTGCGGTCACCTCGGCCTCACCCCGCAATCCGTCCACGTCTTTGGCGGCTTCAAGGTGCAGGGGCGCGACGAGTTTCAGGCCCAGGAGATCTACCGTCAGGCCCTCGAGCTGCAGGCGGCCGGTATCCAGCTGTTGGTGCTCGAGTGCGTACCCAGTGCGCTGGCCGAGCGGATCAGCAAGGCGCTGCGCATCCCGGTGATCGGCATCGGTGCCGGCCCCGCGACCGATGGTCAGATTCTGGTGATGCACGACGCCTTTGGCGTCACCTCCGGCTATGTGCCCAAGTTCACCAAGAACTTTCTGGCCGAGACCGGCGACGTGCGTGCCGCCGTGCGCCTCTATGTGCAGCAGGTGAGCGAGGGGAGCTTCCCCGGCCCGGAACACTGCTTCAACTGATGTGATGCCCTATCGATGAGAGCGGGGGCCAGTGCCCCCGTTTCGTCATCCTGTCAGGCTGATGTAACCCGTATCTTTTTGATTCATCTGAAGGTGAACTGCCGATGTTGGTTGTTAACAATCCTGCCGCTCTGCGTGAGCAGATCTCTCAATGGCGCCGTGAAGGGCGTGCCATCGCATTCGTGCCCACCATGGGCAATCTGCATCAGGGCCACCTGACGCTGGTGAAGGAGGCGCACAGCCACGCCGAAAAGGTGGTGGTCAGCATCTTCGTCAACCCTATGCAGTTCGACAAGGCCGAGGATCTTGCCAACTACCCGCGCACTCTGGAGCAGGATTGCGCTGCGCTGGAAGCTGCCGGGGTCGATATGGTGTTCACCCCGACCCCGGAGATCATGTATCCGCAGGGGCTGGCCAGCCAGACCTTCGTCGAGGTGCCGGGTCTCTCCAATCTGCTGGAGGGGGCGCTGCGTCCGGGTCACTTCCGCGGGGTCAGCACTGTCGTCACCAAGCTGTTCAATCTGGTTCAGCCGGATGTGGCCTGCTTTGGCCAGAAGGATTACCAGCAGCTGGCGCTCATTCGCAAGATGGTGGCCGACATGGCGATGCCCATCGAGATCGTCGGCGTGCCCACCGTGCGGGCCGAAGACGGGCTGGCGCTCTCTTCGCGCAACGGTTACCTGACCGCCACCGAGCGGGCCATTGCCCCCGAGCTGGCGCGCACCATGAACTGGATCGCCGAGCAGATCGAAGCGGGTGATCACCACTTGCCGTCGCTGGTGGCGCAGGCCAGCCAGCGCCTCGACAACGCCGGTTTTCGCACCGATGCCATCGACATCGTCGATGCTGCCAACCTCGAAGCGGCTACCGACGAGAGCGAGCAGCTGGTGATCCTGATGGCTGCTTATCTCGGCAAGGCCCGTCTTATCGACAACCGGGTGGTCACGCTACAGCAAGCCTGAGCGAGTCGCCCACAGGAGGATCTCATGTCCAAGAAGGTTTATTGCATCGCCCAATTCCTGCCGAAAGCCGGTCAGGAGCAGGCCCTGTTTCAGGTGTTGCAGGCACTCGAGCCCAACACCCTGCGTGAGGATGGCTGCCTGCAATATCGGGTAACCCGCCACATCGCCAGCCCGTTTGCCGAGGGGGAGAGCTTCCCCATCGTGTTCAACGAGATTTGGCAAGATATGGCCTCTTTCGAGGCGCACTGCCAGCGCGCCGAGATCAAGGCTTTCTTCGAGCGTTACTGTCTGGCCGACGATGGCCTGGCTGCCAAGTGGAACGTCTGCGTCTATAGCGACGAACCTGAACAGTACGACGCCCCCGTAAAGAAGTAATTCCCCCGATTGTCAGCGGACGCCTTCCCGGGCGTCCGCTGCTTTTTCACGCCTGCACTCTCCTGCATCCCGGCGTTTTGTTCTGCGGCCCTGCCCGCATCCTCCTTTGTTTCAATCCACTCTCGGCCTGATGGCCGCTACAGGTATTCATGATGTTTGTCCTGATTGCATCGCTTGTTTTCTGTCTGCTCTGTTTTGCTCTCACCCGGTTACCCTCCGGGTTGCCGCTCTCGCGCAAGGTGCTTGCGGGTCTGCTGTTTGGCGCCCTGTTCGGGCTGGCTCTGCAACTGGGCTGGGGTGCCGATGATGCCGGCGTCCAGCAGACCCTGGAGTGGGTCAATATCATCGGCGGCGGCTATGTCAGCCTGCTCAAGGTGGTGATGATGCCGCTGGTGTTCACCTCGATCCTTTCTGCAATCAACAAGCTGGAGCAGGCCCAGTCCCTCGGCAAGATCAGCGCCGTGCTGATCGGCTCCATGCTGACGCTGGTGATGATCGCCGGTGTGGTGGGGATGACGGTGACCCATCTGAGTGGTCTCACTGCCGAGGGGCTGCTGAGCCACGGCAGCGACACGGCTGCGCTGCAACAGAGCATGAGTACCATCGACAGTGCCCAGACCCTGCCGGCCCTGCTGCTCTCGCTGGTGCCCACCAACTTTGCCGCCGATATGGCGGGTAGCCGCGGTCTCTCGGTGATCGGGGTGGTGATCTTCACCGTGCTGGCCGGGGTTGCCCTGCTGCAGTTGAAGGCGGAGCATCCAGAGGCTGGTGCTCGCGCCGCCGTGGCCATCGACACCCTGCAACTGTGGGTGATGAAAATGGTGCGGGTGGTGATTGCGCTCACCCCCTATGGCGTGATGGCGCTGATCGCCCGGGTGGTGGCCCACTATCCGCTGAGCGAGATCCTCAGCCTGCTCGGCTTTATTCTGGTCTGCTACGTCGCCATTCTGGCGATGTTTGCCGTGCACATGGTGATCCTGCTGCTGATCGGCCAGAACCCGCTGCACTATCTGCGGGAAGTGTGGGGCGTGCTCACCTTCGCCTTTATCTCCCGCAGCAGCGCGGCGTCCATTCCGCTCAGCATCGAGACCCAGCAGCGTCTTGGGGTGCCCTCCAGCATCGCCAACTTTGCCGCCTCGTTCGGTGCCAACCTCGGCCAGAACGGCTGCGCCGGTATCTATCCGGCCATGATGGTGGCGATGATTGCCCCCATGCTCGGTATCAACCCGTTTGATCCCCTGTTCTTGCTGACTTTGCTGCCGGTGATTGCGCTGGGCTCCATCGGGGTGGCTGGCGTCGGCGGTGGCGGCACCTTCGCCGCGCTGATCGTGCTCTCCACCCTCAACTTCCCCATCGCGCTGGTGGGGGTGATGATCGCCATCGAGCCGCTGGTGGACATGGGCCGTACCGCTCTCAACGTCAACGGCTCCATCATGGCGGCGATGATCACCAAGCGCCTGCTTGGCGAACAGGCGCAGAGCGATGTCGCACAAGGCGAAGCGTCCCGAGTCGCCAGCTGACTGCCAGCATCGAAATGAGAGAAGCCCGCAGTTGCGGGCTTCTTTTTTGGGGCGAAAGGTCGGGTTACTCGGCCGTGACGGGGTAGCCGGCGCCTTTCCAGGCGAAGATGCCACCCGGCACCCGATAGACCTGTTGATAGCCCTGATTGACAGCCCAGGCGGCGGCGTTGTGGCTGCGGCCGCACTTGACGAAGCCGCAGTAGATCACCACGGGGCGAGCTTTGTCTTCACCCAGCAGCGCCTGGAACTGCTCCGGTGTACCGCTTCCCTCGACAATCTCGCTCCAGTTGTCGCCCGCTTTCGCCTCTTTCACGAAGGCAAAGTTCTTGGCGCCCGGGATGTGCTCCTTCTTGTAGGAGTCCTCATAGGGCATGGTGTCGATGATCACCAGCTCCTCGCCCTTGTCCATCCGGGTTTTCAGCTCGGCCACGGTCAGCAGCTGATAGCCCCCTGCTGCGCCTCCTGTGCCAGCTGCACAGCCGATTGCTCAAGCTTCACCTCCTGCTCGAACTGGTTGTCGCCACAGCCCGCGAGGGCAAAGCTGGCGGCGATCAGCGAGGCCAGCAGAGTGCGGGATCGCAATGTCATCATGTCACTACTCCTTTAGTACGGGAAAAACGGGGCGGGAAGTTCGCAGCAGGGCGCCCGCAAGCGTCAGTAGCAGCAGATCCCGCACAATGGCCTCCGGCAACGAGCTGAGATCAGCCCTGCCCAGACAGCCGCAAGAGATGTCGAGCCCGATGGCAACGCCATAGCCCAACACCGGAATAAACAGGGCGAGCAGCCCGATCACCAGCCACAATCCCCAGCGCCGGTTGGCGATGACTGCAAGCCCGGCGCATAGCTCAAGGGCAATCAGCCCCCAGGCGGCGAGTGGAAGCAACGGTGGCCAGATCAGGCCAAAGGCGCCGATCTGATCGATGAACAGGGCGGGGGAGGCCAGCTTGAACCCGGCGGAGGCGAGGAAGAATCCCCCCAGCGCCAGATTGGCCAGCATGCGCAGATAAACGGCCATGGGATAGCTCTTTATCATCCATGACTCCGACTGCCAGCCACAGGCGTTTGCTTCGCCATGTCCTGACTATCGGCCGGATAGCGGGCCAGCTCCTGATAGTCGCCGTCCGCTTCGCAGCGAAAGACGGCGGCGGTTTCGCCGTGCTGGCACCACTGTTGCCACTCGTCTGGCAGACAGTGGAGGCGAATGGCGAGGCCACAGCCGGCGCTAAGCAGGCGCGGCACGTCGCAGACCCGAAACGACTGACCGTGCTGCTCCAGCCGCTTGCGCAGTCTGACTGTGCCGAGGGTGGAGTGGAACAGGTAGAGAAACTCCTGATTCATGATTTGCCTCCCGTGCTGGCTCGGGCACCGAACAGGGCGGCCCCCAACGCACCGGCAAACTGGGCGTCCGGATGGGTGGCCACGTCGCAGCCCAACCCTTCGGCCAGATAGTGGCGGAAGGTGGCGCAGTGGCTGACGCCGCCGGTAAAGAGCACGCTCGGTCTGGCGCCGAGGCGGCCGATAAAGTTGGCACTGCGCCGGGCCATAGAGCGGACGATGCCGGCCAGGATCGACTCGGCGGGAATGCCCGCCGAGCGCAGGCTGATCGCCTCCGATTCGGCAAACACGGTGCACATGCTGCTGATATCGTGGGGCTCTGCGCCCTCCAACAGCTCGTCGATTTGCTCGACCCGAGCTCCCAGAGTACGGGTGATCACCTCGAGAAAGCGACCGGTACCGGCGGCGCACTTGTCGTTCATCAAAAAGTCGGTGAGGTTGCCGTCGCTATCGAGCTGGATCACCTTGCTGTCCTGCCCGCCGATGTCGATGACGGTGTGTACCGACGGGCAGAGCAGGCGAGCCCCCAGCCCATGGCAGGAGATCTCGGTAACCCGGCGATCGGCGAACGACGCCAGATCCCGGCCATAGCCGGTCAGGGTCAGGTGGGGGCGCTCTGGCAAATCGGCCGAGAGCTCCTCCCAGCCTTGCTCGATGGCAGCCAGCGGACGAAAGGGGGTCGGCACCAGAAAACGGCGGACGATGCGCCCGCCATCCCGGCTGTCGAACAGGATCCCCTTGGTCGCGGTGGAGCCCGAGTCAATCCCGATGGAGAGTGACACGGCGCCTCCTCACAGCATTTCGATAAAGGCGGCCAGCCGGGTGGCCAGTTGTCCCTTGTCGGCGCTGGAGTAGTCGGTCTCGACCGCCATGTAGGGGATGCCGTGGCGATCGCGCACGTGACGCTTGATGGCGAGCGACTCTACCGCATAGGTGTGGCAGGCCTGCAGGATCACATCGATCACCCCGTCTGCCTGATACTCCTCCACCATCTGGCTCAGCAGATTCATGCGCTGGTGGTTGGGGGAGATGCAGGAGCAGCCGATGGCCAGATACTTGTCGGTCAGCGCATCGAACGGGTCACCCTCTTCGCTGACGCACTGCTCGGTTGCCTTGGCGCCAGTGCAGTTCTCGTAGCCCACCACCCAGCCACCGTGCTCCTCGATGAGGCGCACCACCTTGTCGGCGGCGCCGCCGATGGGACAGCCGGTGATGAGGATGCGCGGACGGGCATCGAGCCGTTTGCCGTCGGCGTACTCGGCCTTGATGCGGCGGGTCATCTCCTGCAGCTCGCTGATGAGCTGCTCCTTGTCGAAGCGGAAGGTGGCGCCATAGACCACCTTGAGCAGGTCGGTGCCGCTCAGCGCCGGCGGGTTGAGCTGACCCAGCCGGTAGAAATCGGCCAGCGCGCGGCGCTCGCGGTTCTTCAGCACGATGGCGTCGCGCAGCGCCTGCTCGTTGATGGGCTTGCCGAACTGCTGCTCCAGCAACTCCTTGAAGCGGACAATCTCGCTGCGCCACAGGGTGCGGGAGGCCTCGTCATCGGCGCGGTTGGGCAACTGCATCACATGCACCGGTTTGAACTCGGCCATGTACTCGTACATCTTCTTCTTGCCGTCGCAGGTGGTTTCACCTACCACCAGATCGGAGAAGTAGAAGTAGGGGCACTTGTCGGTCTTGCCGAACCCGTAGCTGCTCTTGATCAGCGGGCAGAGGTTGCGGGGCAGGTCTTTCTCGGCCTCCTCGATGGTCTCGTCGCTGGTGGAGCAGAGCGAGACCACCACGGCGCCGGCGGCCATCGCCACCTCCTGCGGCATAAAGGTGCAGTAGGTGCCGACTAGGGGGATCTGTCGCTCCTTGAGTGCCATCACAGCCAGAAAGCCCTGACGACGGGCATCTGAAAAACTATCGAAAATGGCTGGCAACTCGGTGATAAGTGACATAGGCGATCCTGCCCTGATGAGAGAAATGAAGAGACAGATGCTCCATCAATGACGGCACATCCAACCGCGAGAATTATACCTTTGGGGGTAATTCGAAAATTGCGGTGGATCACAAGGTGTCAGGTAAAGCCTTAATAACAGGCAGGTTATTGCGAAGGGGGCTGGCAGGTTTAAGGGGCTACAGGGGGAATAAAAAAAGGGCACCGCGAGGTGCCCGTTCTGGTCATCAGTGGCGCAGACCGGTGCCGCGCGAGATAAGCCACCAGGCCAGAGCGTAGAGAGCCACGATGAAGCCGATGATGATGAGGTAGGCGGTGCCGAGCGGCACGTCGGAGATACCGAGGAAGCCGTAACGGAACGCGTTCACCATGTAGATGATGGGGTTCACCTGGGAGACCCCCTGCCAGAAGGGGGGCAGCAGGCTGATGGAGTAGAACACTCCGCCCAGATAGGTGAGCGGCGTCAGCACGAAGGTGGGGATGATGCTGATGTCGTCGAAAGTTTTGGCAAACACCGCGTTGATGAGGCCACCCAGCGAGAAGAGGATGGCGGTCAGCAGCACGGTGACGCAGACGCTGAACAGGTGGTGGATCTGCAGCGGCACGAAGAAGAGCGACACCAGGGTGACAATGAGGCCGACGCAGAGGCCGCGGGCTACGCCACCGCCCACGTAGCCCGCGATGATGACGTAGTTGGGCACCGGCGCCACCAGCAGCTCCTCGACGTTGCGCTGGAACTTGGCGCTGAAGAAGGAGGAAGCGACGTTGGAGTAGGAGTTGGTGATCACCGACATCATGATGAGGCCGGGCACGATGAACTCCATGTAGGTGAAGCCGCCCATGTCACCGATGCGCGAACCGATCAGGTTGCCGAAGATGACGAAGTAGAGGCTCATGGTGATGGCGGGCGGCACCAGGGTCTGGATCCAGATCCGGGTAAAGCGGCTCACCTCTTTGGCCAGAATGCTCTTGAAGGCGATGTAGTAAGTGGTCAGGTTCATGCTTTTCTCCCCTCTTCGACCAGGGTGACAAACAGCTCTTCCAGCCGGTTGGCCTTGTTGCGCATGCTCAGTACCTGCACCTGCTGGTGTGACAGCTGCTCGAACAGGCTGTTGAGGGACTGGCTCTTGTCGAGATCCACTTCCAGGGTGCGCTCATCTTGCATGCGGCCGTTGAATTCGGGCACGTTTGGTACGGCAGAACCTGGCGCCAGATCGAGCAGGAAGGTCTCGCGGCCCAGCTTGCCCAGCAGGTTTTTCATGCTGGTGTTCTCGATCAGACGGCCCTTGTCGATGATGCCGATGTTGCGGCAGAGCATCTCCGCCTCTTCCAGATAGTGGGTGGTGAGGATGATGGTGACCCCCTGCTCGTTGAGATCCTTGAGGAAACTCCACATGGAGCGGCGGATCTCGATATCGACCCCGGCGGTCGGCTCATCGAGGATCAGCAGCTTGGGTTCGTGCATCAGGGCGCGGGCGATCATCAACCGGCGCTTCATGCCGCCGGAGAGGGTGCGGGCCGGCATGTCGCGCTTCTCCCACAAATCGAGCTGGCGCAGGTACTTCTCGGCGCGGATCTTCGCTTCTGCCTTGGGCACGCCGTAGAAGCCGGCCTGATGGGTGACAATCTGGATCACCTTCTCGAACTGGCTGAAGTTGAACTCCTGCGGCACCAGCCCGAGCTGGGCCTTGGCCTCTTCCAGATGGGTATCGATGTCATAACCGAATACCTTCACCTTGCCGCCACTCTTGTTCACCAGCGAGCTGATGACGCCGATGGTGGTGGACTTGCCCGCTCCGTTGGGGCCGAGCAGGGCGAAGAAATCCCCCTGCTTGACGGTGAGATCGATGCCTTTCAGGGCTTCGACGCCCCCCTGATAGGTCTTTTTCAGGCCGCTGATTTCCAGTGCGTTCATTGCAACCTCTAACTGGCTGAACCCGTCTTGATACAGAAAAGGCGGCCGAGGCCGCCTGAGACAGAAAATGGCGCAGCGCCACCTTGTTCGGTATGTTTTTTAACCTTGTTACTCTTGCGGTACCACTTTGCCGATGAAGGGCAGGTTGCGGTACTTCTGCGCGTAGTCGATGCCGCAGCCGACCACGAATTCATCCGGAATGGCAAAGCCGACCCAGTCAACCGGCACCTGCACTTCGCGGCGGGAGGGTTTGTCCAGCAGGGTGCAGATGGCGAGGGATTTCGGCTCGCGCAGGGAGAGGATCTCGCGCACCTTGTTGAGGGTGTAGCCGGTATCGATGATGTCTTCGACGATCACCACATCCTTGCCCTTGATGTCGTCATCCAGGTCTTTGAGGATACGCACGTCACGGGTGCTGTGCATGCCGGAGCCATAGCTGGAGGCGGTCATAAAATCCAGGGTGATGGGCAGCTGGCACTGACGGCAGAGGTCAGCCAGGAAGACGCAGGAGCCGCGCAGCAGACCGATCATTACGACTTCGTCGGAACCCTGGTAGCGGGCGGTGATCTCTTCACCCAATTTGGCGATCCGGGCGGCTACTTCAGCCTCGGAGATCATCACCTCGACAGTGTGTTTCATCACTTACTCCCATATGGCCAAAGGGAAACTGGCCGTTCATGAACATCAAAACCGATGATTCTACCACCCGTGTCGAGAGGCGCCATATATACGTGGTGCTTTTATCGGCTTATTTTAATTGATAGAGTTAGCAGGCACTCAGGCATGATTAGTTACAATACTATAAACACCATAATCAATAACTATTAGATGATAAAAACTATGGAACCACGCGCAGAAATAAGACGTCGTACCCGGCTGTCGCCGGAGGCTCGTCGCAATCAACTGATGGAATGTGCCATCGAAGTGTTCTCCCGCCGCGGTATCGGTCGTGCCGGTCACGCCGAAATTGCCGAGCAGGCCAAGGTCTCTGTTGCCACCGTCTTCAACTATTTCAACACCCGCGAGGAGTTGGTAGATGAGGTATTGGCCGAGATCGAACGCTTCGTGAACCTGACGTTGTCGCAGGCATACAGCGGCAATGGTTCAATCTTCGACAAGATCAAGCGCCATGTGAGCTTGTCTGTCGACGCGGCCTACGACCAGCCCGATTACGCAGGTATCTGGCTGGAGTGGAGTTCCTCGGTTCGGGAAGAGGTATGGCCTCGCTATACCCGGCTGCTCGATCAGTGCCTTGAGCTGATCGCCAGCGAGCTGCAAACCGCCATGGATGCAGGGGAGATCACCAGCGTGCTGTCGGCACAGGATCTGGCCCGCTCTCTGACCGGTTTTGGCTATGTGATGATGCAGATGATCAATCAACCTCAGCGCCCGGCGCGCGAAGAGGTGACTGATTTCCTGTTCAAGTACGTGACGGCACCTATTCAGGCTTGCTGATACGGCTTAACGAAAAAAGGCGCCCCTCATCGAGGGGCGCCTTTTTTTATCCGGTTTGTCTGGTCAGCTCAGCCGTGGCCATAGCCCCAGCGGCTGGTCAGCTCATGCTCGACACCCAGATGATCGAGGATGCGGGCGACCATAAAGTCCACCAGATCCGCGATGCTTTTCGGCTCATGATAGAAACCCGGCGCGGCGGGCATGATGGTCACCCCGAGCCGCGCCAGTTTCAGCATGTTCTCCAGATGGATCGCCGAGAAGGGGCTCTCGCGGGGCACCAGAATGAGCTGGCCGCGCTCCTTGATCACTACATCCGCCGCCCGCTCCAGCAGGTTGTCGGAGGTACCGTTGGCAATGGCCGAGACGGTGCCCATGGAGCAGGGGCAGACCACCATCTGCTTGGGGGCCGCCGAGCCGGAGGCCACCGGCGAGAACCACTCCTCCTTGCCGCAGGCGACTATCTGACCCTCTTTGGCGCCATATTGGCGACAGAGATAAGCCGATAGCTCCTTCGGTGAGCCCGGCCACTCCTGCTGCTGCTCGGTCTTGAGTACCACTCGTGCCGCCGATGAGGCGAGCAGGTAGACCCGATAGTCCGCCTGTACCAGACACTCCAGCAGGCGCAGGGCGTAGGGGGCGCCGGAGGCACCGGTCAGCGCCAGGGTGATCGCTTTGTTCATAGTTCGCCGTGGTAATCCTTGAGGCGGGCGATCAGCTTGTCATGAATACCGCCGAAGCCGCCGTTGCTCATGATCAAAATATGGTCGCCATCGCGGCTCTCGGCCACCAGCCGGTTGATCAAGGTCTCCAGATCGTTGAACACCTTGGCGGGTCGGGTCATATGGGCCGTTACCTCGCCGAGATCCCAGCCAATGTTGGGGGGCTGGAAGAAGAACACCTCGTCGGCGCCATCGAAGCAGCCGGCCAGCTCCTCCTTGTGGACACCCAGCTTCATGGTGTTGGAGCGTGGCTCCAGCACTGCCAGAATGCGGGCTTCACCCACCTTGGCGCGCAGACCGCCAAGGGTGGTTTCGATGGCTGTGGGGTGGTGGGCAAAGTCGTCATAGACGCTGATGCCCGCTACCTCGCCTTTGAGCTCCATCCGCCGCTTGGGTGATTTGAACTGGCAGAGCGCCGCAATACCATGCTCCACCATCACGCCGGCATGACGGGCGGCAGCGATGGCCATCAGGCCATTGTTGACGTTGTGCTCGCCGATGCACTCCCAGTGCACTTCGCCCTGTTTTTCGCCATCCAGCCACACCTCGAAGGCGGAGCCGTCATCGGCCAGCTTGACCGCTTTCCACTTGGCGTCGTCCTGACCCACCAGCTCTACCTCGCTCCAGCAGCCCATCTTGCGCACGGCGGTGAGGTTGTCATCCGCCTGCGGGAACAGCACCCGGCCGTTGCTTGGCACGGTGCGCATCAGGTGGTGGAACTGACGTTGGATAGCGGCGAGATCCGGGAAGATATCTGCGTGGTCGAACTCCAGGTTGTTCATCACCAGAGTGCGCGGATGGTAGTGGACGAACTTGGAGCGCTTGTCGAAGAAGGCGCAGTCATACTCGTCCGCTTCGATGACGAAGAAGGGGGCAGAGCCGAGGCGGGCCGAGACCGGGAAGTTGCCCGGCACGCCGCCAATAAGGAAACCGGGCTCCAGCTTGGCGTACTCCAGCACCCAGGCCAGCATGCTGGCGGTGGTGGTTTTGCCGTGGGTGCCTGCAACGGCCAGCACCCAGCGATCTTGCAGCACGTGCTCCAGCAGCCACTGGGGGCCGGAGATGTAGGGCAGATTGCGGTCCAGTACATATTCAACACAGGGGTTACCGCGGCTCATGGCGTTGCCAATCACCACCAGATCCGGCGCCGGATCGAGTTGGGAAGGGTCATAGCCTTCGGTCAGTTCGATGCCCTGTTGCTCGAGCTGGGTGCTCATGGGGGGATAGACGTTGGCGTCCGAGCCGGTCACCCGGTAACCAAGCTGTTTTGCCAACACCGCCAGACCACCCATAAAGGTGCCGCAGATCCCGAGAATGTGAATATGCATACCGCTTCCTTTCGCAGTAAAGGGAAGTGCGCATTCTAGGGTGTGTTGCGGTAGTGGCACAAGCCGCACTCATGGTGAGAGGCCCACAGACCGGGGGGCTGGGAGTAAAACTCAGTAGCCCGAACAGCAATGAAAGAGGAGGGCAAACCATTCGGTTTTATTTGAGGCTTGATTTTGTGTCGCACTTTCTTACAATTCTTCGTTTTTGTGACGCACTCAACAGTTTTACGATATCGCCCTTTTCCAAAGGAGAGTCCTCATGGGCAAGTTCCTGCTTTGCTATCTGGTCGGTGGTCTGGTGGCCATCAGTTGGGCTGCGCTGCCCGCCCATGGTCCCTGGGATCAGTGGGACCTCGCAATTTTTCACACCGTTAACGGCTGGCTCGGGCAGTCGCCTTTGTGGGCCGATCTGGTAGCCATCACCAACAACCGGCTGTTCGATCTGGTGGTGCTTGGCTGCATGGGATTGATCCTGGCTCGCTGTTTCTTTGCCCGTGATATTGCTGGTCGTCGCCAGCTGGTGGCGATGGGCATAGTGATGCTGCTAAGTGCACTGGTGATCAATCAGCTTGGTCACAGATTGCCGGTGGAGCGACCCAGCCCGACCCTGATGGTGGCCGATGCGCTGCGGGTGACCCAGATCAGCGGTATTCCGACCAAGGACTCTTCCGGTGACAGCTTCCCCGGGGATCACGCTCTGTTCCTGATGATCTTCGCCGGCTTTGCTCTGCGCTACCTGCCGCGCTGGGCGGGGATTACTGCGCTGCTGATGGTACCGCTTTTCTCCGCCCCCCGGATTTTCTCCGGTGCCCACTGGTTCACCGATGTCTATGTCGGTGCGCTGGGATTGGCCACCCTCTGCCTGCCCTGGGTGCTGCTGACGCCGCTATCGGATCGCCTGATCGCACGGATCGAACCTTATCTGGCACCTTTGCCGCTGCTGCGTAGTCAGAGTAACTGAATTCCCTGTGGCAAAAACAACAACGCCCCGGCATGCCGGGGCGTTTTGCTATCTGACCATGGGTCAGTCGGCCTGGTAGCCGTTGGGGTTCTGGCTTTGCCAGCGCCAGGTATCGATCATCATCTGCTCCAGACCACGCTCTGCCTGCCAGCCCAGCTCGGCACGGGCTAACGTCGGCTCTGCCCAGCACTCGGCGATGTCGCCCGGGCGACGGGGTTTGATCTGGTAGGGAATGGGTCGGCCGCTGGCCGCTTCAAACGCCCTGATCATCTCCAGCACCGAGTAACCCTGACCGGTACCCAGGTTGTAGGTAAAGACACCGGTATCTGATTCGATGCGCGCCAGCGCTTTGAGGTGGCCGATGGCCAGATCCACCACGTGGATATAGTCGCGCACCCCGGTACCGTCAGGCGTCGGGTAGTCGTTGCCAAATACCCCCAGCTCCTTGAGCTTGCCCACGCCGACCTGACTGATATAGGGCAGCAGGTTGTTGGGGATGCCGTTGGGATCTTCCCCGATGAGGCCGCTCTCGTGGGCACCGACCGGGTTGAAGTAGCGCAGCAGCACGATGGCCCAGCGGGGATCGGATTTGGCGAGGTCGCGCAGGATCTCTTCGACCATCAGCTTGGAGCGGCCATAAGGGTTGGTGGCGCTGGTGGGGAAATCTTCCCGCAACGGTACCGAAGCCGGATCGCCATAAACGGTGGCCGAGGAGCTGAATACCAGCCGGAACACGCCGGCCTTGGCCATCTCTTCGCACAGCACCAGGGTGCCGCTGATGTTGTTCTGGTAGTAGGTGAGCGGGATCTGGCTCGACTCCCCGACTGCCTTGAGCCCGGCAAAATGGATCACTGACTCGATCTGGTGGGTAGCAAACAGTTGCTGCAGGCAGGCTCTGTCCAGCACATCCCCTTCGACGAAGATGACCGGCTTGCCGGTGATCCGTTCGACCCGCTTGAGTGACTCCGGTGAGGAGTTGGAGAGGTTGTCCAGCACCACCACCTGTTGCCCGACGTTCAAGAGTTCAACCAGGGTATGGGAGCCGATATAGCCGGCGCCCCCTGTAACCAGAATTGTCATTTTTTATCCCGTCTTCGACTGAAACTGGGGCTGAGTCTACCTGCCCGGCCCACGCGGGAAAAGCGCGAGATGCCAATAACGCGCCTCAATAGTCGAGGCTGATATCCCCGCTGGCGGTGCAGGAGCAGGCCAGAGCCACCCCGTGTTCGAGATCCTGCGCACTCAGGGTCATCACGCTCTGGCGCTCGATATCGCCTTCCGTGATGCAGCGGCAGGCGCCGCATACCCCGGCGCGGCAGGCGGCCATCATGGTCTCGCCCGCAGCTTCCAGCGCTGCCAGCAGGGTCTGGCCCGGCAGGATCTTCACCTTCTTGCCGCTCTTTTTCAGGGTTAGCCAGAAGTGGTCGCTGCTGGTTGCAACTGGCGCCGTACTCGATGTAACCGCAGGCAGACCGAACGACTCCTGGTGCAACTGCGCTGCCGGTAGCCCCAGCTCCGCCAGCATGGTGCAGACTGCAGCCATGTAAGGCGTGGGCCCGCACAGATAGACGTGGCGCGCGAGCAGGTCTGGTGCCAATTCCTTCAACATGTCCGCTGTGAGTCGGCCCACCCAGGGGTGATCAGAAGGGGCCTCTTCCAGAATCAGGGCGTGCCGTACACCGGGATGAGCCTCAGCCAGTGCAGCCAAGTCATCTGCGAAGATCACATCTGCTGGCGAGCGGGCGCTGTGAATAAAGCGGATATCGGCGTCCGGCCGTTTGGCCAGCTCGTCCCGCAACATGGCCCACATTGGGGTGATGCCGGAGCCGGCGCTGAGCAGCAGCGGCCGCTCGCAGGGCAAGGCGGTCAGATTGAAATCGCCGAACGGGCCATCCACCCGGATCTCGTCCCCCACTTGCAGAGTCTGGTGCAGGTGGCGGGAGACCAACCCCACATCCTTGATAGTGATTTGCCAGCAGGCATCCTGCGGACTGGAGGAGAGGGTATAGGCACGGCAGTGGGGCTTGCCGTCGATCTCGGTATGCAGGGTGATGCACTGGCCAGCCAGCACGGCTGGCAAGGTTCCCGCCACTGGGGAAAATTGCCAACTTGCCACGTCGTGGGTATCTGCCCGGCGACCGATGCAGCGCAGGGTCAAAGAGGTGGAGGTCATCGTAAGGCTCCTCTTGCTCGGAAATGGCTTTGAAAAAAGGCGAGCCGGGTGGCTCGCCAAACGCTTACAACATGCTGGAAGGTCAGGCCGCCAGGATCTCGGCCAAGTCAGCCTCGGCCGTGGTGGTCCCTTTCAGGCCAAATTGCTCTTCCAGCACCTTGAGCAGGGCCGGGGTGAGGAAGGCGGGGGCGGTCGGGCCGGTACGGATGTCCTTCACACCCAGCGCCAGCAGGGTGAGCAGGATGACGATGGCTTTCTGCTCGAACCAGGAGAGCACCAGCGTCAGCGGCAGATCGTTGACCCCGCACTCGAACGCCTCGGAGAGCGCCAGCGCCAGCTGGATGGCTGAGTAGGCATCGTTGCACTGCCCCACGTCGAGCAGACGGGGAATGCCACCGATCTCGCCAAAGTCGAGCTTGTTGAACTTGTACTTGCCGCAACCCAGCGTGAGCAGCAGGCTGTCGCGCGGCGCAGCCTTGGCAAACTCGGTAAAGTAGGCGCGCTCGGCCTTGTCGCCGTCACAGCCACCCACCAGGAAGAAGTGGCTGATTTCGCCGGCCTTGACCTTCTCGATCACTGCAGGAGCTGCCTGCATCAGGGCGTTGCGGGCAAAACCGATGGTGATGAAGTGCTCGAGCTCGGTGTGTTTGAAGCCATCGAGTGCCAGTGCCTTGGCGATCACAGCGGAGAAATCATCCCCTTCCAGATGGGTCACACCCGGCCAGCCGACGATGGAACGGGTGAAGATGCAATCCGAGTAGTTGCCCACGTTCGGGTCGATGATGCAGTTGGAGGTCATCACCACAGCGCCCGGGAAGTTGGCAAACTCCTTCTGCTGGTTCTGCCAGGCGGAGCCGTAGTTGCCCACCAGATGGGGGTACTGCTTGAAGAAGGGGTAAGCCAGCGCGGGCAGCATCTCACCGTGGGTGTAGACGTTGATGCCAGTGCCCTTGGTCTGCTCCAGAATGAGCTTGAGATCCATCATGTCATGGCCGGAGACCAGAATGCATTTGCCGGGGATCGGGGTGACCCTGACCCGGGTCGGTTCCGGGTGACCGAAGGCGCTGGTTTCACCCAGATCCAGCATCTCCATGATTTTGAAGTTGAGTTGACCGATCTCCATGGCGCAGTTGAACAGACGACCCATTTCGCTCGGGTCTGTGCTGAGCCAGCTCATGATGCGGTGGAATTCGGCAGCGACCTCGTCACTTTGCTGATCCAGCACCCGGGCGTGCTCCATGTAGGCGGCGGCGCCCTTGAGGCCGTAGAGGCAGAGCAGGCGCAGCCCCATGATGTCTTCGTTGACCTCGTTCTTGCCGCGGTTGACTGCGGTCTGCGGCGCCTGAGCCAGCTGGGCCAGCAGATCGGCACCCGGCTCGAAGCGGGCGGCAGCGGGCAGTGTGTCGGCCTGCACCGCCAGCGGTGCCAGCTTGGCGGCCAGTTGCTGACGATAGCTCAGCGCCTGGTTGACATAAGCCACGATGCGGGCGGAGTCAAAGTTGACGTTGGTGAGGGTGGCGAAGAAGGCCTTGGGCACGAAGGCATCGATCTCGCGATCTATGATGCCCTGCTCACGGGCGGCCAGCGCCCAGGCGCTGAGCCCCTGCAAGGTGTAGATCAGCACATCCTGCAGATCCGAGGTTTCCGCCGTCTTGCCGCACATACCTTGTGCGTAGGCACAGCCGTTGCCAGCCGGGGTACGAATTGTCTGTTCACATTGCACACAAAACATCATGCCTCTCCTAATTGGACATTTCAGTTGTTTGTTTTGTGGCGATTCTATTCCTGCGGCTCAGAACTTAATAGGCATTCATTTTGCCAATTAAGATTCCCTTGATGCAGATCAAAAACAAAAAAGCCGCCCAAACAGGGCGGCAAGCGGGTGGATAAAAGGAGAGACAACTCGGGTTTGCAACAAAGCTCACTTCAACAATGGGTCAGGCCAGGTAGGCGCGCAGCATCCAGACCAGTTTCTCCTGCTGCTGCACATAGTCGGAGAGGATGGACGCAGTCCCTTCATCACCGGCATCGGCGGCCTGAGCCAGAATGCGGCGCTGAGCCACCAGCAGTTCACGGAAGCTCCCCAGCAGGGATTCGACACAGGCACGACCGTCGTGCAGCCCTTTCTGTTCGGGAATAGCGGAGACCTTGATGTAGTCGCTGAAGCTGTGCAGCGGCACGCTATCCAGAGTCAGAATGCGCTCTGCCAGGGCATCGACTTTCAGCAGCAGGTCGTTGTAGATCTCTTCGAACTTCAGGTGCAGCTCGAAGAACTGGTTGCCACGGATATTCCAGTGGAAGCCGCGGACGTTCATGTAGAGGATCTGGTAGCTGGCCAGCAACTTGTTCAGCTCGGCAGCCAGAGCTTGTGATTGAGCGGTATCAAGACCAATCGGGCTTTTCATCATTCACCTCCAGATAAGGAAATCGGGTTAGACAGTTTGTCTTGGAACGAACTCAGATTAACCCCTTGTTATTTGAAGGGATAATCGCTCGTACCTAACAGTTTGATAGCGAGTGGCTATCAAAGCGGGGAGGGAAGTGGTGAAAGGGTGGGCTAGTTTGGGTACTTCTCGAGCAGGGCCATCAGGATGGCCTGACACTCGCTGTCCGGCTCACTATCGACGTTGCCGGCGCGAAAGTGGAGCTGGAAGGCACGCATGACGGAGCGGCTCTGCTCGTCCCACTGGCCGCTTTGTGACAGGCCGTAGCCGTAGCGAGCCAGCTGCTGCTGCCACATGGCCGCATCCCAGTGGGGCAAGGGGCTGGCCAGCAACTCAGCCACCCGGCTTTCATCTGGCCAGGCGCCGACGCCGTACTCAAGATAGAGCTGACGCCAGGGGAAGTGGGGGCCGGGATCCTGCTTGCGCTCGGGGGCGACGTCGCTGTGAGCCAGCACCTGGGTCGGCGGGATCCGGTAACGGTCGACCAGCTTGCGGCTGAGGGCACCGACGGCGGCAATCTGCTGCGGGGTATAGGGTTGCCAGCGGCGGGCATCGGGGGCCAGCTGCTCATCTTCCGGCGGATAACCGAGGTTGACGATCTCGATGCCAAGCGAGCTGGCATTGAGCCCGGCATATTGGTGCCAGCGGCTGCGCCCGGCATGCCAGGCACGCTGGCTATCCGGCACCAGCTGATAGACGGGGAGCGGTCTGTCACTGCTGTCTCGGGGGATCAGGTAGTGGGCGCTCACCTTGTGCTCCGGCTCTGTCAACAGGCGCAGGGAGTGGGCGTCATCCTCGTCGGTGTAGTGGAGGATAAGAAAGGCGATCCGCTCGTTCTGGTTGGCGCTCTGATAGCGAGTGGAGAGCTGGTAGCTCTGCTGGTTGCAGCCTTGCAGCAAAGAGCCAAGCAGCGTGCCGAGAAGCAGCGATGCGACGATGCGCCATCCCCTGACTGCTCGACGTTTGGGCAGTGTGATGGAGAGGCGCTTCGTCATGGCTGCTGGCCTGCCGGTTGAGCGGTGCAGTTAGCTGCGGTATTTGGCGGTGAGGCCGAGCAGGAAGTTGCGCAGGATCTGATCCCCGCAATCCTGATAGTGCTTGTGATCTTTGGAGCGGAACAGGGCGCTCAGCTCGGATTTGGAGAGGTTGAAGTTCGCCAGCTTGAGGGTCGCGAGCATATCCTCTTCCTTGAAGTTGAGGGCGATGCGCAGCTTGCGCAGGATCAGGTTGTTATTGATCCGGTTTGGCACCACCTGGGGCGGCGCATCTTCCCGCACTCCGCGGCGGGTGACGATGAGACCGTCGAGGAACTGGCTCAGGGCGGAGTCGGGGCAGGCGGCATAGCCCGCTTCCTGCACTTCTCCCTCTTCGGCCTCTTTCATCAGCCAGCCGTGCAGTTGGGCATGGTCGATGGCCAGATTGCCCTTGGCAAACATCTCGACCATCTCGTCGTTGCTGATGGCGAGGGCGTAGCGCAGGCGGCGCAGAATATCGTTGTTGGTCATGCTGACTCCTGTTTAAACGGCGCAACTTTACCATCTGTCGGCCCCCGCGTCAGAAAAAGCGGGGGAACGATATCTCCGGGCGTGAACCAGTCTGGCTTAGCTCAGGTAACGTGGTGCCTCCTGGCGCACCAGCTCAAGGGCATCCTGCAACTCCAGCAGCTCGGGCTCCAGCTCGCTGACTGGCACGCCGTCACGCAGCTGTTGCTCCAGTTGTGACAGCAGTCGCTGCAGGCCGGGCACGCCCGAGTAGGCGCAGCCGCCGTTGAGACGGTGGAGCTGGGCCAGCACTTCACTGTCGTCGATGGCACCGGCAAGGGCGGCATCCAGCACAGGCTCCACCTCGTCGAAACTGGCCAGCAGCATGGTCAGCATCTCTCTGGCCAGGTCCTCCTTGCCGGCCGCCTGACGCACCGCCAGCGCCCAGTCGATCTGCTGATCGCCGACGATCTGGTGACGGCGATGGGCAAAGTCGGTGATGAGTCTGGCCAGCATGCTCTCGTCGATGGGCTTGGCCAGATAGTCATCCATCCCCTGGCGGATCAGGCGCTCCCGCTCGCCGGGAATGGCGTGGGCGGTCACCGCGACGATCGGCGTCTCGGTATTGAGCGATTGGCTGCGGATCGCCTGGGTGGCGCTGATGCCATCCATGATCGGCATCTGGATATCCATGAAGATGATGTCGAACGGCTGGCTCTGGGCCTGTTTGACCGCCTCCTTGCCGTTCTTGCAGAGCACGACCTGAGTCACCATCTCCCGGAGCATGGCGGCGATGAGCTTGAGGTTGGCGGCGTTGTCATCCACCGCCAGCACCTTGATCGGTTGCAGCTGGCGAGCAGATGGCTGGGCCGGCAGCTGCTGGCGGCTCGCCTCCGGGGTGAGCAGAGCGTGCAGCAGTTTGCGATGGTTGAGCGGCTTGGAGAGACAGTGTTGGGCACCGTGAGTCAGCATCGCCTCGTAGAGCGCGGGTTCATGGCTGCTGAGCAGCACTATGGTGTTCTGCTGCTGGCCGCTCAGGCTGTCGAGTCGGCTGAGCACCTGTTGCGGAGTATGCAGGGTGCTGCTGCCAATGAGCACAATGTCCTGTTCACTCATCTCTGGCCAGGGGGCGTCGTTTGTCAGCAGTTGCACATCGAGCTGCCACTCGGCCAGCAGCGCCAGCAGTGCGGCGCGAGCAAAGGGTCCGGCTCCAGCAGCCAGAGCCGTTTGTTGTGGATGCGATCCAGCGGCAGCTGATCGGTCTGGGGCAGGGGAGAGACCTCCAGATCCAGGCTGAAAGAGAAGACTGAGCCCTTGTCCAGCTCCGACTCGAAGCGGATCTGGCCACCCATCTGCTGCACCAGCTTCTGGGTGATGACCAGACCCAGGCCGGTGCCGCCATAACGGCGCGAGATGGAGGAGTCGGCCTGATTGAAAGCCTGGAACAGCTGGCGCTGCTGCTCTTCCGAGATGCCGATACCGGTATCCCGAATCCGCACGTTGAGCTTCACCTTGTGGTTGCTGCTGCCGAGCTGTTCGATATGAACATCCACGTTGCCGCGCTCGGTGAATTTGATGGCGTTGCCGGTGAGGTTGGTCAGCACCTGCTGCAGACGCATGGGGTCACCGGTGAGGGTATCGGGGACATCCGCATCGACCCGCAAAGAGAGCTCCAGCTGCTTGTCGTGGGCGCTGGGGCCGAGCAGGTGCATGGTCTCGTTGAGGGTGTCGCGCAGGCTGAAGGGGATATGCTCCAGCTGCAGCTTGCCCGCCTCCAGCTTGGAGAAGTCGAGGATGTCGTTGATGATGCCAAGCAGGTTGCGCGCCGACTTCTCGATGGTCTGCATGTAGTCGGTCTGGCTCGGTGTGAGGCTGGTCTTGAGCAGCTGGCGGGTAAAACCGATGACGCCGTTGAGTGGAGTGCGCAGCTCGTGGGACATGTTGGCGAGGAACTCCGATTTGACCCTTGCCGCCTCCTGCGCCCGCTTCTTGGCCATGTCGAGCTCGACGTTCTGGATCTCGATCTGCTCCAGCGTCTCGCGCAAATCCGAGGTGGCCTGATCGATATTCTGCTGCATCTCCTCGTGATATTCGGAGAGCGCCTTGGCCATGGCGTTGATGCCGTTTTTCAGCATGTCCAGCTCGCCGGTCAGCTCGCCGCTGACCCGGGTGTCGAGCCGCCCTTCCCGGATCTTGTGCACCGCCTGCACCATGTTGGTGATGGGCTGGGTCACGCTCTTGACCAGCCGGAAACCAAACAGGGTACTGACGGCGACCCCGAGCAGCACCATGATGATGGCGAAGAAGGTATCGCGGTAGTGGAGCAGCATGGCGCGATCCGTGGTCATCTGCATCGAGATGTAACCGATCATCGGCGGCTCTACATCGCTGGGCAGGGGGAAGCCATCCATGGTGGTTTCGGCCTGGATCGGGGTGCGCAATATGATGTCGTCACCGTAGAGGGTGATGCTGGTCAGCTCCGGAATCGGCTCGCCATCGGGCAGTTGCAACCGGGTGAAGTCCCTGTGGTAGTTGGACGTCACGAACAGTTGGTTGTCCTGAGTGAAGACGGCGATGGACTTGATGAGCGGCGAGTTCTTTCGATGGGTCAGACCAATCAGCCGCTTGAGGGATTCGCGGCTGTGCTGGGTCATACCATATTCACTGGCGATGGCCAGTGGCTCTATGATGTTGATCCCTTGATCGATCAGGTTGTTTTCCAGCTGCTGGTAGCGATGGAAGGTGAAGTAGCCGGCCATCAGGCCACCGATGATCAAGGTGGGTAATATGGTAAATGCCAGCACCCGCGCCCGAAGGCCGTATTTGGTCATACTATTATTCTTGTGGGACAATAGCCTGCTGCAGATTCCACAATCATGACATAGCCACCTATAGGCACCAAGTTTTATGGCCCAGTTTTTCAAGCCCCAAAAGAAATCCACCCAGCCCCAACGCATTGAATTTACGGTAGACACCCTCGATCACCACTGTGTCGGGATCGGGCGTCATCAAGGCAAGGCGATCTTCGTTGAAGGGGCGCTACCCGGCGAGACCATCAAGGCCCGCATCACTGACGACAAAAAGCAGTATGGCCATGCCGCTCTGCAACAGGTGGTGACACCAGCCGCCAACCGCATTGCCCCCTTCTGCAGCCACTACCGCGAATGCGGTGGTTGCAGCGCCCAGCATATGTCGGTGGCGGATCAGCAGGCAGCCAAGGCGGCCGGACTGGTCAATCTGTTCGAGCGTCTCGGCAATATCAGTGCGCCGGCACTGGAGCCGGTGCTGACTGGCGAGGAGCGTGCCTATCGCCGGGTCTGCCGACTGGCCATCAAATTCGACAAGAACGGTCGCTGCACCCGGGTCGGTTTTCGTCGCCGCAACAGCAATGATCTGGTGGAGATCGAAGGGTGCCCGGTGCTGGCCGAACCGCTCTCTGCACTGATTGCGCCGCTGCGCGAGTGCCTCAATCGCTTGAAGAGCCAGCGTGAGCTGGGTCATACCGAACTGATCCAGGCGGAGCAGGGGATCATGATGCTGCTGCGTCATACCGGTCGTCCCAACGAGACGGATCGGGCGCAGCTGGTGGAGTTTGCAACCGAGCAGGGTATCGACCTCTATCTGCAGGCGGCTGACGACAAGATAGTGCCGCTGCATCAGCAGTTCGAGCCCTCTTACTCGCTGGATGGCCTGTCTCTTGCATTTGCTCCGGGTGACTTCATTCAGGTCAACGGCCCCGTCAACCAGCAGATGGTCGATCAGGCGCTCTCATGGCTTGGGGCGGGCAAGGATGACAAGGTACTCGATCTCTTCTGCGGCATCGGCAACTTTACCCTGCCGCTGGCCCGTCAGGCCCGCGAAGTGGTGGGGGTAGAAGGGGAGCTGGCCATGGTGGCGCGCGCCGAAGAGAACGCCCGTCGCAATGGCATCAGCAATGCCCGTTTCTACAAGGCGGACTTGAGCGGCGATATCGTCGGCATGTCCTGGGCGCGGGAAGGATTCGATCTGGTACTGCTGGATCCGGCTCGTCCCGGTGCGCTGGAGGTGATGGAGCACGTCGTGAAACTTTCACCCAAGCGGGTGGTCTACGTCTCCTGTAATCCGGTGACGCTGGCGCGCGATAGCCAGGTGCTGGTGAAGGGCGGTTATCGACTGGTGCGGTTGGGCATGCTCGACATGTTCCCCCACACCGGTCATCTGGAGTCCATGGCCCTCTTCGAACGGGGCTAGCGAGTGCTCATCAGCAACCTGAACTGAAGCTGTTTGAGCAGACGTGATTGGGGTAACCTAGCCCCTCGTAATTCGGCTGGGCCTGCCGGAGAGACCTATTGTCTTTTTTGACAATACGCCTTGAAACCCTCTCCGGAAATCCCCATTTGAGGCGATCTCACAAGGGGTGAAAGTGACTACTTTCGGCCAAACACTTTAAAGGATTGATACCATGGTTGCGGTTCGCGATATTCATTTGAAAGACAACTTCACCCTGGAGGAGTGGGTCAGCTCGCTCACCCTGAGTGACAGTGACAAGGAGCAGTTGCGAACCGTCTACCAGTATTGCCTGACGTTGGGCGACGAGGCCCTCACCAGCAAGCTGCTGGTGCGCGGCATCGAGATGGTGGGCATCCTGCTGATGCTCAGCATGGATCTCGGTACTCTCAAGGCCGCCATCATCTACCCCTTTGTCGAAGCCGGTCTCATCAGCCAGGAGCGGATGGACGAGGACTTCGGGCCCAAGATCGCCAAGCTGGTGGAAGGGGTGCTGGAGATGGAGGCCATCCGCTCCCTGCAGACCCTCCATCGCAGCGAAACCTCGCCAGAGCAGGTCGACAATGTGCGCCGCATGCTGCTCGCCATGGTCGAGGATGTGCGTGCCGTGGTCATCAAGCTGGCCGAGCGGATCGCCTGCCTGCGGGAAGCGAAAAAGGCGGATGAAGAGACCCGGGTGCTGATGGCCCAGGAGATCACCAACATCTATGCGCCGCTCGCCAACCGGCTCGGTATCGGTCAGCTCAAGTGGGAGCTTGAAGATCTCGCCTTCCGTTACCTGCACCCGGAAACCTACAAGCAGATCGCCAAACAGCTGGATGAGAAGCGGCTCGATCGGGAGCGCTACATTCAGGAGTTTGTGCGCTCCCTGCGCGATGCGCTGAAAGAGGCGGGGGTCGAGGCCGAGGTCTACGGCCGGCCGAAACACATCTACAGCATCTGGCGCAAGATGCAGAAGAAGCACCTCGAATTCAACGAGCTGTTCGACGTGCGTGCGGTGCGGGTGGTGACCAAGCGGCTGCAGGATTGCTATGCGGCGCTCGGCATCGTTCACACCCACTTCCACCACATTCCCCGCGAGTTTGACGACTACGTCGCCAACCCCAAACCCAACGGCTACCAGTCGATCCACACCGTTGTGGTGGGGCCGGAGGGCAAGACGGTCGAGATCCAGATCCGTACCGACCAGATGCATCAGGATGCCGAGCTCGGCGTCGCTGCCCACTGGCGCTACAAGGAGGGTCCGCAGGCTGGCGGCAAGGCCAACACCTTCGAAGACAAGATCGAGTGGCTGCGCAAGCTGCTCGCCTGGCAGGAGGATCTCTCCGAGAGCGGCTCGCTGCTGGAAGACCTGCGCAGTCAGGTGTTCGAGGACCGGGTCTATGTCTTCACCCCGAAAGGGGATGTCATCGACTTGCCGGCGGGTGCCACTCCGCTCGACTTTGCCTATCACGTTCACAGCATGATCGGCCACCGCTGCATCGGCGCCAAGATTGACGGCCGCATCGTGCCGTTCACCTATGCGCTGCAGACCGGCGATCAGGTGGAGGTGATCACCCAGAAGGAGCCGAACCCGAGCCGCGACTGGATGAACCCCAACGCCGGCTTCCTGCGCTCCAGCCGGGCGCGTGCCAAGGTAGCGACCTGGTTCAGAAAGCTGGATCGGGACAAGAATATCGTGGCCGGTCGCGAGCTGTTCGAGAAGGAGCTGGATCGCCACAACCTCAGCATGTCCAAGATCGACAAGGGCAACATGCTGCGCCGCTTCAATCTGGAGAGCACCGACGATCTGCTGGCTGGTATCGGCAGCGGCGATATCCGCATCAACCAGGTGCTCAACTATCTCGACACCTGCTACAACAAGCCGACGGCGGAAGAGGAAGATCGTCGCCTGCTGGAGAGGCTGGAGCAGAAGGCCAATGCGCCGATGCGCCACAAGCCCAAGGATCACATCGTCGTGGAAGGGGTCGGCAACCTGATGACCCATATCGCCCGCTGCTGTCAGCCGATCCCGGGCGATGCCATTCAGGGCTTCATCACCATGGGGCGCGGCGTCTCCATCCACCGTGAAGATTGCGAGCAGTTGAAAGAGCTCTCCCGTCGCAACCCCGAGCGACTGATCGATGCGGTGTGGGGCGAGAACTACTCCGGCGGCTACAGCCTCACCATCCGGATCATTTCAAATGATCGCTCCGGCCTGCTGCGCGACATCACTACCGTGCTGGCCAACGAGAAGATCAATGTGATGGGGGTACGCTCACGCTCCAACGTGCGCGAGCAGACCGCCGAGATCGACATGGAGCTGGAGATCTACAATATCAACGCCTTCAACCGGGCGTTGGCCAAGCTCAGTCAGCTCAATGACGTCATTAGCGCCAAGCGCCTCTGATTGTCATCAAGAACCAACTTGTGACCGACCGCCAGGTCGGTCACTGTTTTGCCCCTGCGGTACGAATCAACAAGCGAATATCCCATGCCCCAACGTTACGATCTGCCCCAACTGCTCGACATCATGGCTCGCCTGCGCGATCCGCAAAACGGCTGCCCCTGGGATCTGAAACAGAACTTCCAGACCATAGTGCCGCACACCCTGGAAGAGGCCTACGAAGTGGCCGATGCCATCGAGACCGAAGATTGGCAGGGGCTGAAAGGGGAGCTGGGTGACCTGCTGTTTCAGGTGGTGTTTTACGCCCAGCTCGGTAAAGAGCGTGGTCTGTTCGACTTCGCCGATATCGTCGATACGGTGAGCGAAAAGCTCATTCGCCGCCACCCCCATGTTTTCTCGGATGCCGACCTTGCCAACGAGCAGGCGGTAAAAGCGAACTGGGAAGCAGAAAAAGCCAAAGAGCGGGCGGCCCTCGACAAAGAGAGCGTGCTGGACGATATCCCGCTCTCGCTGCCGGCCCTGACCCGTGCCGCCAAGATCCAGAAACGCTGTGCCACCGTCGGTTTTGACTGGAAAACCCTGGGGCCGGTGGTGGACAAGATACACGAGGAGATCGACGAGGTGATGGAAGAGGTGTTGATGGTCGATGTGGATGAGGCGCGGGTGAGCGACGAGCTCGGCGATCTGCTGTTTGCCACCGTCAATCTGGTGCGTCATCTGGGCAAGGATCCGGAGCAGGTGCTGCGGGGCGCCAACGCCAAGTTCGAGCGTCGCTTTCGTCAGGTTGAGCAGATAATCGCCGCAGAAGGGCTGAAAATGAGCGATTGCACCCTCGAAAAGCTTGATGCTGCCTGGAACAAGGCGAAGGAAACCGAGCAAAGTTGATTTGGCGCAAGATGGGGCGGCAAGGAGCCTGATAGATTTTTGCTCATTGTTTGGGAGAGGGGTTTTTGGTATACTGTTTCCCCGTCCTGCTTCATCCCCGAAGCACCCCTTAAAATTCCCTAAACTTCTTTCAGGTTCAGCATGACGACCAAATATATTTTTGTTACTGGTGGCGTTGTTTCATCCCTCGGCAAAGGCATTGCCGCAGCTTCTCTGGCAGCCATTCTGGAAGCCCGTGGTCTGGATGTGACCATCATGAAACTGGACCCCTACATCAACGTGGATCCGGGCACCATGAGCCCGACCCAGCATGGTGAAGTGTTCGTAACCGAGGACGGGGCCGAAACCGATCTGGATTTGGGTCACTACGAGCGTTTCATCCGCACCAAGATGACCCGTCGCAACAACTTTACCACCGGCCGCATCTACGCCGACGTACTGCGTAAAGAGCGTCGTGGTGACTATCTGGGCGCCACCATTCAGGTTATCCCGCACATCACCAACGCCATCAAAGAGCGGGTGATTGCCGGTGCCGAAGGCCATCAGGTTGCCATCGTCGAAGTGGGCGGTACCGTAGGTGACATCGAGTCCCTGCCGTTCCTCGAAGCCATTCGTCAGCTGGCTGCCGAAGTGGGTCGCAACAATGCCATGTTCATGCACCTGACTCTGGTTCCTTACCTGGCCGCTGCCGGTGAAGTGAAGACCAAGCCGACCCAGCACTCCGTCAAAGAGCTGCTCTCCATCGGTATCCAGCCGGATGTGCTGATCTGCCGCTCCGACCGTGCCATTCCGGCCAACGAGCGCGCCAAGATTGCCCTGTTCTGCAACGTGCCCGAGCGCGCCGTCATCTCCATGAAAGACGTCGACTCCATCTACAAGATCCCGGCACTGCTGAAATCCCAGAATCTGGACTCCTACTTCACCGAGCGTTTCGGTCTGGAGTGCAAAGAAGCTGACTTGTCCGAGTGGGAACAGGTTATTTACGAAGAGGCCAACCCGACTGGTGAAGTAACCATCGGTATGGTCGGCAAGTACGTCTCCTTGCCGGACGCTTACAAGTCCGTCAACGAGGCGCTCAAGCACGGTGGTCTCAAGACCCGCCACTCCGTCAACATCAAGTACATCGACTCTCAGGATATCGAGACCCGTGGCTCCGAGCTGCTGGAAGGTCTGGACGCGATCCTGGTGCCGGGTGGCTTCGGTGAGCGCGGCGTGGAAGGCAAAATCCTGGCTGCCCAGTATGCCCGCGAGAACAAGATCCCCTACCTGGGTATCTGCCTCGGCATGCAGGTTGCCATGATCGAATTCGCTCGCAATGTGGCGGGCATGGAAGGGGCTCACTCCTCCGAATTCAAGAAAGATTGCGCGTACCCGGTCGTCGGCCTCATCACCGAGTGGGTTGATGAAGAGGGCAATATCGAGACCCGTACTGAGAAGTCCGATCTGGGCGGTACCATGCGTCTGGGTTCCCAGCTCTGCCACCTGGTCGAAGATTCCAAGGTGCGTCAGATGTACGGCAGCCCGACCATTTACGAGCGTCACCGCCACCGTTATGAAGTCAACAACAAGCTGCTGCCGCAGATCGAGGCAGCCGGTCTGAAAGTGACCGGTCTCTCCGCTGACAAGAAGTTGGTGGAAATCATCGAGATCCCGGATCACCCCTGGTTCGTGGCCGCGCAGTTCCACCCGGAGTTCACCTCAACTCCTCGTGATGGCCACGCCCTGTTCGCCGGTTTTGTGAAGGCGGCAGGCGAGTATCAGAAGCGTAATTTGAAGTAATTGAAAATAAATGCGGTTGGGGCACTGTGCCACAGCCGCTTTTTTTGGCATATTTTTGTTGTTTTTTTACGAAACCTGAGGAAATACACATGTCCAAGATCGTTAAAGTGATCGGTCGTGAAATCATCGACTCCCGTGGTAACCCGACCGTTGAGGCCGAAGTTCACCTGGAAGGTGGTTTTGTTGGTATGGCAGCCGCTCCGTCTGGCGCGTCCACCGGTTCCCGCGAAGCGCTGGAACTGCGTGACGGCGACAAGAGCCGTTTCCTGGGTAAAGGCGTGCTGAAAGCCATCGAAGCCGTAAACGGCCCGATCGCTCAAGCTCTGCTGGGTAAAGATGCCAAGGACCAGGCCACTGTCGACCAGATCATGATCGACCTCGACGGTACCGAGAACAAATCCAAGTTCGGCGCCAACGCCATCCTGGCTGTTTCCCTGGCTAACGCCAAAGCTGCCGCTGCTGCCAAAGGCATGCCGCTGTACGCCCACATCGCCGAGCTGAACGGCACCCCGGGTGTTTACTCCATGCCGCTGCCGATGATGAACATCATCAACGGTGGTGAGCACGCCGACAACAACGTCGACATCCAGGAGTTCATGATCCAGCCGGTTGGCGCCAAGACCCTGAAAGAAGCCGTTCGCATGGGCGCAGAAGTGTTCCACAACCTGGCCAAAGTGCTGAAGTCCAAGGGCTACAACACTGCAGTTGGTGACGAAGGTGGTTTCGCTCCGAACCTGAAATCCAACGCCGAAGCGCTGGAAGTTATCGCTGAAGCCGTTGCTGCTGCCGGTTACAAACTGGGCACCGACATCACCCTGGCTATGGACTGCGCTGCTTCCGAGTTCTACGACGCAGAGAAGAAAGAGTACAACCTGAAAGGCGAAGGTCGTGTCTTCACCTCCAACGGTTTCTCCGACTTCCTGGCTGAACTGACCACCAAGTTCCCGATCGTCTCCATCGAAGATGGCCTGGACGAATCTGACTGGGAAGGTTTCGCCTACCAGACTGCTGAACTGGGCAAGAAAATCCAGATCGTTGGTGACGACCTGTTCGTAACCAACACCAAGATCCTGAAGCGCGGTATCGACAACGGCATCGCCAACTCCATCCTGATCAAGTTCAACCAGATCGGTTCCCTGACCGAAACTCTGGCTGCCATCAAGATGGCCAAAGACGCTGGCTACACTGCCGTCATCTCCCACCGCTCCGGTGAGACCGAAGACGCTACCATCGCCGACTTGGCTGTTGGTACCGCTGCTGGCCAGATCAAGACCGGTTCCATGAGCCGTTCTGACCGTGTTGCCAAGTACAACCAGCTGATCCGTATCGAAGAAGCTCTGGGTGCCAAAGCTCCTTTCCGCGGTCTGAAAGAAGTTAAGAACCAGGCTTAATTGCTTGTTTTGCTAGCGCTTGCGTTGGCATGATGAAAACCGGAACCGTATGGTTCCGGTTTTTTTTCATCTACAGTTTGCCCTTTCGGTGAGCGAGAACTTAATGGGTCGTTCTGATGAATGGGCTGAGTGAGGATGGACGTCGTCGTCACAATACGGGAGATAAGCGTGATAACGAGGTTTTTGTTGGGGTTGGGTTGTCTGCTGCTGGCCATGGCTGCGCAGGCTGGCGAGGTGTATCAGGGCAAAGTAGGGCGGATGCCGGTAGTGATGACCCTGGATGCATCGTCAGATGGCACGGTCAGCGGGCGATATTTCTACCGCAAGTATCGAAAGGATATTCCCCTGTCGGGCAAGTGGGAGGGCAAGAGTCTGTTGCTCTCTGAAGGATGGGATAACTCAGAACCCGAAAAGGTTGCCATGCGCCTCGAGCGAGCCGGTAATGGGCTGCGTGGCGAATGGGTCGGCAAAAAACGGCTCTCCATCGTATTGACGGTAGTCGATGGCCGCGCCATTGAAATACCTGATCCGGTGCTTGCCGGCTGGCGTCAGCGTAATCCTTATGAACTCTTGCGCCTTGAGGGACTCTCATTCAAGACGAACAAGAGCGAGACATTTCAGGGTTATGGCTTGCAATGGCTACAAGAGCCGCAAAGCAATATTACGCATTTTCGCATTACATCAGGGCTACCGGCGGAGCAGCTTGGGAAGCTCAATCATATGCTGGCAGATAGTCAATGGAGCGAGGTCGCCAGTTATTTCCAATGTATGAGTTCCCCGATGGGTGGGGAATTTGACCAGACGGTTACACCCCATCTGATCAGTCCGAACTTGCTCAGCGCCAGTATTTTTACCAGTTATTTTTGCGGCGGTGCACACCCTGATTTTGGTGATTCGCCATTGAACATTAATGTTGCCACAGGAGAGGTGCTGACACTCGAAGACCTGCTCTGGGTGGGTAGGGGTGCTCCGGTTAAGTTCGATAAGAAGTCATACGACCCAGCAGAATCTGATTACAAGGCAAAGTCTCTGGCGCCCTGGATTGTAAAAGAGTTCCAGCGTCTTTATCCCAACGAGATGGTTCCAGATCCGGAAGGGTGCAATTATGCAGATCCGTCGGTCTGGGAGTATGCCTCTTGGTATATGACTGAGAAGGGGATAGTGCTGGACCCTTCATTTCCTCGTGTCGAGCGTAACTGTGAACTGACCGAGTGGAGCCTTCTGCCCTGGTCGGTTATCAAACAGTATCCGGGGCGAGTACCGCAAATACTGCCTTGAGCAAGAGACCGGAGCCCTTGTGGCTCCGGATTTTTTTATGGCTGTTTTCCGGCTCGGTTGCCGGCGTGACAGAAGTTGGCAGCGCAGCTGGCCAGCCAGGGTCAATAACGGCCAGACTGGCAACAGATACAAAGAAGCCCGCATGATGCGGGCTTTTTGCTTGGGGTTGGCTCAGCTCTTGGCGTTGTCAGCCTTGCTGTGTGGGTCAACTCCCGCAGTCGTGGCAGTGGCTGGGGCGCTCTGATCGGCCAGTTGCGGAGAGAGCAGGCTGGCTGGCGCGAGCTGGCCATAGGCGCGCGACTTGCCGTCAAACAACAGGCTCTGCTGATACCAGGTAGTGGCCCAGCTGAAATCCCGTTCGCGTGCCGCCGCTTCGTCGCAAGGCTGCGGCCGGTGCAGTTGCAGGTCTGCCTTCCAGTTAAAGCAGGTGAGCTTGTCCGGCTCGTGCATCGGGTACTCGACGATCTGCTCGCCGTAGACTCGCCCTATGGTGCCGCTGGCGGCATAGATCCCCCCGCGCGGCGCTTCGCTTAGCAGCGAGTGGCCGGTAAACCAGGGCGCCTTGCCCCCCAGCAGGTCGAGGATGGTGGGTGCGATATCCTGCTGAGCGCCGATGCCCGGTTGATGGCGCGGGACGATGGAACCATCGGTGGCGAACATCAGGAAGGGGATCCAGTACCGCCCCATATGGCCGCTGCGCTCGCCAGCGGTGTGATCGGCGGTGATGACGAACAGGGTCGGGCCAAGGTTGGCCTGCTTGAACTCCTCGATAAAGCGGCCGAGCGCCTTGTCGGCATAGTGCAGCACGCTCATCTGCCGCTCGTCGCTGCTCCGGTCGCCAAACAGCCAGGGCTCGCCCGGCGGCAGCTGGTCATCGTGGGTGGTGGTGTTGTTCACCATGTAGAAGAAGGGGCGCGACTCCGCGCGCGCCTTGCTCAGGATAAAGCGGTAGAGATCCGGGTCCTGATAGCCCCAGCTGTTCTGCTCCACCTCGGCGGCGGGCATCTCCAGCTTGCCGTAGGATGCCTGTGTCCCCAGCTGCTGGGCCAGCTGCCCGGTCTCCCCCTTGTGCATCCCCTGAAAGACCGCAGTGCTCCAGCCCGCGTCGCTCAACAGTTTGGGCAGGCACTCGTAGTGCTGATCCTGCAGCGGCGTATTGGGGATGCCCGCCTCCAGCGGATTTTGATAGGAGCAGAGGGCGGTAAAGAACCCCTCCACCGTGCGACGGCCGCCGGCGATCAGACCATCGGTGCGCAGCCCCTCGCGGTGCAGCGCATCCAGATGGGGGGTGACATTGGGCGCAGCCGGGTTGTAACTCTGCATCAGCTCGGCAGGCCAGCTCTCCAGCAGCATCAGGATGACGTTCATCTTGCGCTGCGGCGGTTGGTAGGGGGCGTGGCTATCGAGCTGTGCCAGCGTCGCCAGCTGCTGCGCCGCGGGTGGCGGCAGCTGCTGATAGAGCGGCGTGCTGCCGCCGGTCTCGTCGGCGGAGCTGCTGCTGACCAGCATGGCGTAGACGGGGTTGAGGGCGAGCAGCGCCTGCTGGGGATTGCCGATCGCGTAGGCGCGATCCGGCTTCATCGGCAGATCGGTCAGGGAGCCGCGCACGCAGAGCACCGCGATGGCAAAGGTGAGCAGCAGTGGCAGCTCGGTCTTCGCCAGCGTCATGCGCGCCGGCAGGCGCAGCTGGCGGCGGCACAGCAGGGCGCTGGCCAGCGCACCAGCCAGGGTTGCGACCATCAGCAGAGGGTATTGCTTGAGGGCGGTGGTGAGCAGACTGCCAGCCTCGCGGGTCACCTCGCCCAGCTCATAGCTGATATGGCGTCCCGAATTGGCGAAATACATCAGGTCGGCCACCTGCAACCCTGCCAGCACCATGGCCGGAACCCACCACCAGAGCCAGGAGAGGCGACGCAGCCCGAGCCGCACCGCCAGCCAGCAGAGCAGGGCGATCGGTGCCCACAGCAGGGCCGCCGCCGCCAGGTCGAAGCGAAAGCCCCACAACAGCGCCTCAAGTTGTTGAGGGGTGGTCAGCACCGCAAAGCTGGCGGGCGACCAGAACAGCAGCAGGGATTTGAGCAGCAGTGCCAGGAGCGCGAGCAGCGCCAGACCCGACAGCAGAAAGCGAGCGAACATAGCCAATCCGGAGTATCAGGAAGTCATCGAGCGGCTATTGATAACGGATGTAGTTGTCGGCTTACAAGCATTACTGTCACGCAATGGTAACCAGATGTGACAAGTGTGAAGAGGTTCGCCTTTGCCGGGGAGATACGAGAGCCAAGTGCGCCCGCATCCCCTCCCGGTGGCGACCTAGCGGGCGGCGGATTGGCTGGTCAGCCACTCCTGCAAGGCATTGGCAAAGGCGGCGGGTTGTTCGATGGGGTAGAGGTGGTTGGCCCCCTCGATCTGCTTGAGCTGGCAGTGTGGCAGCTGTGCGGCCAGAGCCTCGCCGACCAGCGCGAACAGCGGGCGGGTCGCCGCTCCCAGCATCACGCAGGCGGGCAGGGTCAGGGTGGCAAGACGTGCGGGCGACCAGTCGGGGCGTTCGCTCTGGCTCAACTGCTTGGGCAGGCTGGCGGCCTCGGCCAGCTGCGCCTGCTGCCACTTGACGGGCTGGCTGGCAAAATAGCCGCCGCGGCCACCCGAGCCATCGATCAGGCTGGCGACCGCCTGTGGCAACTTGCCCTCCTGCACCTGTGCAAACAGCGGGCCGAACATGGCGCCGGCATCGGCCATAAAGGCGGCAAGACCCTGCTCATCAAGGGCGCCGGGGCAACCCGGCTCCACCAGACAGAGGGAGCGAAAGCGCTCGGGCGCCATCAGGGCGGCGGTCAGGGCGACATCCGCCCCGTATGACCAGCCCGCCAGATGCACTGGCCCGCACGGCAACTGCTCCAGCAGGGCAAGCAGATCGCCGGCATGGGTCTCAAGACCAAACGGCCCCTCTCTACCCGCCTCGCCAAAGTGGCGCAGGGTGGGGGCATAGACGGTGTAGTGCTGCGAGAGCAGCTCGATATGTTCGAGCCAGAGGGTGTGGTTGGCCAGCGCGCCATGGATCAGCAACAGCGGCTCGCCGCTGCCCGTCTGCAGGCAGGGCTGCGCACTGCCATTGACGATAAAGGTGTGAGTCTGTGACTGCATATCAACGCCTCCCCGGCGTGTCATAAGAACGGAAGAGTATATGACAAGCGCCCAGCGGCCGGTAAGTGGGCGCTTTCAGGCTGGCGCTAGCCACTATAAGCAAAAATTGGGTCATAATCGGAAAACCCATAAATCCAGCTTATAGTGGCACCGACGAGCCTTGGGTTGCATCAGGGTGAGTGATACAAGCCCCACAAGGGGATCTTCCGATCCTTGTTTATCTCGGGGGTTATACGCGATTGTCCGAATACGCTGCGCTATTCAAACCTACGGGCTGCAACCAATAAGAGGGTCGTGACTGTTGTGGATGGATGAGTGTTAGCCAGAAAGGTGTGCGCCTTATGATAAAGCTTCGTGAGTTTCCGTAGTGGTTGTGGAATCACTTGTTGTTGGTTGTAGCGAATCGTTATGCCTGACATCGGCTGGAGGCCGATGTCAGGTGATAATTAGAGCGGTACGGGCACATCAGTGACAAAGTACTGCACCACCTCTGTCAAATCCTGCCTCAGGTATTCTTGCGTATGAGGTTGCTCAAAGTGAAATTTGAAGTCATCTTCACTGTTAAATCTTTCCCACAGCAAGAAACGGCGCTTATCATCTACGCATTGATGAAGTGTGAAAATAGAGCAACCAGGTTCTTTTAGTGTCTCTTCGCAAAGTTTTTTCAAGTGCTGGCGAGCTTTACTGATGTTTTCAGGAACTTTGACCTTTAGTTCGGCAGTAATGTAATAACCGGGATTAAACATAAATGACTCCTTGTCAGTGGAATCTGTACGTTAATCCCTCGAGTTCACTCTAGGTCAAGCATTTTTTGGTCGTAGGCATCTATTTTGTAGATCACAATATTCAGTTCATCATTGAGTCTTGCTATCTCTTGTTCAAGGTCGGTTTTATGAGCGACAAGCAAAGACTTCCTTTCTGACAAGGTTGTAGAACCGGCTTGGCGTAGCTTGGCAAATGATTTTATTTCCGCTAGCGGCATTCCGGTAGACTTTAAACGTTTAATCCAGGTTAACCATTCAATATCTGTTTTATCGAAAATACGTTGACCTGATTCATTCCTGCGGATATCCAGTAATAGTCCTTCTTTCTCATAATATCGTAGCGTATGAATAGAAATATTTGTTATCTCGGCGACTTCAGAAATTTTCATGATATCTCCATGAGATTTTCATGCGAGGTTAAACGGTGGAATGATAATAAGCATTGGGATTAACTTCAAAATATAAAAATGGAGTTGGTTACGCATTGTTTTTAAGCGTTTTGTTATTTTGTAGTCTAACATCTATTTCATTCGAAAAATCTGAGAAGCCATCCAAGTCAAAAGGTGCATAAATTTTCTTGCGACTGTTGGTGCGAATAACCAGACAATTTACTATTAGTAACATTTCCATGCTCACACCGGTCATCTCTGTATAGGGTATGGAGACTTTTCGGAAGAAGCGGTTTCTACCTACCACATCATCACTTCTTAATTCGACAGAAAACAATCGGGACGCCTGAGTCATTGCGAACAATACAACGAAGGATACTAGCAGGATTTTTAAATATTGGTAAAAGAGCCAATAACCCAACTCCATGTCGAGTTGGTTTTTGTATGTACTGAGGGCAACAAACCCGGCAAAAATTAATGTGATAAATATAAAGAACCGCTTGCTCATGGAGAGTAATGGTTGTTGCCAATTTAATGAATATTTCATGGTTTATTCCAACTGGATAAAAATAAAACTCACTTAATAAGCGAATGGCAGAGGATCTCCACCTCGTCAGGAACGTTTGCTATAGCGATAGTGGATTTTCAGGATTTTTTTGCCGGTTTATTCGCGATTGTCCGAATACGCTGCGCTATTCGAACCTACGAGCTGGGCATATGTCGTACATGACAAATTCTTAGCGATGCGCACCGAATACGACTGTTCGGTGAATTAGTGTCGATGCCTTCCCTGTTTTCTGTGCATAGAGACTCAACTCGGAGAGCAATTTACCAACAAAGGCAAAATCATCTTGGTCCCACGACTTTCCCTTGACCGGGTGCATAACAGCATTTCTGATTGAGTTCAGTTTCTTGAGGTCTGTAAGAAGTTTTTGCTTATTTGCAACGAATGATTTTGGAAGATTTACAGAGAACAATTTCCAGTTCTTTTCGATGATTTCCGACAGGTGGATGAAAGTTGTATAGGCGAACGGGTTATCTACAGGTTCGGCATCTTCTTCTCGGGCTTGGACGCAGGCTTTTCGAACAGGTAGTGGAACGCCGTTTCGCCACCAAGCCGACTCAGAATCGCCAAACTCTTTGATGAGAATATCTTTAATATGTTGATGAAGACCGACTTCGAGATCTGCAATTCGTTCGTACATGTCTCCGCGATTTGCTGTCGAGAAAGCCATAGCCCAGTAGAGATTTGCTTCGTCCCAAGATATTTCTTGAGCTGCTGCATCTCGGTAATATGACTTGGTGGCTTTGCCATCAGATCTTTCTAACAGATTGTGAAGTAAATCTCGATGTGATGGATCAATTCCGAAGAACACCTCTGAGGCTGTTACACCACCTTCGGCAACCTGTAGCTTCATGTAGCGAACTATTGTTTGGAATGACACATCCATTTCTTTCGCGATTACGTGCAAAGGCTTTTCTACACGTAGATGACCAACTGCAATTTGGCGCTTAGTCATTATTCAGATACCCAATAGTGATTAGATGGAGGACGGTACTAACACATTAATACCGTCTTCCATCTAACTCTACACCAGTCTGATATATGCGGTGATAAATGACATTTTAAATTAAAGGGGGCACAGCATTGGCACTGAATGTGTTCGCTTTAGTCATTATTTTCCATAAATATACATGGCTGTATAGAAAAAACAGTGAAAGCATTGGCTGTGAATAAATATTTTTATGCTCACTCTTTTGCGTTGGGCATCATTATCTAGTGACGTCATTATACGTCCTACCCATTATTACACCGCCCTCTTGCTAAAACCGAATCTCCACCGACCTAGCACTACGCGTTGCCTCGCCGTGATAAACCGCTTCGATATTATTGCCATCCGGGTCGAGGACAAAGGCGGCGTAATAGCCGGGGTGATAATTACGCTCGCCGGGGGCGCCGTTATCTTGGCCGCCGTGGGCCAGCGCGGTTTGATAAAAGCGATCAACCATGGCGCGATCTTTTGCCTGAAAGGCGAGGTGGTGGCGACCGGTCAACACGCCCAGCGCGGCGGGGCTATCGACAGAGGTGACAAACAGTTCGTCGGCCCAGAAGTAGCTATCGCCGGTACCGCCCAGTGGAATATCGAGGGTGGCGAGAATGGCCGTGTAAAAGCGCTCGCTGGCGGCCAAATCTTTTACCACCAGCTGGATATGGTCGATCAAACGACCCCGATGCAGTGTTTGTGTTTCCATACACCACCTTGATTTGGATGTTGTGGATGAGTCACCGGCTGGGCATGCAGGGGGAATTGGTATGGCTACCGCCCCTGAATTACAGCCTCCAGTCTGCTGCTTTTAACCAACGGGGTGTGGCTGGCATGGCTCATGGGGTGACTCCGACGAGGCTCGTATTGCCAATTGGCTATAGTACCGGCCCCTTGGCCAAGGGAAAGGGTGATGCGGGGAATTCCTGAGCCAGATCAACTAATTAATCAATAACGGCTGGTCTGGTGTGCAGGTGGGGCGCGTGGCCATTGGTGAGGAAAACAGTTAGTGGGGAAAAGTGTCGGCGGGTAAAAGCGGTGGCGGGTAAAAAACAAGAAGCCCCTGAACGGGGCTTCTCTTTGCTGGCCATGCCGCCACTGTGAACGGCTTGGCTGATCGTCTCGCTGGCGCGTTGACCGGGCGCCGGAGCGGGCTTACTCTTCGACCTTGTTGAGCCACTCGACCTTGTATTGGGCACCGGCGCCCTGCGCCAGCTTGGCGCAGAGGGGTTTGAGGAAGGCTTCAATCTGCTCGTCCAGCATCCAGGGCGGGCTGATGATCAGCATGCCTGAGCCGTTCATGCCCCAATCCTTGGTCTGACCGGCCACTTCCAGCTCGGCCACCAGGACATTGCCGAAGTTCTCGCGCTTGATGGCGCGCAGCATGTCGCGGGATTTGTCCGCCTCTTCCCCCAGAATGGGATACCAGAGGGCGTAGATGCCGGTGGCCCAGCGCTTCTGCGCCTTTTTCAGGGTATCGACCACGGCGAAGTAATCTTCTTTGAGCTCATAGGGCGGGTCGATCAGCACCAGCCCGCGGCGCGGGGTGGGCGGCAGCAGGGCGACCAGCCCCTCGAAGCCGTCACGATGGTGGACGGCGACGCGCGGGTCGTAACCCATGTTGGCGCGCAGGTCTTCCACTTCGTTGTTGTGCAGCTCCATCAGCGCCAGCTTGTCCTGCGCGCGGGTGAGGCGGCGCGACAGCTCCGGCGAGCCGGGGTAGTAGTGGAGCTGGCCATCGCTATTCATCTCGTCGATAACGGCGAAATAGGGGGCCATGGCGGGCCACTGGCCGCGCTCGTCCCACAGCCGGCCGATGCCGTCGGCATACTCCGCCTTCTTCTGCGACCACTCGCCGCGCAGGTCGTAGAGACCGCCGCCGGCATGGGTATCCAGCACGATGAAGGGTTTCTCCTTCTTCTTGAGGGACTCGATGATCAGGGCCTGAACGGTGTGTTTCAGCACGTCGGCGTGGTTGCCGGCGTGAAAGGCGTGGCGATAACTCAGCATATTAGGTCTCTGAGGGGGCCCTGCGTGGCCCCCAGTAGCGATAGATAGTTCAACAGATTCTGGCTCTTGCCGCGCACCAGGGTGAGGCTGCGCAGGGTTTGCAGCAGCACCCCCTGCTGGAGCCGCTCCAGCTCCAGCTCGTGGGCCAGCATGGCCTGATATTCGGATTCGCCGAGCCGCCCCTTGGCGTTTTTGCGCAGGGCGCGCCAGGGGGTCAGCACGGCTTCGGTTTGCAGCAGGGCGGGCTGCAGGTCGAGCAGGTCGACCGGGATCCCGAGCTCATCGAGGCGATGCAGCAGCAGGGCCAGATTGACGTTGCCCCCCAGCTCCTGCACGGTGAGCCAGTCATGGCTGCGGGCGCCATACACCTCGCCGCTCCACTGCCAGAAGCCGCGCGGGGAGGGGAGTTCATCGGCAGCGACCCGCTCCGGGGCCATCAGCATTTCGTCACGCAAGGAATTCCTGCTCCATGGTTTCCAGCTCTTCGGAGAGGCTCATCCACTCCATCTCGACGTTCTCCAGCTCCTCCTTGATGGGGCCCTGGGACTTGAGCAGCTCGGAGAGCTTCTGCTTGGCGCTCTCCTCGTAGATGGCCGGATTGGCCAGCTGGCTCTCGATGTCGGCCAGCTTGCCCTGCAGCTTCTCCATGCTCGCTTCGAGCTTTTCCAGCTTCTGGCGCAGCGGACGGGTCTGCTGGCGGAACTCCGCCTCGCGCCGCTTCTGATCCTTGCGCGCCACCGCCGAGTTGGCAGAGACGGGGCCATCGGTCGGCTTGGCGTTGGCCTCTTTCTCCTGCTCGCCGAGCCACTTGTGGTAGTCGTCGAGATCGCCGTCGAACGGCTCGACCCGGCCACCGTGTACCAGATAGAAGTCGTCGGTGGTGGTGCGCAGCAGGTGGCGATCGTGTGATACCACTACCATGGCCCCTTCGAAGCCTTGCAGCGCCATGGTCAGGGCGTGGCGCATCTCCAGATCCAGGTGGTTGGTCGGTTCATCGAGCAGCAAGAGGTTCGGCTTTTGCCAGGTGATGAGGGCCAGCACCAGCCGCGCCTTTTCACCGCCGGAGAAGGGGGCCACTTTGTCGAGGGCCTTGTCACCGTGGAAGCCAAAGCTGCCCAGATAGTTGCGCAGCTCCTGCTCGGTCTTGTCCGGCGCGAGGCGCACCAGATGGTCGAGCGGGGTATCGTCGAGACGCAGGGTCTCCAGCTGATGCTGGGCAAAGTAACCGATGCTCACCCCGGCGCTCACTTCCAGCTTGCCGGAGAGCGGCGGGTTGGAGCCGGCCAGCATCTTGATAAAGGTCGATTTACCGGCGCCGTTGCGACCGAGCAGACCGATGCGCGAACCCGGTACCAGATTGAGTTTGATCTTCTCGAGGATCACCTTGTCGCCGTAACCGGCGGAGAGGTTCTCCATGGCGATGAGCGGGGTCGGCAGGGCCGACGGCTCGCGAAACTCGAAGCTGAACTCGGAGTCGGCGTGGGCGGGCAGGATCTTCTCCATCCGCTCCATCGCTTTCAGGCGGCTCTGGGCCTGACGGGCCTTGGAGGCCTTGTAGCGGAAGCGGTTGCCACATAGGATTGCATGTGGGCCATCTCGCGCTGCTGCTTCTCGTACATCGACTGCTGCTGGGCCAGATGTTCGGCACGCTGCAGTTCGAAGTCGGAGTAGCCGCCGGTGTATTCGTTGAGCTTGCCGTTCTCGATATGGATGATGCGGCTGATGACCGAGTCGAGGAAATCGCGGTCGTGAGAGATCAGCACCAGCGTGCCCTGATAGCCCTTGAGCCACTTCTCCAGCCAGATGACGGCGTCGAGATCCAGGTGGTTGGTCGGTTCATCGAGCAGCAGCAGATCGGAGCGGCAGAGCAGCGCCTGGGCGAGGTTCAGGCGCATGCGCCAGCCACCGGAGAAGCTGCGTACCGGCGAGCTGAGCTGCTCGTCGGCAAAACCGAGGCCGTGCAGCAGTTCGGCGGCGCGGGCGCGGATGCTGTAGGCGCCGATGGTGTCGAGCTTGCTGTGCAGCTCGGCCACCAGCAGGCCGTTGTCCTCCTGCTCGGCCTGGGCGAGTTCGGCCTCCAGCGCGCGGAACTCCTTGTCGCCGTCGATCACGTAGTCGAGGGCGGAGCAATCGAGCGCCGGGGTCTCCTGCGCCACGCCCGCAATCTGCCAGCCGGCGGGCAGGCTGAAGCTGCCGCTGTCGATGGCCAGCTCCCCCCGTACCAGTGCAAAAAAGGTGGACTTGCCACAGCCGTTTTTGCCCACCAGACCCACCTTGTGGCCCGGGTGAATGGTGGCGGAGGCGTTGTCCAGCAGCTTGCGGCCGCCGCGGATCAGTTCGATTTGACTGGCAACTATCATGGGTGGGATCTGCTTGCTCAAAAATGGAGGAGAAAAACTGGCGCGGATCTTACGTGAAAAGGCGCAGATTTGCACTTTGGCACGCGGCTCGCTATGGCTGGTATGACAAAAACATGCCATAACAGAGAAACCAGTTTGGTTACGGGAGGTTAGCATGCTTATCAGGGATATTATGACGACCCGGGTCGCCACCGTGTCGATGGATGATCGGCTCAGCGTCATCAAGGATATCTTCGAGCAGGCCCACTTTCGCCATCTGCTGGTGCTGGAGGAGGGGGAGCTGGTGGGGGTCATCTCCGACCGCGACCTGTTTCGCGCCATCAGCCCCTATCTCGACTCCGAGGCCGAGATGACCCGCGATACCGAAACCCTCACCAAGCGGGCGCACCAGATCATGAGCCGCCACCCCGTTACCATCGCCCCCCAGCTCACCGTGCGCGAAGGCGTGCAGCTGATGCTGGAGAAGAATGTCTCCTGCCTGCCGGTGCTGGAAAACGGGGCTCTGGTCGGCATCATCAGCTGGAAGGATTTTCTGCGGGTTGCGCTGACGCCGGACGGACTCTGAATTGCCCCGGCCGCCCGGGGCCGAACGGGAAGTGATAACCGGAACGAGAGAGGGGAGCCATGGCTCCCCTCTCTCGTTGATGGCTCACTGGTCGCTTGGGCTTTATGACGCCGGCGGCTTGCCGGCATTGCTCGCAGGCATGCTGCCGGAGAGCTTGGGTTGCAGGTGGCTGCGGATCTCGTTCAGGGTCTGGCGATACTGCTCCCCGTGCTGCTCCAGAAAGGCGGGGCTATGGCGCAGGCGCCGCTCCAGCCGATCCACCACCAGCGCCACCTTGGGCGCCGCCATGCCGGCGGGCCAGCTGTGTTGCAGCAGCTCCAGCAGTTGCCAGGCATCGCCGGGCAGGGCGGGGAACTCCTCCTGCAACTGCAATCCTGCCTGCAGTGCCAGTTGGTGGTCGCCACTTTGCATCGCCCGGTGGCGGGTCTGGCGCAGCTCGGTGAGGCGCTGCTCGCGGGCCGTCAGGCGCACGCCCAGCTCGCTCACCAGATGGTGAAAGAGCTGGCGGGTGAGGGGATGGGGGGCGACCCGGATGCGATATTCGGATAGCTGGGTCAGGTAGCGGCTCGCATGGTGCGGCAGACCGCAGAACTGGCTGACGGCAAAGCCGAGCAGCAGGGTGACATGGCTGGTGCTTGCCTGATCCGGCTGATGGTGCGAGATGAGGATCAACGCCTCGTCGAAGCGGTACTCCAGCCCCAGTTTCAGCGCCTGCAGCAGCTCGTACTCGTGCGCCTGCAGGGTCACGGTGCGCTTGAGGTGAACCCACTCCTGCATCAGGGAGCGGATCCGGTTGGCAGAGGGGCTCTGCCACAGCACCGCCAGCGCCGCGCTCAGCATGAAGCTCTCCAGCGACTGGCGGGGATGCAGCTCACCGAAATAGCGCAGATTGAGGCTGTGGACCTGCTCCAGAACCTTATCCTCATCCTGCAAGATCAATCCCAGCAGCATGGCCAGCTGGTGCCAGCGTGGCTGGTGGGGGCGGATTTTTTGCAGCTCCTGCAGCGTGCCCCAGGCGGTTTGCCACTGATGTTGATGGAGCTGGCTGGCCAGCGTCAGCTCCCGTTTGATGGCCAGCGGCAAGGTATCCTGATGGCGCTGCAGATCGGTGAGTGCGCTCTGCAGTTTTCCCAGCCCGAGCAGGCCGTAGAAGAGGCCGGCTCGGGGCCAGTTGGTGCGGTATTCGTTGGCGCAGAGGGCGTAGTGCTGGGCGGCTGCCATCTGATCGGCGGATTGCAGCAGCAGATAACCCTTGAGTCGATCCAGCCAGGGGTTGAGCTCCCGATGTTCCGGCTGGAACAGCAGGTCTTCACAGGTGGCGGTAGCGATCTGCCACTCCCGCAGGGCGATGGGGGCGCTGAGGGAGGGGGTGAGTGAGCTCAGGTGCACCAGCTGGCGCAGCACCTCGTCGAGCTGACCGGTCATAAAGGGGAGCGGCAGATAGAGGGAGAAATAGAGATCCGAGGGGAGAAACTCCTGCTCGCTGGCGTCGGCATCGAGCAGCAGCAGGACGCAACCGGGTTGCAGCAGGCCGAGGTAGTGCGCCTCGTGGAGCAGGCGGGCTCCTTCAAGCCCCTGCTGCTTGTCCTGCTGGCAGATGATGGCATCAAAAGGTTGTTGCTGGAGCAGGGCAAGCAGGCCGTTGTGCCCATGTTCTGTGTGGTTGTGGTAGTGAATATGTTCGGCCAGCACACCCTGTTCGGTCAGTTGCCGGATGATGGCGCTGCGCAGCAGAGGATCCTCATCAAGCAGCAATATCGCCATACAACACTCCCTTTTTGCCAATCCTTGAATGGATCATGGTAGAGCCAAGGGACACATAGGCCCAGTTTTGGGCGGATGAAAAGTTGACAGTAGTCAGCAGAGAACAGGATGGGGCATGATGAGCAGTTATCACATCTCGCTGGTCTTGGCCGGGAAGCTGCACTCGGTCTGCCTGATCATGCGTTCCCCCTCTCCCCCGGCACCTTGCCAGCTTAGTTCGAGCTGCCCGAGGTGGCCAAGGTGGCGCAGCTCGAATTCGTAGCGCTGGCAGGGATTATCCAGCGGCAGTGTGCTCATCCCCGCCGGCAACCGGTAGTCATAGCTGAGCCGCGGCCCATCCTGCAGCTGGCTGCGAAGCGGCACCAATCCCTCCGGTGTGGGGGATGGCGCCTTCAGATAGCGGCGCAAGCTGAGCGGCGCGTCGATCGCCTTCTGATAGTTGAGGCCGTTCATGGCCGCCAACTCCTCCTCCAGCCGTTGCAGCTCCCCCTCCAGACCCGTGATGACCACCCCCAGCTGTTGATGGGCTGGCGAGGCGCACCCGCCCAGCAGCAGGGTTGAGGCGAGCAGGGTGGCTCTGAAGCGGGGCATGGCATCTCCTTGACGGGTCATTGTGGTTGGCAGGGCAGACTATAGCAGGGGATTGCTGGGGGGCGTGCCCCGCAGCAGCTGGGCCAGCCGCTCCAGCCCTTCGGCCACACGGGCATCGGTGGCGGGCTGGCTCAGGCTCAGGCGTACCCCCTGCGGGGCGGCGAACTGGCCGGCGGCGAAGTGTTCCCCGCTTGCCACCCCGACGTCAAGGGCATCGGCTGCGGCGGCGAACTCCTGACTGCGCCACGGCTCGGGCAGCGGCAGCCAGGCGTGCATACTGCCCGGCTGCCAGCGCGCGCCGGGCAGCAGGTGGTGCAGCAGCTCGCCACGACGTGCCAGAGTCTGCCGCTGCTCGCGGATCAGCTGGTCGATCCCTGGTTGGCTCACCAGCTGGCAGGCCAGCTCGACCAGCAGGGGGCTGACCATCCAGCTGGAGAGGCGCATCGCCTGGGCGAATCCCTGCTTGAGGTGGTCAGGCGCCAGCACGAAGCCGACCCGCATACCGCCGCAGGCGATCTTGGCCAGACTGCCGAGGTAGATGACCCGCTCCGACGCCAGATTGACCAGCGGCACCTGATGGGGCTCCGGCAGCAGGCCGTTGACGTCATCTTCGATGATCAGCAGGTCGTGCCGGCGGGCAATGGCGACAATGGCCTCGCGCCGTGCCAGCGACATGATGGCGGTGGTGGGGTTTTGCAGGGTAGGGGTGAGGTAGAGCACTCTGGCGCGCCGGCTGCGGCAGGCCGCCTCCAGCGCATCGGGCAGCAGCCCCTCTTCATCCATGGCAAGACCGATGACCTGATTTTTCAGCTGGCGGGCATTGCCCAGCATGCCGGGATAGCTGAGCCCCTCGCACATCAGACTCTCGCCGACACAGCCGGTTGCCAGCATGGCCAGCATGATGCCGTGCTGGGCGCCGTGGCTGAACAGCAGCCGCTCCTCTTGCGCTGCAATACCCTGCCTTGTCAGCCACTCGATAAAGCGCTGGCGCTGATCCGGCTGGCCCGCCTCCTTGCCATAGCCAAGCAGCAGGTTGAGATCCCCCTGACTCAGGTTTTCCAGCAGCGGGCGGATTAAGGCGGCCCGATCGAGCTGCACTGGCAGGTTCTGCCACAACTCGATGCGCGGCCCCTCCTCGGTACGGATCACCCACTGATTGGCGGGATCCGTGCTCGCTCCTTTAACCCAGGTGCCGTGGCCGACCCGGGCGGCGACCAGCCCGCGCCGCTCTGCCTCGCTGTAGGCGCGGGTGACGGTACCCACCGTGACCCCCAGCTTGTCCGCCAGCGCCCTGTGGGTCGGCAGACGGGTTTGGGCGGGCAGCGAGCCATCCACAATGGCCTGCTCGATGGCGCTGGCCAGTCTGAGGTAGAGGGGGCCATCGAAGGCGGAGAGATCCGGTGTCCAGATTGTCATGGTGACAATAAATCCATTGATCGAAACTTGAGGGCAATATAGCGTGAATTTCAACCTGATAACAACCATTGAGAGTTGATTGTATCGATACAATTAGCCCATCAAGATGAGGAGTCGCTTATGACGTTCGAATGGTATGCCACCCTGTTTGGCTTCGCCGTGCTCACCTGCGGCACGCCCGGCCCCAACAACTTGATGCTGACGGCCTCCGGCGCCAACTTCGGCGTGCGGCGCACCCTGCCACACCTGTTTGGCGTAGCGCTGGGGCAACCTGTGCTGCAACTGGTGCTGGCGCTGGGGCTCTATCCGCTGTTCGAGCGCTGGCCTCTGCTGCGCCTCGGCTTGCAGATCTTCGGCAGCCTCTATCTGCTCTGGCTGGCCTGGCGCATCGCGGTGGCAGGAGCCCCGAGCGATCCGGCCCGGCGCGCCCGGCCGCTGACCCTGCTGGAGGGGTTGGGCTTCCAATTTCTCAACCCCAAGGCGTGGATGATGGGGATCTCCGCCATCAGTCTGTTCAGTCTGACCGGTACCGGTTACTGGCCCAGCCAGCTGGCGGTGATGGCCATGTTCGCGCTGGTGGCGCTGCCCACCTGCTTTGTGTGGGTGTTGTTCGGCCATCAGCTGAGCAACTGGATCAGTACGGATCGGGGCTGGCGCCGACTCAACGGATCCCTCGGTCTGCTGACTGCCCTCTGCGTGGTGATGCTCTGGTATTGAGGCTTTTCCCGCCCGCTTTCTCCTTGTGGTCGGGCTGCCGTTTCTGCATATTGGTGGGCTGCTTTATCTGGCGGATTGTCTGGCAGAGAGTCCGATATGTGGTCTGAACGAGGTTGAGATGGATCTGAACTGGGTACTGCCCCTCGCGGGGTTTGCACTGGTCACCTGCGGTACGCCGGGGCCAAACAATATGCTGCTCACCAGCGCCGGGGCGGCGCAGGGATTTCGCCGCACGCTACCCCTGCTGGTGGGGGTGGTCGGGGGGATCAACCTGATGATCCTCGCCATGGCGCTGGGGCTCGGGGTGATCTTTGACAAGGTGCCGCTGCTGCACGACGGGCTCAAGCTGATCGGTTCGGCCTACCTGCTCTGGCTGGCGTGGAAGGTGGCGACCGCCAGCGGCCCGGCAGAAGGCAATCGGCCGCTTATTCCCGCCCATCAGGGGGCCATGCTGCAACTGCTCAACCCCAAGGCGTGGATGATGGCACTCTCCGCCATCAGCGGTTTCACCCTGGCGGGAGAGGCCTACTGGCCATCCGCCATCTGGGTGCTTGCCATCTTTTTTGTGACCGGCCTCTATACCGGTGCTTTCTGGGTACTGTTCGGCGCCCAGGTGCGCCGTCTTATCCGCACCGCCCGGGGCTGGCGCCGTTTTAACCTCGGCATGGGGATCGCTACGGCGGCCTGCGTGCTGATGATCTGGATTTAGTCCGGGGCTGACCCGGGCCTTTACCGGCTGTCTTGTTGGCCCTGCGGGGCCTTTTTTATCTCGCCCCTGTTGCCTTGCCTGCAAGGTGGCGTGGCACAGCCTTACCTTGGGATGAAAGGAGCAGTTATGAAATGTATTGGTCTGCTGGGTGGCATGAGCTGGGAGTCCACTGTCAGCTACTATCAGGCGCTCAACCGCGGGGTGCGGGCCAAGCTCGGTGGCCTGCACTCGGCGCGGGTGCTGCTCAATAGCGTCGACTTTGCCGAGATAGAGCGGCTGCAGCATGTCGGTGACTGGCCCGCCACTGCCCGCCTGCTGGCGGCCGAAGCGCGCAAACTGCAGGATGGTGGCGCCGATTTCTTGCTGATCGGCACCAACACCATGCACAAGGTGGCGCCCGAGATTGAGGCCGCCATCGACATCCCGCTGCTCCATATCGCCGATGCCACTGCGCGCCGCCTGCAAGCGGACGGGATACAAAGGGTTGGCCTGCTCGGCACCCGCTTTACCATGGAGCAGGACTTCTACAAGGGACGGCTGCAGACGCACTTCGGGCTGGAGGTGCTGGTGCCTGCCGAGGCAGAGCGGGAGCGGTGCTCATCGCATCATCTATGACGAGCTCTGTCTGGGTGAGATCCGTGACGCATCGCGCGCCGAGTATCTGGCCATTATCGCCGGTCTGGCCGCTGCCGGCGCCGAGGCGGTGATCCTCGGTTGCACCGAGATTGCCCTGTTGGTGGGGGAGGCGCAGGCGACTGTGCCGCTCTACGACACCACCGCCATTCATGCCGAGGCGGCCGTCACCCTGGCCCTGACATCCGATTAATTAACTGGTCAGATCTCACTATTCATGCTTGTCTCATACCCCTTGCCATAAAAGCGTGTAAAATTGCGCCCTGAATTTTCCCCGGCCAACGCGGGTTGGCTGCGGTTTCCTAGCATGCAAGGCTGACATTGTGACTGAAGTTGACAGATTCGCGGACATTCGCCCTTACCGCGATGAAGAAGTGCCGGCGGCCATCGAACGGCTGATCCAGGATGATGAATTTATCGGTGCCATCGCCAAATACCGTTTTGGCTCCCTGATGAGCTGGCTGGGCTGGGCTATTCGCCCGCTGATCCGCCAGGTGCTGCGCTACAAGTGGTCAAAAGTGACCACAGTGCATCAGGTGCAGGTCGGGGTGACCAACTATATGTCCCGGATGATCGCCACCTCCACCAAGGGGGTGACCTTCTCCGGGATCGAGCATCTGAAGAAGGAGCAGGGCTACCTGTTCGTCTCCAACCACAGGGACATCGCCATGGATCCGGCCTTCGTCAACTGGGGTCTCTATACCCACGGTTTTGACACGGTCCGCATCGCCATCGGCGACAACCTGCTGCGTAAACCCTGCGCCACCGAGCTGATGAAGCTCAACAAGAGCTTTATCGTCAAGCGCTCCGCCAAGGGGCCGCGGGAGATGATGAAGGCGCTCGGCGAGCTCTCCGCCTACATCGGCCAGTCGGTGCATGAAGGCCACTCCATCTGGATCGCCCAGAAGGAAGGGCGCGCCAAGAATGGCGATGACAAGACGGATCCGGCCATCCTCAAGATGTTCTACGTCGACGGCAAGAAGCAGAAGATCGACTTCGTCGACTACATGCGCAGCCTCAATATCGTGCCGGTCAGCATCAGCTACGAGCTGGACCCCACCGACAAGGCGAAGGCTCGCGAGCTCTACGAGAAGTCGGTCAACGGCAGTTACGAGAAGGGCGAGTTCGAGGATATCGAGAGCATCGTTGCCGGCATCGTCGGCATGAAGGGACGGGTTCACGTCGCTTTCGGTGCGCCGATTACCGAGGGCTTCAGCGATCCGGACGAGCTGGCGGCCCTGATCGACAAGGCGATCTGGAGCAGCTACCGCCTCTTCCCGAGCAACTATCTGGCGGCCGATGTCTCCGGCAAGGCCAACACCATCGAGCAGGCGGCCTTCTTGACCCGTCAGTCAGAGGTGCCGGAAGAGCACAAGGCAATCTGGCGTGCCATGTATGCCAAACCGGTGGAAAACGCCGGCAAGGCTTGAATGAAACCGGTTGCGTGAAAAAAACGGGAGCAGATGCTCCCGTTTTTGCGTCTGGTCAAAGTCGCCGGCAAAAGGGTGGTGAATAATATGGTTTCAGCTGGTACGATCACCCGAAAAATGGGGTTCACGCTCTTGGCAACCACCGGATGAGTGTGTAACAGTGCCCCAATATGCTGAATGTGAGCATTAGCTCTAATCCCTCTGCACGGATCGCCGGGGGCATTATCGAAGGGCCTGTAACAGGCCCTTTTTCATTGGGCGGCAAAGATGCCGCGCAGATATACCTAACAGGAATATGCTCGCACCATGATCACCGGTAGCCTGAACACGTTGCAGCGGACGCCGCTGCCTGCCCCGCTGGATCGCATCATGGTCGAGGTGGTCAAAAGCGTTGCCCAGTGGCGCGAGGCGCCCCTTGGCAAGAGTGAAATCGACGGCCTCAAGCTGTTCTGTCTGGTGAGCGAGGAGATGACCGAGCCGGCTGCGGATCGCCGTGGCGAGTTCCACCGCGACTATCTCGATATCCAGCTGCTGCTGGCAGGCGAAGAGTGGATCGGTGTCGGGCCTCATGAGTATGCAGACGAAGGGGCTGACCATCCCCATCCCGACCTCTGGTTTGTCGATGACGAGCAGACTACCTATCTGGCGCTGCAACCGGGCGATTTCGCCATCTTCTGGCCGGGCGAACTGCATCGCCCGCTCTGTACGCGCAACCAGCCCGCCAAAGTGAAAAAGCTGGTGGTCAAGGTACATCGGGATCTGCTGGCCATCGCCTGAGCATCCCCATTGAAGCGAGCCCTGCGCAGCTGATGCGTCGAGACTCGCAAGCATTGAGACAAGTGATACGCACCACAAGTGGCGATGACTCTTTCAAGAGCAAGAATTGAAAAATTGGACGCACCCTCCTGCGACCATAAGCCCCCGGCAGGGGAATCCCATCCTCTTTTGGATGACACGACACTGTCGGCATAAAGCCGAAGCACAGGAAGATGTAGAAAATGAGCAAGTTGGTACTGATCCTTAACTGCGGTAGCTCTTCCCTGAAATTTGCCGTAATGGACGCCGAAACAGGTGAGGACATGCTGTCCGGCCTGGCCGAATGCTTCAATCTGGATGATGCACGTATCAAATGGAAACTCCACGGGGTCAAAGGCGAAGCCATGCTGGGAGCGGGTGCCGCTCACCAGGAAGCGCTCGACCACATCGTGGGCCACATCCTGCCGCAGGATCCGTCTCTGGCCGGTCAGCTGGTGGCCATCGGCCATCGCATCGTACACGGTGGCGAGCAGTTCTCCCGTTCCGTTCGCATCGATGACAGCGTGATCGCCGGCATCGAAGCCGCTATCCCGTTCGCCCCGCTGCACAACCCGGCTCACCTGATCGGTATCCGCGCTGCGCTCAAGGTGTTCCCGCAACTGGCTGACAAGAACGTGGCCGTGTTCGACACCGCGTTCCACCAGACCCTGCCGCAGGAGGCCTACCTCTATGCGCTGCCTTACAAGCTCTACAGCGAGCACGGCATCCGTCGTTACGGCGCGCACGGCACCTCCCACCGCTACATCGCGGAAGAGGCGGCCAAAGAGCTGGGCAAGCCGCTGAACGAACTGAACATCATCAACTGCCACCTGGGCAACGGTGCTTCCGTTTGCGCCATCAAGAACGGTGAGTCCGTCGACACCTCCATGGGTCTGACTCCGCTGGAAGGTCTGGCGATGGGCACCCGTTGTGGTGACATCGATCCGGCTGTGGTCTTCTTCATGCACGACCAGCTTGGTTACAGCGTGGAGCAGATCAATCACACCCTGACCCGTGAGTCCGGTCTGCTGGGTATGACCGAAGCGAGCAGCGACTGCCGCTATGTCACTACCAACTACGCTACCGACGCCGGTGCCAAGCGTGCGCTGGATGTCTTCACCTACCGCGTGGCCAAGTATGTCGGCGCCTACGCCGCTGCGATGGACGGTCGTCTGGACGCCGTGGTATTCACCGGTGGTATCGGTGAGAACGCCGCCATGGTGCGCGAGATGGTGCTGGCGCGTCTGGCCCTGTTCGGCTTCAAGGTGGACAAAGAGGCGAACAACGCTGCCGTACTGGGTGGCGAAGGCCGCATCACTACCGCCGACAGCCGTTGCGCCATGGTGATCCCGACCAACGAAGAGCTGGTCATCGCCCGCGATGCCCTGGGCCTGGTCGGCTAACGCCAATCGGTCTCCTAACAACGCCCGGCTTTGCCGGGCGTTGTCGTTTGTGGCGACCCGTTATTTGACTTGGAGGCTCGGGGCGTTACCCTGACGGCCACGTTTTGGCATTGCAGCATTGGGGGAGAGGAATGAAAGAGACGTTTTTTAACTGGCTGTCGGAGCTTGGGGTCGAGGTGACCGGCATGATGGGGCTGGTCATCGCGCTCGCTTTCATCCTCGTCACCTCGCTGCTGCTGCACATGATGCTGCACCGCTTTCTGCTGGTGCGGCTGGTGGGCATTCTCGGCAGGGCCAAGCAGGTGTGGTTGCCACCCCAGTTGCAACAGCGCCTCTTCTACCGGCTTGCTTTCGTCTTTCAGGGGGCCGTGCTGCTCGGTCAGGCGGAGATCTGGCTGCCGCGCAGCTCCGATAGCCTGAAGCTTATCGAGATGTCGGCCCAGCTCTGGATCCTCTTCTTCCTGCTGCTCTCCTTCTTTACCCTGCTCGACTGCGTGCTGGCGGTGAGCCGCAACATCCGGTTGTGGCGGGATCTGCCTCTGCGCGGCATCTTCCAGGGGGCCAAGCTGGTGGGCAGCATTCTGGTCGGCATCCTGATGATCGCCCTGCTGCTTGGCAAGTCACCGCTGTTCCTGTTCAGCGGTCTGGGCGCCATGACCGCGGTGCTGATGCTGGTATTCAAGGATCCCATCCTCGGTCTGGTGGCGGGGATCCAGCTCTCTGCCAACCGGATGCTGAACGTTGGCGACTGGCTGCAGATGGACAAATATGGCGCCGATGGCGAGGTGACCGATATCGGCCTTACCACGGTCAAGGTGTCGAACTGGGACAAGACGGTTACCACCATTCCCACCTATGCCCTCATCTCCGACTCCTTCAAGAACTGGCAGGGGATGACCGAATCGGGCGGACGGCGCATCAAGCGCAGCATCAATATCGACATGACCAGCGTGCGCTTCATGACGGCCGACGAGCAGTTGCAGCTCAAGCAGGCCCAGTTGCTGGCACCCTATCTCACCCGCAAGGAGCAGGAGCTGAGCAGTTACAACCAGCAGCTGAGCGATGCCTTGAGCTGCCCCATCAACGGCCGTCACCTCACCAATCTCGGCACCCTGCGCGCCTATCTGGATGCCTATCTGCGCGCCCATCCCGGCATTCGCAAGGACATGACCCTGATGGTGCGTCAGCTGGCGCCTACCTCTGACGGCTTGCCGCTGGAGATCTACTGCTTTACCGCGACCACCGCCTGGGCCGAGTACGAAGGGATCCAGGCCGATATTTTCGACCACATTTTCGCCATCATCGAGCAATTTCATCTGCGGTTGCACCAATCTCCCACTGGATACGATATGCGCTCCTGGCAGAAGGGATAAGCGGGCAACAGACAGGGGCTGGCGGCGGATAAAAAAACGATATTAATCGTCGACCCGCCGCTACTTGTCAGTTGAAATTTGCTTTGCAGAAGAGAAAAATGGCGGCCTTCTCTTCGCGCCCCTGATCCTCGTCTGATCAGCTGTCAGCCCAGAGATGTCAACTCAGTCATTATCATGGGAAAGTTATGAAGCTCCTTCGCAATAGTGTGGCAACACTCTGCTACAGCCTGCTGCTGACCGCTGCGCCGGTTTTCGCTGTTGAATATGCTCTGCCTGCGGCCAACAGCCGTCTGGTGGGGGAAAATCTGGAATACGCTGGTCCCGGCCGAAGAGAACGGCCAGCCGCTGGAGGCCATTGCCGCAAAATTCCAGCTGGGGCTGACCAACATGATCGAAGCCAACCCCAAGGCTGACCCCCTGCTGGTGCAGACCGGCGAGAAGCTGGTGATCCCCCATCAGCTGATCCTGCCGGATGCGCCCCGTGAAGGGATCGTGCTGAACGTGGCCGAGATGCGCCTCTACTACTACCCGAAAGGCAAGAAAGTGGTGGAAGTGCTGCCCATCGGCATCGGCCAGCTGGGCACCGACACCCCGGAGAACTGGGTGACCAGCGTACAGCGCAAGAAAGCGGGCCCGACCTGGACCCCGACTGCCAAGATGCACGCCGAATATGCCGCCCGTGGCGAGAGCCTGCCTGCGGTATGGCCGGCTGGCCCGGACAACCCCATGGGGCTGTTTGCGCTCTACATCGGCAAGATGTACGCCATCCACGGTACCAACGCCCAGTTCGGTATCGGCCTGCGGGTGAGCCACGGTTGTGTGCGTCTGCGCAACGATGACATCGAGTACCTGTTCAAGAAGGTACCGGTAGGCACTCGCGTCCAGTTCATCAACCAGCCGCTCAAAGCCTCTGTCGAGCCGGATGGCCGCCGCTATCTGGAAGTGCATCAGCCGCTGTCCCGCAGCGAGGAGGAGTTCAACTCCAGCTTGCCGGCGCCGCTGCCGATGACCCCGGCCATTACCCGTTTCATTGCCCACGCCGACAGCGACTCCCAGCTGGTCAAACAGGCGCTGGAGCAGCGCAGCGGCATGCCGGTCGCCATCAACGGCTAATCCCGGTAATCGGCCACAAGAAAGGGCGAACAGCGTGCTGTTCGCCCTTTCTCTTTTCTGGCCTTGTACGGAGCCGGATTAGCTGCGGCGCAGATTGTCGGCGAGCTCTCCGGCGAGCTGATCGAGCATCTGGTAGCGCGCCTTGTAGCTGGCCCGTTTGCGGGAGGGGATCTCCTCCAGCGTTTTGCGCGGTATCTGCAGCGGCAGGCTCATCCAGAGTTCATCCATGACGTTGCCCTGATGCTCTTCCCACAGCCCATCCAGATCGAACTTGACCCGGCTGGCGGTGCGCTTGCTGCACTGGTAGACGTGGCTTTGAGTGCGGATCCCGAGCAGGGTTTCACACCCCAGGCCGCGAGCCAGCTCGGCTGCCATGTAGACCAGCAGCGACATGGGACGCAGGCCGCCGCACGCCTTGGTGACCAGTTTGATCTCCTCACTCAGCCCCTTGCCCCCTTGCAGCGAGCAGATCTCCAGCGTGGGCTGCGGCTCGCAGCGCAGGTTGAGCGCCATGAAGTAGAGCGCCGACTCGCCGAGCTTGAGGGTCAGGCTCATCTCTCCCTCTTTGGCCATGTGGGTCTGGTAATCGAGCTGCAGGGTGAGCGGCGCGGTAAGCTTGTCGCTCTGCCAGCTGGCAAGCTGCAAGCCGCTCTGGCTGTAGATCGCCTGCTGCTGCGCTTCGGGCAGGGCCAGTGCCAGCTGCCGGTAGTGGGCGGTGATGAGCCCGGCGCGTAACCCCTTGCGCAGCCCCTTGTGGCGATAGGGGTGAATCGGCTTTTCCAGAATATCGGGGAAGCGGGTGATCGCCTGCGCCAGCAGTGGCAGCGTCTCCTGCTGGCGATAGAGGGCGCGGGCACCCGGATGCAGCCAGAGGCGGCCAACGAATTTGGCCCGTCTGATGAGATGGCCCGACTCCTCTACCGGATGGAGACGGCGGGCGAGAGTACGCAGTTGCGACAGATGAGAGGACATAGGCGTGGCCCCGGTTCGTTGGATTCAGGGCGGCGAGTGTAGGAGGGGACGGGGAGGATGTAAAAAGCTCGATAGTAACAAAATGTGAAGATAAAACGCTCAATAGCAGGGGCAAGTGCTCTGATCTCTCGCCCGGACGGAAAAGGAAATTCGGTTCTATCTCCTTGATGTAGAGATGATTTGCTGCGCAAAGGTTTTTATTGTGTTTTCTGTTTGTTAATAAAGGGGTTGAGCCGATAGGGACGGGTGATTAAGCTAGGCCGGTTTTTAGGGACGAGCCCGTCATCAGAGCGGGTAAAAGATGAAATAAAACGGAGTTTTGCATGACAGCCAGCACACCCATGTTAATCACCTTTCTGGTGTACATCCTCGGGATGGTACTGATCGGCTTTGTTGCCTATCGCGCCACCCGCAACTTTGACGACTACATCCTTGGCGGTCGCCGGATGGGGAGCTGGGTCACCGCCCTCTCCGCCGGCGCCTCCGACATGAGTGGATGGTTGCTGATGGGCTTGCCCGGCGCCATCTTCATCAGCGGCATCTCCGAGAGCTGGATCGCCATCGGTCTGGTCATCGGTGCCTACCTCAACTGGCGCTGGGTGGCGGGCCGCCTGCGGGTTCATACCGAGAAGAACCGCAACGCCCTGACCCTGCCGGACTACTTCACCTACCGCTTTGAAGATCACAGCAAGGTGCTGCGCATCCTCTCGGCGCTGGTGATCCTGCTCTTCTTCACCATCTACTGCGCCTCCGGTGTGGTGGCAGGTGCCCGCCTGTTCGAGAGCACCTTCGGCATGGATTACAACACCGCACTCTGGGTCGGTGCGGCCGCCACCATCACCTACACCTTCTTCGGTGGTTTCCTCGCGGTGAGCTGGACCGATACGGTGCAGGCGACCCTGATGATCTTCGCCCTGATCCTCACCCCGGTGTTCGTCATCATCGCCGTGGGCGGGGTGGACAGCGCCATGATTGAGGTAGCCGCCAAGAGCGCCAGCAACCTCGACATGTTCAAAAATCTGGATGTAATCGCCATCATCTCCCTGATGGCGTGGGGGCTCGGCTACTTCGGTCAGCCGCATATTCTGGCCCGCTTCATGGCAGCGGATTCCCACCACTCCATGGCCAATGCCCGTCGCATCAGCATGACCTGGATGATCTTCTGCCTGGGCGGCGCGGTGGCCATCGGCTTCTTCGGCCTGGCCTACTTCGCCCGCTTCCCGGAAGTGGCGGGCGGCGTCACCGGCAACCCGGAGCGGGTCTTTATCGAGCTCTCCAAGATCCTGTTCAACCCCTGGATTGCCGGCGTGCTGCTTTCCGCCATTCTGGCTGCGGTGATGAGTACCCTGAGTTGCCAGCTGCTGGTCTGCTCCAGCGCCATCACCGAGGATCTCTACAAGCCGTTTCTGCGCAAGAACGCCTCCCAGCGCGAGCTGGTGTGGGTAGGGCGGTTGATGGTGCTGGCCATCGCCCTGATCGCCATCAGCGTTGCCATGAATCCGGAGAACCGGGTGCTCGGGCTGGTGAGTTACGCCTGGGCCGGTTTTGGTGCCGCGTTTGGCCCGGTGGTGCTGCTCTCCGTGCTCTGGCCGCGAATGACCCGCAACGGCGCGCTGGCCGGCATGCTGGTGGGCGCCATCACGGTGATCGTCTGGAAACAGTTCGGTTGGCTGGGACTGTATGAAATTATCCCGGGCTTCCTGTTTGCCTGTATCGCGATTGTAGCGGGCAGCCTGCTGGGAGAAGCGCCTTCAAAAACCATGCTGGAGCGTTTCCGCGAGGCCGAAGAGGAGTACAACACCCCGGCCGAGCTGGAAGGGGAGCCGGTCGCCGTCAACTGATAGCGGCACCTCCGTTCTGACAATCAACCCCGCCCCGGCGCATCTTGACCACACTGGTCAATCCTTGCGCCGGTTTGGCGGGGTATTGCGCTATATGACTCACCTTTGGGCACTTTTTTCTGCTTGCCCGGCCCCTTCGGGGTATTGGCTTTCTTTTGTCTTTGCACCGAATATGGGACACTAGGCCGCTTGAAGGAGACCTAGAGCATGCGCCTATTCACCCTGATCCTGATCCTCCTGCTGGGAGGTCTGCAATATGACTTCTGGCTGGGGAAGAACGGGCTGTCCGACTACCAGAGTCTGTCGGAGGCCATCTCGCAGCAGCAGCGGGACAACCAGAGCCTCAAGGATCGCAACGACCTGATTTATCGCGAGATCGATGATCTCACCTCTGGCCTTGAGGCCATCGAGGAGCTTTCGCGCAACGATCTGGGCTACATCAAGCAGGGCGAGACCTTCTACCGGATCATCCCCAAAGAGAAAGAAAAAGAGAATGTGCCAGCGGATGCCCCTTACGATGACTGATGCGACCCGCATTCCAGCCCTGACGGCGATCGTGCCGGCCGCCGGCATTGGCAGCCGGATGGGGGCCGAGTGCCCCAAGCAGTATCTGCAACTGGCGGGCAAGACCATTCTCGAGCACACCCTGGAGCGGCTGCTCGCACACCCCGCCATCGGGCAGGTGATCGTGGCGCTGGCTCCCCATGACCGCTGGTTTGACACCCTCCCGGTGGCGCAGGATGAGCGGATCCTGCGGGTCGAGGGGGGCGCCGAGCGCGCCTTTTCCGTCCTCAACGCCCTCCATGTGGCGCAAGGGGAGTGGGTGCTGGTGCACGATGCGGCCCGCCCCTGTCTGACCCACGGCGATCTCGATGCCCTGATTGCTGCCGCCATGACGAGTGGTGGCGCCATCCTCGGCAGCCGGGTGCGCGATACCATGAAGCGCTCCGATGCGGCTGGCAATATCATTGCCACCGTCGAGCGCGAGCAGCTCTGGCATGCCCTGACGCCGCAGATGTTCCCCACCGGCCCCCTCAGACGGGCGCTGGAAGAGGGGTTAGCGCTCGGTGCCACCATTACCGATGAGGCCTCTGCCATGGAGCGTGCCGGGTTTGCGGTGCGGATGGTGGAGGGGCGCGCCGACAACATCAAGGTGACCCGGCCGGAGGATCTCTCTTTGGCGGGACTGTTTTTAAGCCAGCAGGCATAAGCCCACCTATCAGAACAAAGAGGTCTGAACAGACAGGCCGAACAAGGAGCGAGCATGATCCGGATTGGACATGGTTTTGACGTACACAAATTTGGTGGGGTTGGCCCCTGCATGCTGGGCGGGGTGCCGGTTCCCTACGAGCAGGGACTGATCGCCCACTCCGATGGCGACGTGGTACTGCACGCGGTGAGCGATGCCCTGCTGGGCGCCATCGGTGCCGGTGACATCGGTCGCCATTTCCCCGATACCGCTGCCGAATTCAAGGGTATCGACAGCCGTATCCTGCTGCGGGATGTCTTTGCCCGCGTGCAGCGCGCAGGGTATGCCATCGGCAATCTGGATGTGACCATCATCGCTCAGGCGCCCAAGATGGCGCCTCACATAGAGGCCATGTGCGCCGTGCTGGCTGCCGACCTGCAATGTGATTTGAACCGGGTGAACGTCAAGGCGACCACCACCGAACAGCTTGGCTTTACGGGGCGCAAGGAAGGGATCGCCACCGAAGCCGTCGTCTTACTGGTGAAACAATAATGCTGGAACAACTTGCCTACCTGCACGGTGCGCCCACCGCCCGCGGTATCCTCAAGGCCGAGGCCACCGACTTCGTTGTCAATGAAGACCTCGGGTTTGAACCCTGCGGGGAAGGGGAGCACATCTTCGTCCGGGTGCGTAAAACCGGCGAGAATACCGCCTGGGTGGCCGGCCTGCTGGCCGATGCGGCCGGGGTCAACCGCAATGCTGTGACCTGGGCGGGCCTGAAGGATCGCCACGCAGTGACCGAGCAGTGGTTCGGCATTCACCTGCCGGGCAAGGCCGAGCCGGACCTCTCCGTCATTGAGAGCGACAGCATCCGGATCCTGGAGGTGAAGCGCCACAACAAGAAGCTGCGGGTCGGTTACCTCAAGGGCAACCACTTCACCCTGCGTCTCACCGGTCTGGAGCAGGCCGACGGGCTGGAGTCCCGCCTGCAGGCCATCGCCGCCCAGGGCGTGCCCAACTACTATGGCGAGCAGCGTTTCGGCCGTGAAGGCAACAACCTGGAAGCGGCCAAGGCGATGTTTGCCGGCAAGCGGATCAAGGATCGCAACAAGCGCTCTCTCTACCTCTCCGCCGCGCGCAGCATGCTGTTCAATGCCATCGTCAGCGCCCGTATCGAGCAGGGGCTGGCCCATCAGCTGCTGGCCGGTGACTGCGTGATGCTCAAGGGCAGCCACTCCATCTTCAGTGAAGAGAGCGTGACCCCCGAGCTGGAAGCGCGTCTCGCCTCCGGCGACGTGCAGCTCACCGCGCCCCAGTGGGGGCGTGGCCGGCTGGCCAGCCAGGGGGCCGCTGCCGAGTTCGAGCAGGGCGTACTGGCGGCTTACAGTGACTGGTGTGACGGCCTGGAGAAAGCGGGGCTGGATCAGGATCGCCGCCCGCTGCTGCTCAAGCCGGAGCAGATGAGCTGGCAACTGGAAGGAGATGTGCTGACTCTCTCCTTCTTCCTGCCGGCGGGCGCCTTTGCTACCAGCGTGGTGCGCGAGTTAATGCAGGCCGAAGAGGCCGATCACGGTTTCAGGAATCAAACCGATGCGAATTCTGGTCAGTAATGACGATGGTGTGCATGCCGAGGGCATCCGTGCCCTCAGCGAGGCGTTGCGCGCCTGCGGCGAGGTCGTGGTGGTGGCACCGGATCGCAACCGCAGCGGCGCGAGTCACTCCCTGACGCTGGAGGTGCCGCTGCGGGTCACCCGCATCAGCGAAACCGGTTATCATGCGGTGAAGGGGACGCCGACTGACTGCGTCCACCTCGCGGTCAACGAGCTGGTGCGCCCCGAGCCTGACATGGTGGTGGCCGGCATCAACCACGGTGCGAATCTGGGGGATGATGTCATCTACTCCGGCACGGTGGCGGCTGCGACCGAAGGGCGCCACCTTGGCTACCCCTCCCTCGCCATCTCGCTGGTGGGCAAGACCCATTTCGCCACGGCGGCTCACTATGCGGCCCTGCTGGTGAAGGGGTTGATGAAGCACCCCCTGCCAGCGGATCAGATCCTCAATGTGAACGTACCTGACCTGCCGCTTGAGCAGATCCGGGGGATCAGAGTGACCCGCCTTGGCAATCGCCATCGGGCGGAGTCGGTGATCCGCACCGAGGATCCCCGCGGTCAGCCCATCTACTGGATTGGCCCTCCCGGCGACAAGCAGGATGCAGGAGAAGGAACCGACTTTGCTGCCATCGAGCAGGGTTATGTCTCGATAACTCCCCTGACCATTGACATGACTGCCTATGACAGTCTCGCTGGTCTGGGGGCCTGGTTAGATCTGCAGGGATGAGGGTGTGATAGTACAGCGCCTGTTAAATCAGCTCATTGCGCAGGATATTCGCGATTTTCGCGTACTGGCGACCATCGCGAAAGTGCCGCGCCAGCTATTCGTGGATGAGGCCATGGCCCACAAGGCGTGGGACAACACCGCCTTGCCCATCGGCCATGGCCAGACCATTTCGCAGCCCTACATGGTGGCGCGAATGACCGAGCTGCTGATGCAAAATGATCCGGCCCACGTGCTGGAGATTGGCACTGGCTCCGGTTACCAGACGGCGATCCTCGCCCATCTGGTGGAGCACGTTTATACCGTGGAGCGGATCAAGTCGCTGCAGTTCCAGGCAAGACGCCGGCTGCGCCAGCTTGATCTGCACAATGTCTCGGCCAAGCACGGTAATGGCTGGCTGGGATGGCCCAACAAGGGGCCTTACGATGCCATTCTGGTGACGGCGGCGGCGAGCGAGATCCCGACGGCGCTCACCGATCAGCTGGCCGATGGCGGTCGGCTGGTGTTGCCGGTGGGCGACAGCCAGCAGACCCTGCAACTGATTGAACGCTCCGGCTCCCAGCTGACCAGCCGAATTCTGGAACCGGTGCGTTTTGTTCCCCTGATCGACGGAGATGTTGAGTGAAGTTGTTTTCCCGTTTGTATGTACTGGTAATGCAGTGGGCGCGCCACAAATACGCCCCCTGGTATCTCTCCATCACCGCCTTTATCGAATCGGTCTTCTGGCCCATCCCGGTTGACGTGATGCTGGCGCCGATGGCGCTCGGCAAGCCGCACAAGGCGTGGCACTACGCCACGCTGGCCACCGTGTTCTCGGTGCTGGGTGCGCTGTTTGGCTATGCCCTTGGCTACGCGCTGTGGGATCCGGTAGTGCAGCCGCTGGTGGCTTCCGTCGGTTATGAGGGCAAGATCGCCATCGCTCGCCACTGGTTCGAGCAGTGGGGCATCTGGGTCATTTTTATCGCCAGCTTCACCCCGATCCCCTACAAGGTCTTTACCGTGACGGCTGGGCTGTTGCAAATGGCTCTGTTGCCCTTCATCATCACCTCCCTTATCGGCCGCGGTTTGCGCTTTTTCCTGGTGGCAGGTTTGATGCGCTGGGGTGGCGAGAAGATGGAACGCAAACTGATGCACTACGTAGATGTGCTCGGTTGGCTCTGTATTGGTCTGGCCGTCGTGGCCTATTTCTGGTTTAGTCGTTAAGGATCCGCTATGCGTTCGCGTATTTGGCAGGGAAGCAGTGTCGTCGTTCTTTCATGGCTGCTGCTTGCCTGTTCCTCCAGTAAAAATGCCGCTCCGGTTGAGGGGCTGGGTGATGGCCCCTTCGTCTCGACCATCCCGACCCGTCAGGCCGGCGCTCAGGTCAGTGCCCCCATTCAGGGCAACAGCTATGTGGTGAAGCGGGGCGACACCCTCTATTCCATCGCCTTCAACTCCGGTAACGACGTGCCGTCGCTGGCCAGCCTCAACAACATCAGCCCGCCCTATAACATCTATCCGGGGCAGCGCTTGCGACTCGATGGCTCCAGCGCCAGCGTAAGCAGCAGCCGCAGCTCCGGCACCTATGAGGTGCGTCGCGGCGATACCCTGAGCAGCATCGGCCGCCAGTTCGGCATGACGCCGCAGGCGCTGGCCCAGAGCAACAACCTGAGTGCCCCCTACGCCCTGCAGCCGGGTCAGGTGCTCAACGTCCAGTCTGCTGGCGGCAGCAGCACCCAGATGGTAGCCGCAACCCGCCCGGTGACGCCGGTTCCGGTGCAGACCACCACGACCCGACCGAGCAGTGGCCCGCGTCCATTGGCAGAATCGAGTGGATCTGGTCAGACCACGCCATTCATCTCGCAGAAATCCGTTGCTGCGGAGGCACCGAAGGAATACGCTCAGGTCAAAGAACAAAAAACAGACAACTCCCAGTCGAGACTCTCCTGGCACTGGCCCGCAAAAGGCCGGATCGTCGAGGGGTTCTCTGTTGCAGAACAGGGTAACAAGGGTATCGACATAGCCGGCCAGAAGGGGCAACCCGTCTACGCCGCCAGCAGCGGTAAGGTCGTATACGCTGGCAGTGCTTTAAGGGGGTACGGCAAGCTGATCATCCTCAAGCATGATGATGACTATCTCTCCGCCTATGCACACAACGACGAGTTGCGGGTGAAGGAAGGGGACAGCGTCAAGGGGGGCTCGGTCATTGCCAACATGGGTAGCACGGACGCGCCGGATGTGCGATTGCATTTCGAGATCCGGTACAGAGGCAAGTCGATCAATCCGATGAGCTATTTGCCAAAGCGTTAACCCCAGAGAGACCGTCTTACTCTGGTAACGTCAGGGAGACACACCATGAGCCAAGAACAACTGGTAATGCAGGATGCAGAGTTAGAGTTTGACGCTGACCCCGAGTCTCACGAAGAGGTAGAAGAGCTGGAGGAGGTGGCCGCCGAGGCGGAAGAGACCATCTCCGATGAATTGCTGGCACCGGAACTGAACAAGGTGATGGATGCCACCCAGCTCTATCTGGGGGAGATTGGCTTCTCCCCCCTCCTCACTGCCGAAGAAGAAGTCTATTACGCCCGTCGTGCCTTGCGGGGTGACAAAGCAGCCCGCAAGCGCATGATCGAGTCCAACCTGCGACTGGTGGTCAAAATCGCCCGTCGTTACAACAACCGCGGCCTGGTGCTGCTGGATCTCATCGAAGAGGGTAACCTCGGTCTTATCCGCGCGGTCGAGAAGTTCGACCCCGAGCGCGGCTTCCGTTTCTCCACCTATGCCACCTGGTGGATCCGCCAGACCATCGAGCGGGCCATCATGAACCAGACCCGCACCATCCGGCTGCCCATTCATGTGGTCAAGGAGTTAAACGTTTACCTGCGCACCGCGCGTGAACTCTCTCACCGTCTCGATCACGAGCCGACCGCCGAGGATATCGCCCAGGCACTCGATTGCTCGGTGGACAATGTGAACCGCATGCTCAAGCTCAACGAGAAGATCACCTCGGTGGATACCCCCATCGGTGGCGATCGCGACAAGGCGCTGCTGGATGTGCTCTCCGACGAGCGCGGCATGGGGCCGGAGCTGGAGTCACAGGAAGATGATATGCGCAGCAGCATTGTGCACTGGCTGGAGGAGCTCAATCCCAAACAGCGGGAAGTGCTGGCTCGTCGTTTCGGTTTGCTGGGTTACGAGCCCGCCACCCTTGAGGATGTGGGGGCCGAGATTGGCCTGACCCGCGAGCGGGTGCGCCAGATCCAGGTCGAGGGGCTGCGCCGTCTGCGGGAGATCCTGCTGAGCCAGGGGCTCTCCATCGAGGCCCTCTTCCGCACCAATTAAGTCTGCACCAGCTGATCAGCGTATCAGCCAGATAGCACGAGGGGAGCAACTGCTCCCCTCGTTTTTTATTGCCGGTCGTCTGGCGATACCGATGCGGTTAGACCAGCTCGGCCAGCATGGTGTCGGCGTAGGGCACCAGCGCTTCGCCCTTCTTCACCTTGGTGAGGTAGTCCGGGTTGGCGATAAGCGGACGGCCGATGGCCACCAGATCGAAGCGGTTGGCCTCGATGGCTGCTGCGGCGCGCTCGGCGTCGTAGTTGCCCACCCCGACCAGATTGCCCTTGTAGTGGGCGCGCAGATAGTCGGAGGCGCGGCCACCCAGATAATCGAAGGTGAGGTTGTCATCGAAGATGCCGAGGTGGATATAGGCCAGCGGGCGATCGTTGAGCTTGCCCAGCAGATAGTCGAACACGGCGCGATCTTCCGGGCTGCCCGCCAGATGGACATAGGCACCCGGGGAGAGGCGAATACCAACCCGATCACCGCCGATGCGGGCGCTGATGGCATCGACCACTTCCAGCGCGAAGCGGCTCATATTTTCCGGGCAGCCACCGTAGTTGTCGGTGCGCAGGTTGGTGGAGTGGTGCAGGAACTGGTCGATCAGGTAGCCGTTGGCACCGTGGATCTCTACCCCGTCAAAGCCCGCCTCAATGGCGTTGGCTGCGGCTGTCGCGTAATCCTGCACCAGCTGGGCGATTTCGGCTTCGGTCAGGGCACGTGGCACCTGATAGGTCAGCTCGCGCATGCGGGGCACAGTGCCCTCGTGCGCCACGGCAGAGGGCGCCAGCACTTCCGCCTGATGGAAGAAGGGGTGGGAGAGGCGGCCGACGTGCCACAGCTGGGCGAAGATCTTGCCGCCCTTGGCGTGTACGGCGCTGGTCACTCTCTTCCAGCCATCGATCTGAGCCTGGGTGAAGAGGCCCGGGGTATTGGGATAGCCCTGCGCATCGGGGCGGATGATGACGGCTTCGGAGACAATCAGGCCGATGTCGGCACGGCGAGCATAATAGGCAGCCATCTGCTCGGTCGGCACCAGACCGGGGCCTGCCATGCAGCGGGTGAGCGGGGCCATCATGAAGCGGTTGGCCAGGGTCAGAGTCTCATTAAGGCGATACGGCTGAAACAGGGTATTCATGATAGTGTGTCCTGAACGGGTTATTCTTGAACGTGCATTCAAGACGTTTTTTTGTTCCGACGCAAGTCTTTTTTGAATGTGCGTTCAAGATGGTTGGCCCCGACCTGCGAGTGGGGTACACTTGCCGACCTTTTCCAGCGCGCGTTGCCAGCGGCTCTTTTTGCGCCGTGGCAACGAACCATTTCCGACGGGAGGAGCCATGCGCATTGCCGAGTTTGATCGTGACGAGGTGCTACGAAATGCCATGGAGGCGTTTCGCGCCAAGGGGTACGCCAAGACCACCATGCAGGAGCTGGTGGCTGCCACCGGCCTGCACCCGGGCAGCATCTACGGCGCCTTTGGCAACAAGCGCGGCCTGCTGCTGGCGGCTGTCGATCACTATGTGGAGAGCAAGCGAGCCCTGCGCCGCTCCCTGCTCGACAACCCGAGCCCGCTGGTCGGTCTGGCTGCCTATCTCGATCAGGTGGTGACCGAGGCGCTCTGCGGCACCTGTCTGGTGACCCGCACCATGATGGAGCTGAGCGAACAGGACGAAGAGCTGACCCAGCGGGTCAAGGGGATCTACGGCGAGCTGGAGCAGGAGCTGGCGGATCTGCTGACGCAGGCGCAGCAGTGCGGTGAGCTGGCGCCGGATCGGGATATCCGCACTCTGACAGCCCTGCTGCTGATCAACCTGCAGGGGCTTATCACCTTCGCCCAGTGCCGTCCCGATCGCCCCCTGCTCGACGACGTGGTCGCCCAGCTGATGCGGGCCCTGCGGGCGTAACGCGATACCGCAGAAACAACAGTGGCTCCCTCGGGAGCCACTGTTGTTTCTGGTCTCAGCCCTTCCTCGGCTTTTCCATCAACCTTTGATGCCAGACGCCGCGGCCTTACCTCGGCCCCACCAGCTCTTTCATCAAATCTTTCAGCCACACCAGAGCAGGTTGCTGGGCGTGCACGGGGTGCCAGACGCAGTTGAGGTGATAATCCGGCACGTCTTCGGGCAGCGGCAGGCTTTTCAGCGGCCAGTGGGTGGCGAGCAGCTCGGCCACCATGCTGGGCAGCACCAAGAGGTGATCGCTCTGGCTGACGATGGCGGCGGCGGACATATAGCTCTGGCTGTTGACCGAGATGGTGCGGCTAAAGCCCTGACTTTTCAGATAGCGGTCGAGGCTTGCCTCCGAGGTGCCAAGGGGCGAGTGGAACACATGGGGCATGGCGATAAGCTGCTGCAGGGTGATGCGCTCCTGCCACTGGGAGGGGTCATCCTCGGCGCCGGCGGGGGTCGATTTGGCAATGGGCAGATCGGCGCGCACCAGTCCGGCCAGCGGTTCGGTGAGCCAGGTCTCCTTGCCGAGATACCCCGGCACCTGCATGTACTCGTCAAACCCCAGCACCAGATCGATCTCGCCGCTTGCCAGCTCGGCTTCGGGCAGGGTGTCGCGCAGGATGCGGATCTCGATGGTGACCCCCGGCGCCATCCGTCTGAGCCGCTGAATAAGCGGCGGGATCAGCACGCACTCCACGTAATCGGTGGTGCAGAGCACGAAGCGCCGCTTCGACTGGCTCGGCTCGAACTCTTCTTCCTCGGTGAGCTGCTGCTCCAGCAGCCGCAGCGCCTGCTGCACCCCGAGATGCAGCCGCTGGGCGCGCGGGGTCGGCAGCATCCCCTGCGGGGTGCGTACCAAAAGCGGGTCGCCGAGAAAGGTGCGCAGCCGGTTAAGGGAGTGGCTCATGGCGGGCTGGCTGATAAAGAGGGCTTCGGCGGCGCGGGTGACGCTGCCCTGCGTCATCAGGGCGTCAAACGCGAGCAGCAGATTGAGGTCGAGCTGGTGCAGTTTCATGGGGGGGATTATTCGCCGTGTTTATGGGACAATCCATCCTATTCATTTGATGGATGGGGGCGCAACGTCTTAATCTGCGACCCACTCTTATTTTTCCAGGATCCCCGCGCCGCGTTTTCACGCCTGCGGGGTCTCAATCCATGCAAGGAGCCTTGCGATGAGCATCAAGACCATTAACTCCACGCCGGCCGCCGACGGCTTCACCATGCCCGCCGAGTGGGCGCACCAGCAGGCCGTCTGGATGATCTGGCCGTTTCGCCCGGACAACTGGCGCGTAGCCGGTCGCTTCGCGCAAGAGACCTTCGCCAAGGTGGCCGATGCCATCGGTGGTGCCACCCCGGTCTTTATGGGTGTACCGGCCCAGTTTATGGAGCAGGCCCGCGCCATCATGCCCGCTCACGTCACCCTGGTCGAAATGGACAGCGATGACTGCTGGGCCCGCGATACCGGCCCGACCATCGTTACCAACGCTGCCGGCGAGTGCCGTGGCGTGGATTGGGGCTTCAACGCCTGGGGGGGTCACAAGGGCGGTCTCTACTACCCGTGGAATCAGGATGAGGAAGTGGCAGCCCAGATGCTGACCCAACACGAGATGGCTCGCTACGATGCGCCGCTGATTCTGGAAGGGGGCTCCATCCACGTGGATGGCGAAGGTACCTGCCTGACCACCGCCGAGTGCCTGCTCAACGAAAACCGCAACCCGCACCTGACCAAAGAGCAGATCGAAGCTCACCTGCGCGACTATCTGGGCGTCACCAGCTTTATCTGGCTGGACGAAGGCGTTTACATGGACGAAACCGACGGCCACATCGACAACATGTGCTGCTTCGTCCGTCCGGGTGAAGTGGCCCTGCACTGGACTGACGATCAGAACGATCCCCAGTACGCCCGCTCCGTGGCCGCCCTCAAGGTGCTGGAAGCGGCGGTCGATGCCAAGGGTCGCAAGCTGAAAGTGTGGAAGCTGCCCCAGCCGGGCCCGCTGTTCTGCACTGAAGAGGAGTCTGCCGGCGTCGAGAGCGGTACCGGCGTGCCGCGCGAGGCAGAAGGCCGTCTGGCCGGTTCCTACGTGAACTTCCTCATCACCAACGATCGCATCGTCTATCCGCTGCTGGATGCCGCCACCGATGGCGAAGCCCAGCGTATTCTGGAAGAGATCTTCCCGGATCACTCCGTGGTCGGCGTACCGGCCCGCGAGATCCTGCTGGGCGGTGGCAATATTCACTGCATTACCCAGCAGATTCCCTCCGGCAAATAAGAACCGGTTCCGGTGAGTATTCCAAACCCCACGCCGTGGGGTTTTCTCTCTTGATGGTGTGATGGTCGCCGGCGCTGATGCGGCGATCATCATGACAAACAGTCACCCTTTTACAGGAGATCAAAATGATCGAAGTGACCGAGGTTTCCATTGCCGAGCTGCGTGCCGCGCTCGAATCAGGCCGCACCACAGCGGTCGAACTGGTCAAGGCCTATCTGGCCCGGATCGAGGCCTACAACGGCCCCGAGACTGCCACCAAACTCAACGCCGTGGTGGTCGCCAATCCCGATGCGCTGAAAGAGGCCGAGGCTTCCGATGCCCGCCGCGCCCGTGGCGAGACCCTGAGCCCGCTCGACGGCATCCCCTACACCGCCAAAGACAGCTATCTGGTCAAGGGGCTGACCGCCGCCTCCGGCAGCCCGGCCTTCAAGGATCTGGTGGCCCAGCGCGATGCCTTTACCGTTGAGCGCCTGCGTGCCGCCGGTGCCATCTGCCTTGGCAAAACCAATATGCCGCCGATGGCCAATGGCGGCATGCAGCGCGGCGTCTATGGCCGTGCCGAGAGCCCCTACAACGCCGACTACCTGACCGCGCCGTTTGCCTCCGGCTCCTCCAACGGCGCCGGTACCGCCACCGCCGCCAGCTTCTCCGCCTTTGGTCTGGCCGAAGAGACCTGGTCGAGCGGCCGTGGCCCTGCCTCCAACAACGGTCTGTGCGCCTACACCCCGTCCCGTGGCGTCATCTCGGTGCGTGGCAACTGGCCGCTGACTCCGACCATGGATGTGGTGGTGCCCTATGCCCGCACCATGGCCGATCTGTTGGAAGTGCTCGACGTAGTGGTCGCCGACGATGCCGACACCCGTGGCGATCTGTGGCGCCTGCAGCCCTGGGTGCAGCTGCCCAAGGCCTCCGAAGTGCGTCCGGCTTCCTATCTGGATCTGGCTGCCAAGCCAGATGCCCTCAAGGGCAAGCGCCTCGGTGTGCCGCGCATGTTTATCAACAAGGATGAACTGGCCGGCACCAGCGAAAACCCCGGCATCGGCGGCCCGACCGGTCAGCGCATCCATACCCGCGAGACCGTGATCGCCCTCTGGGAAGATGCGCGCAAGGCGCTGGAAGCCGCTGGCGCCGAAGTCATCGAAGTGGACTTCCCGCTGGTTTCCAACTGCGAAGGGGACAGACCCGGCGCGCCGACCGTGTTCAATCGCGGCATCGTGAGCCCGGAGTTTCTCAACGACGAGTTGTGGGAGCTCTCCGGCTGGGCGTTCGACGACTTCCTGCGCGCCAATGGCGATCCCAAGCTCAACAAGCTGGCCGATGTCGATGGGCCGAAGATCTTCCCCCACGATCCGGGCACCCTGCCGAACCGCGAGGGCGATCTGGCGGCGGGCATGGACGAGTACGTCAATATGGCCAAGCGCGGCATCAAGCGCTTTGACGAGATCCCCACTGTGCCGGACGGCCTGCGCGGTCTGGAGAAGACTCGCAAGCTGGACCTGGAGGAGTGGATGGACGGGCTCAAGCTCGACGCCGTGCTGTTCCCCACCGTCGCCGACGTCGCCCCGGCTGATGCGGATGTGAATCCGGCCTCCGCCGATATCGCCTGGAGCAACGGCATCTGGGTTGCCAACGGCAACCTCGCCATTCGCCACCTCGGCGTGCCGACCGTTACCGTCCCCATGGGCGTGATGGCCGATATCGGTATGCCGGTGGGGCTGACCTTCGCCGGTCGCGCCTATGACGACAACAACCTGCTGCGCTTCGCCTCGGCCTTCGAGTCCACCGGCAGCAAGCGTATGGTGCCGCCACGGACGCCGCCGTTGGTTTGATTACTGTTGTGAGTTAAATATCTCGGGTTCATTCTGAGATAATGAAAAGACCACCCGATATGCGGGTGGTTTTTTTTTCGGCGTAATAACTTAATTGTTTCCTTATAAGATCGATTGTATTATTTTTTATATGCGGTTGTTGCAATATAAATAAAGATTAATAGCTCGATATCTTTAGGTGTAAATTACAATATTCTGAAGCGCCAGATAAATCAGGGAAAAGTGTAGAGTTATTTATATTCATTCTATTAAGGTATCGCAAAGCATGATTGATATCTTGTTCTGCAACAGGAATGTTTATTTTCATAAGGTCCATGCGCCTCTCTCGACCAGAAACTTTGTGATTGCGAATCCATGACTCTAGATCAATATTATTAGGTCCCCTTGTAAACAACCCTCTTTGACTTACAAGTCGGCTATTTTCATCACTCAAAGGTCTTACAATCTTCACTGTTGGTTTTTGCTTGTTTATTAGCTCAATGTCATTGTTTTTATTTATCATTTTGTTTTTTGCGTTGATCGCTGCCTGTGACAGCGCATAAACGGTAACTTCTTTACTATTGAGCTCAATTGCATTGCTCATGGCAAAGAACAGTGCAACAAAAGGTGATTCGGTCCAATCAAGTAAGGGGGTCGCTAATCCATGGTGCTGGCCCAAGGCCCACCAATCATTTTCTTCTTTCAATATCGCTGGGTTTGGACCGGCGTCTTCCTCTTGTTTCGAGTTTAAATCGCGTCAAATGTTCATCTCTTTTGACTGATGTTGGGCTATTTATTATCCTGTCTAGTGTGGGCTCTAATTTCCATGCTGAAACAGCATGGCCTCTGTATACATAAGTGGTATAGTCAAGTAATTCTTTATTCACAAAGTCAGAAAAATATTTCCATGAACTTAGTTCTGTAACATAAACATTGTCACTAAAGTCGATTTTTTTCCATCTTGCAGTTCTGGCCATAAGCTTACATCTCGGTAAATAACTATTCGTGAATGAAATAATGCCAGATTATATCTATTGGAAGGCCTCATTTGAGTGTTTTGTTGGTGATGACGATTGTATAATTCGAATAGCACAGCATATTAGGACGGTCGCTGCGAGGCTGTAGGTGCTCAGGATTTCCTGTTTCTCTTGCTATCAGGCTATTCGCGGTAAACGGACGATTACGCTGCGCTAATCGACCCTACATGATGTGGCATATTGTTACCTCCCCCTCATCCCCGGCCCTTCTCCCCTTGTCTGTGATCAAGAGTGGGAGAAGGGAGCAAAACGGTTAAGCTGACTGTGCTTTACGTGCGAGGTACGGGTGGGGATGGGAGTTTGGAATTGGCACAGGCCATCCCCTCTCCCTCGGGAGAGGGTTAGGGTGAGGGGTCGCTATCTGTGTTGCAGGTTCGAATCGCGCAGCGTATTCGGACGTTCGCGAATAGGAGGTTGCTGCCGATTTTTCCGGACTTTCCCCTGGCTTCCCTCAGACTTCACCTTCTCTTCACACAACCTCATTTTCCCCTCACAAATCCCCCGTATCTTCTGCTCACTGCTTAAAAGGCCCGGCTTGCCACAGGGGTGGCGAGGGGGCGGTTGGTTCGAGGGAGCAAGATGATGAAAGGTTGGATGAAATGCGGATTGGCCGGAGCCGTGGTGCTGATGGCGAGTTTTTGGGGCGGCAGCGTGCGGGCGGCGGGGATCTCCCTCAAGCAGGTGAGCGGCCCTGTCTATGTGGTGGAGGATAACTACTACGTCAAAGAGAACTCCATGGTCTATTTCGGGGCCAAGGGGGTGACTGCGGTGGGGGCGACCTGGACGCCGGATACCGCCCGCGAGTTGCACAAGCTGATCAAACGGGTCAGCAGCAAGCCGGTGCTGGAGGTGATCAACACCAACTACCACACCGATCGGGCGGGCGGTAACGCCTACTGGAAGTCCATCGGGGCCAAGGTGGTGGCGACGCGCCAGACCCGGGATCTGATGAAGAGCGACTGGGCCGAGATTGTTGCCTTTACCCGCAAGGGGCTGCCGGAGTACCCGGATCTGCCGCTGGTGCTGCCGAACGTGGTGCACGATGGCGACTTCAAGCTGCAAGATGGCAAGGTGCGTGCCTTCTATGCGGGCCCGGCCCACACGCCGGACGGCATCTTTGTCTACTTCCCCGACGAGCAGGTGCTCTATGGCAACTGCATCCTCAAGGAGAAGCTGGGCAACCTGAGCTTTGCCAATGTGAAGGAGTATCCGCAGACCATCGAGCGGCTCAAGGCGATGAAGTTGCCGATCAAGACGGTGATCGGCGGTCACGACTCACCGCTGCACGGCCCCGAGCTGATTGATCACTACGAGGAGCTGATCAAGGCGGCGCCCCAGAGCTGATACGCGCTGTTTTTTAAAATGCCGCAGCTTGTGGCAAGCGCAGCGCCGGTATAGAACGCTGCACAGCCATGCAAAAGGGCCCGTTACGGGCCCTTTTGCTATCAGATCAGCCACTGCCACCAGGTGAGGCCGATGCTCATCACCACGGCAAAGCCCACGATGGCGATCACCAGACCGATACGCATCCACTCCGCGCTGGTGTGATAGCCCATCCCCATCAGCAGCGGGATGCGGGCGTGGGAGTAAGTGGCGAGGTTGCAGCCGACGTTGGTGATGGCGGCGATGCTGAAGATGGCGAGCTCGGCAGGCACGCCGACCGCCAGCAGGGCCCCGGCAATCACCGGCGCCAGCGCCACCACCTTGGCGGTGGCCGAGGCGAAGGCGTAGGAGGTAAAGAGGTAGAGCACCATCACCACCAGCAGCATGGGTATGGTGCCGAGCCCGCCCAGGGTGCTGTGCATAAAGCCGGAGAGTTCATCCCCCAGCCAGCCGGTAAAGCCGACCCGTTTCAGGTTGTCGGCCATCCCCATCAGCACGCTGAACCAGATCAGGGTATCGAAGGCGGCGCTGTTGCCCTTCACATCGTTCCAGTTCAGCACGCCGAGCAGCAGCAGGGCGGCCAGACCGAGAAAGGCGACCGTGGTGGCATCCAGCCCCAGATTGCTGCCGCCGACCCAGAGCACCACCAGACCGACAAAGACCCCGAGCAGGCTCTTCTCATGGCGGGAGAGGGGGCCCATTTTGGCCAGCTCCTCGCGGGCGAAGCGGGGGGCATCCGGCGTGTCGCGGGTCTCTGGGCGGATCACCATATAGAGCACCAGCGGCATGATCAGCAGCAGACCGATGGCGGGCGGCAGCAGATAGAGCGCCCATTCGCGAAAGCCGACCGTCAGCCCGGCGACGCTGGCGGCAATGCCGACCAGCGCCAGATTGCCGGCAAAGCCGGTGCTGAAGGCGACCGCCGAGGCGTCGTTCATGGCGCTGACGCTGGAGAGCAGGAACTGCCCCAGCTTGCGGTCATCCTTGTTGATGGTCTTGGCCAGCGAGTCGGCAATGGGGGCGACGATGGCGGCGCGAGCCGTGTTGCTCGGGGTGGCGGGGGCCAGAATAAAGTCGGCAACCGCCAGACAGTAGGCGGAGCGCAGGGTGGACTGGCCGAAGCGGCTGAGCAGCAGCAGGGCGATCCGCTTGCCAAGGCCGGTCTTGGCAAAGGCGCTGGCAATCATGAAGGCGATGACGATAAGCCAGATCAGCGGGTGGTTGAAGTCGACCAGCGCCCCTTCGATGGCCGCCTTGGGGGTCGCTTCGCCGCCGGCATGGAGCACGGCGTAGAGCCCAAGGGAGAGGATGGCGATATAGCCGGTCGGCGCTATGTTGGTGACGATGACCAGAATGGTGGCGATAAACAGAATGGCGGTGTGGTAGGCCGCCGGTGCCAGTCCAGCCGGGGCTGGCAGCTGCCAGCAGACGATAGCCAGCAGCACGGTCACGAGTGCGGCGAGCTGGGCGAGAGTGAGTTTTTTCATAAGATTCCTGTCCGGAATGAGTGGGGAGGGAGCGATTGAGGCCGCTTCAGCCCCCCTACTATAAAAGGGGTATTGATGGATGCCAAATCCATCAATTGCATCAAATTGAGCTTTCGATTAATTGCAGCCGGTTATTTCGGCGTCTTTGGTCTTGTGGAGATGGGGTGGTGCGGGGCAACCGGCAGGCAATCAAAAGTGGTGAACAGCAAAACGCCCGGGATCGGGCGTTCTCTTTTTATGGGGCTCGCAGCCCTGCTGTTACCCCTTTATGGCAGACGGAGCGTGGCGGACATCGGTATAAGCTGGAGTTGGGGCATTTCGGGAAAACCCATAAATCCTGCTTATAGTGAGCCCGTTTGCCGCTGCGCCCCCGCACGGCGGCAAAACCGGCCGCACAGGGGCTTGTTCCGGTTTGCAGGGATGGGTTTGCAAGGATGGGTTGGAAGGGATTGGCGCGGGCCGTTAGCGCCGCCCCTTGCCACCCTTGTTGCCAGCGAGGGCCTGCTTTCTGGCACGCTGTTTCTGGGCCGCCTTGCTGTTGCGGCGCGGCTCGGGCTCGAAGCGGGTGAGATCCGGCTCAAAGCCGGGGAACCACTGCTGGGGCAAACGGGTGTCGAGCACCGCTTCCACCTTCTCCAGCAGCGGCGCATCTTCCGGGCTGAACAGGGTAATGGCGAGCCCCTTGTTGCCAGCGCGACCGGTGCGACCGATACGGTGGACGTAATCCTCGGCCACAAACGGGAATTCGAGGTTAATCACGTAGTTGAGATCCGTGATATCGAGGCCGCGGGCCGCCACGTCGGTGGCGACCAGCGCCTGCAGGGTACCGGCGCGAAACTCCAGCAGCACCTTCTCCCGCGCGCTTTGCGACAGGTCGCCGTGGAAGGCGAGCGCATTGATGCCCGCCTTGCCAAGCTGCTGGGCCAGTTTATCGGCCCCCTGCCGGGTGCGGCTGAAGATGAGGGCCGGTGCCCACCCCTTCACTTTCAGCATATGTTCGACCAGTGCCAGCTTGCGATCGCTGTCCACCGTATAAACCCGCTGCTCCACCTCGGCTGCCGTGGTGTTGCGCGGTGCCACCTCGATAAGCGCCGGGTCGCGCAGCAGCACCTTGCTCAAGGCAAACAGGTTGTCGTCGCAGGTGGCGGAGAAGAGCAGGGTCTGGCGATCCGCCGGGATCTGTTTGAGCAGCGCCTTGATCTCGTCCATAAAGCCCATGTCGAGCATGCGGTCAGCCTCGTCAAACACCAGATGGCGCAGCGCCGCCAGACTCAACGCCCCCTGCCGCAGATGGTCAAGCAGGCGGCCCGGGGTGGCGATCAGAATATCCACCCCGGCTTGAAGCGCCGCTACCTGCGCCGCGATGCTCACCCCGCCATAGACTTGCGTGCTGGTGAGGCCTGTCCCCTGACCGTAGCGCGCGACACTCTCGGCGACCTGCACCGCCAGCTCGCGGGTCGGTACCAGCACCAGCGCGCGGATCGGGCGGGTCTCTGCCTGTGGCTGTTGCAGCAGCTGCTCCAGCAGCGGCAGCACAAAGGCGGCGGTCTTGCCGGTGCCGGTCTGGGCGCCCGCCATCAGATCGCGCCCCGCCAGAATGACGGGGATGGCGCTGGCCTGCACCGGAGTCGGCGCGGCATAGCCCAGTTCGGTCAGGGTCTGCTGCAAGCGGGGGGAGAGGGCCAGTTCGGCAAAGGAGGCTGTGGACATAGGGGCACCAGTCGGGGTTATCGCGGCCTGCGGCCACGATGCAGTGAGTGATCGTGGCCGCGATGGTAACAGATAGAGGGGGAGTGGCAGAAGGCGGGCCAGCTTAGCTGGTGGTTTCGGCGTCGGGGTTGCGGATCAGGTGGATCTGCTGGCCATCGTAGCTGGCGATATTGTGTTTGCCCTGCTGCTTGACGTGATAGAGCAGCTCGTCGGCCAGATGCACCGCCTCGGCCACCGACAGGTAGTCGCGAATGCGGATCACCCCGGCCGAGAAGGTGATGGGGTCGGGCAGCTCGGCAATGGTGAGGGGGCGGGCCAGCAGCCGGGCGGCGGAGTGGCGCATCATCTCGTCATCGTCCATCCCCTTGAACAGCACGATGAACTCCTCGCCGCCCCAGCGGATGGCGCTGTCCACCTTGCGGATATTGCTCCTGAGGTGGCGGGAAAAGGCGACCAGCGCCTGATCGCCAATACCGTGGCCATAGGTGTCGTTGATCGACTTGAAGTTGTCGATGTCGAGGATCATCAGGTAGTCGTGCTCGTGCAGCATGGTGCGGTTGAGGATGTCGCGCCGCGGCAGCTGGGTCAGGTGATCGGTGTGGGCCAGGGTGCGCAGCCGCTGGTAGAGCTGCTTCCACGCCACCATCGCCAGCAGAATGATGATGATGTAGACCTTGAAGGCCGCGCTGTGGAGCGCCAGCTTGATGAAGTCGAGCCAGGAGTAGGACCACTTGAGATAGAGCACGGCGCCGCTCTTGGTCTGCATAAAGGGTTTGTTGAGGCAGAGATGAAAGGCGCGGCACGGCTCGGCGGCATCGAAGGCGATGGCGGTGCGGGTCGGGTTGAGATTTCGAAAGGGGCGCAGCACCTCGTTGAAGGCTTCATCTACCGCGATGTCGATGGCCAGCAGGCCGTATTTGTAGCCGCCGCGCCCCAGCTGATAGGTGAAGGGGAAGTACATCACTATGGTGTTGCGCAGGCTGAAGCTGTCTACCTCGATATCTGAGACCACAGCTTCATCGGTGCTGCAGAAGTGCCGGAGCTTGCTGAAGCTGGCGCAGCCGAAGTAGTGATACCAGGGGCGAAAACTCATCAGATCCACCCGGACAGAGCCCAGCTTGGTGGGCAGGATGCGCTCGTTGGCCACCATGCCGATCAGCCGGTAGTCGTCCCAGATGGTGTAGATGTTGATCACCTCCGGGTAGGAGAGGGCGTAACGGAAGGTGTTGAGGATATTGGCCGCCGGGTATTGCAGCGGGACATCGGCAAAGCGCTCCTTGCTCTTGAGGTCGTAGCCATAGAGATAGTCGGTGCCGACGCCGCTCGAGCGGATGGTGCTGTGCCAGATAGCTGGCGATGTTCTCCACCTTGAGGATCTTGGCCCGCTGATAGAAGACGTCGAACACGTTCTTCTGCTTGGCGGTGATGAGGTTCATATCGTGCTGGATATTGAGATAGGTGTAATAGAGGACGCAACCCAGCCCGCCCAATACCAGCAGGGCGAGCCCCAGCAGGGTGGCTCTGGGGCGGTCGAGTCGGATCAGATACCAGGCCATGGCCGAAGGCTCTCCTGAGAGTGAGACGAACGATCCCGGGGTGGCGGATCGCAAGGGTGGACAAGCTTGAGTATATGCCACCCCGTTTTGGGCAAACTACGGCGCCGCTTATTCGACCTGCAGCACCTGCTCGCTGGCCAGATGGTGCAGCCACTCCCGCACGATCAGCAGCACGGCGGCAAACTCCCCCTCCCGCGGCAACTGGCTGGCGGCGAGGGGATCCCCCTCAGCCATGGCGGCCAGCTGGCCAAAGGCTTGCTCCACCAGTTCCCGGCTCATGGTGTTATCCCCCAGCACTTCGGCCAGCGAGGGCTCGCTGCGCAGGGTGAGGGGCAGACCGGGCGGTATTTCGGGAGCGATGCGCATCAACTCATCCTCTACCACCATGATGGCGCGCTCCAGTTCGAGCGGGGTGGGCGGCGCGTGGCGAAATGGCCCGGGCTGGATGGCGCGGGTGCCGAAGGCGAGCGTCCAGCTGGCGAGGGGAGCATCGGCGTGGCCAAGCCAGACCTGACTGCGCTGCTCGCCAATCTCCAGTAACAGTGTGGTGTCGGGGGCGGGATTCATGGTGCGGGACTCCTGTCGAGGGCGAGTGTGACAACCCTCTTTTGATAACGCCATCAACCGGCTTTGGCGAGCACAATTTCTGCCATAGCCCCTCTGTTTTGCGAGTGGCGGCTCACTTTGGTGTTAACACCTTGCAATAAATTCCTGTTGTGGCAGTCTGGATGGCCAAATGAAGGTTTTTAACCACTCATTGCCACCGTTTCAGGAGTTCAGATATGGATATTCGTACCGCTCCCCGCGCCATTGCGCTCGCTCTGCTGCTGGCCAGCAGTGTTGCCACCGCCAACGAGGCGCTGGTGATCCAGACCGACTTTGGCCTTAAAGATGGCGCCGTTTCGGCCATGAAGGGGGTTGCCTTCGGGGTGAACCGCACCCTGCCGCTCTATGACCTGACCCACGAGATCCCGGCCTACAACATCTGGGAAGCCTCCTACCGCCTCTATCAGACTCTGCAGTACTGGCCCAAGGGCACTGTGTTCGTCAGCGTGGTGGATCCGGGTGTCGGCACCGATCGCAAGTCGGTGGTGCTCAAGACCAAGAGCGGCCACTACATCGTCAGCCCGGATAACGGCACCCTGACTCTGGTAGCCGAGCACTTCGGCATCGACACCGTGCGCCAGATCGACGAGAAGACCAACCGCCTCAAGGGCTCCGAGAAGTCCTACACCTTCCACGGTCGCGACGTCTATGCCTACACCGGCGCCCGGCTCGCCTCCGGTGTCATCAGCTACGAGCAGGTGGGCCCGAAACTGCCTGCCGAGGTGGTGAAGATCCCCTACCAGGCTGCGGTAGCCGAGAAGGATGGCACTCTCAAAGGCACCATCCCGATCCTCGATGTGCAGTACGGCAACGTCTGGACCAACATCGACGATACCCTGCTGACCAAGGCGGGGATCAACAAGGGGGATACCGCCTGCATCAAGATCAGCGAAGGCTCTGCGGTCAAATATGACGGCAAGGCACCCTACGTCAGCAGCTTTGGCGATGTGCCGGAAGGGCAGCCGCTGGTCTACCTCAACAGCCTGCTGCAGGTGTCGGTGGCGCTGAACATGGACAGCTTCGCTGCCAAGCATCAGGTGCAATCCGGTGCCAACTGGCATATCAGCCTGAAGAAGTGCTCCTGATCCGCACATATATAAGTAGAGATAGAAACAGCAACGGGCGCTTCGGCGCCCGTTTTGTTCTCTGGTAATAAAGAAAGGGATCAGAACTCGTTGGAGAGCGCCTTGTACCCTTTGACCAGATCGATATTGGTGTGAGCCACGTCCTCGGAGAATTCGGCGGCATCCACCGAAACCCGGGGGATATGGGTCAGATCGCTCTGCTGGTTGATGCGGGTGGTGGAGGGGACGTAGAACTCCGGCGGCAGATCGCAGCCATCGATCACCGAGTTGTGACGCACCACGGCGCCGTCACCGATATGGCAGTTGAACAGCACGCTGTTGAAACCGATAAAGACCCGGTTCCCCACTTCGCACGGCCCGTGGACGATGGAGCGGTGAGCGATGGAGGTGTATTCGCCGATGGTGACGGCGGCGCCGGATTTGGAGTGGATCACCACCCCGTCCTGAATGTTGGAGTTGGCGCCGATGACGATGGGCTCCATCTCGCCGTTGGCATCCACCTCGTCGGCGCGGATCACCGCGTAGGGGCCGACGAAGACATTCTCTTTGATGATCACCTTGCCGCAGATGATGGCGGTTTTGTCGATATAGGCGGATTCATCGATGACCGGCAGGTGGCCGGAGGGATTTTTGCGGATCATGTTACATCCTGTGGTTGCCAAGAGGAGTGCTTGGGAGGTGGACGAGGCGTCCACCGGTCGGTCAGCTTACCCCTCGTCGCCCCTCGGTGAAAGCCCTGACTGGTCTGACCCTTGTCGCAAGCCGCGCCGCGATCACTGTTTCCGCTCGCCGGAATATGGGAGCATGGCTGCCATCCCGAGAATCGGTTTGGATGGATATAA